>CAZIZA010000048.1:0-16949 GCA_964543555.1 uncultured Pseudomonas sp.
GGAAGATGTGCTCGTGGTCAAGGATGGCAAGGATTGGTATGACAGCGTCTGAGCAGGCAGATGGCCAAGCGCAGCGCTGGGTTCTGCAGTTCTGCCATGGCTATGACGGCCCTTTCTTGGATTGCGCACGGCAATATGCCGTGCTGTTCAAAGGTACGCCCTACAAGGTCTGTACGGTCTACCTGACCGGCAAGCCGTCGGAGGAGGTCGAGCGCGGCTCTGCTTCCGACGAGGTAATCTTCCTCGACTATTCCAGCGCCCAGGTGCGCGGCCTGAAACTGGGTGCCATCCGCGATTTCCGCCGGATTGCCGCCTCGCGCGACTTCGCCCTGTGCATCGCGCACCGCTTCAAGCCGATCTACGTAGCGCTGCTGGGCAGCGATCTGCCGGTGATTGGCGTGCACCATGCCTTTGGCGACTACAAGCGCCGTTCCCGCCAACTGTTCGCCAACTTCTTTCGCAAGCGCCTGGCGCTGCTCGGCGTCTCCAATGCCGTGCGTGACGACATGCGCGCCTGTCTGCCTGGTTGGCCGGCCGAGCGTATCGAGACGCTGTACAACCGTATCGATGTCGAGGCCGTGCAGGCCGAGCAGGTATCCCGCGAGGCTGCCCGTGAGCACCTGGGGCTGCCGCAGGAGGCCTGGGTGGTTGGTAATGTTGGCCGCCTGCATCCGGACAAGGATCAGGTCACTTTGATTCGTGGCTTCGCCCAGGCACTGCCGCAACTGCCAGACGGCAGCTTGCTGGCAATCATGGGTACTGGACGACTGGAGTCTGCGCTCAGGGCTCTGGCGTTGGATCTGGGCGTCAGCGAGTCTGTGCGTTTCCTCGGTCAAGTGCCGAATGGGCGGCGCTATTTCAAGGCATTCGATGTGTTTGCCCTGACGTCCGATCATGAACCCTTCGGTATGGTGTTGCTGGAGGCGATGGCGGCTGAGGTGCAGGTGCTAGCAACTGACTGCGGTGGCGCGCCTGAAGTAGTGGGCGATCCTGAAGCGCTGTTTGCTCTAGGTAATGCAAATGCATTGAGTCAATGCCTGGTGACGCTTGCTACTCATAGCGCTGATGCTGGAGCGATGGTTGCGCGGTTGCAGCACTTCTTTTCCGATGCGGCTGCCAGAGCATGTTTTTGGCAGCTTGCGACTCTCAAACTGTCTATTGGCTCGACCGCCACGATGGCTAAGAGCTGATTGCGGAGGCCAGATATGCCTGTTGTTATGCTTGATTGCACTCTCAGAGATGGCGGCTACTACAACAGTTGGGACTTCGAGCAAGCGCTGGTTAAGCGCTATTTGCAGGCGATGGCGGCAGCCAAAATCGATTATGTCGAGTTAGGGCTTAGAGGCTTTTTGCGATCTGGTTTCTTCGGGCCCTACGCCTTTTCGCGCGATGAACACCTCAAGGATCTGGAGTTGCCTGAGGAGCTGCGCTACGGCGTTATGGTCAACGCCGCTGAGCTGCTTAAACATGCCGAAGGGCCGAATGTCGCCGTTAAGCTGCTCTTTGGGCCGTCGGCTGAGTCTCCGATCGAGCTGGTTCGGGTCGCGTGCCACTTGCGTGAGGTTTCGGGCGTGCTGGATGCATGTCGGTGGCTGAAAGGGCAAGGCTATCGTATCGGTCTGAACATCATGCAGATCGCGCAGTGTAGCGCGGATGAGCTGGCTGTCCAGGTTGCTGCGATTCCGACAGACGTTGTTGAGGTACTGTACTTTGCCGACAGCACGGGCGGTATGAGTCCGGCCCAAGTCAGTTCAGTGGTCGCATCGCTACGTCAGTATTGGGCAGGAGCACTAGGCATTCACGCTCATGACAACCGTGCGCTGGCGCATGCCAATACCTTGCAAGCAATCGCCGATGGTGTGACTTGGGCCGACTCGACCGTGACGGGGATGGGTAGAGGGCCGGGTAATGCCAAAACTGAATACTTGGCACTTGAGTTTGCAGAGCAACGTGAAGGTGCCAACACCGCGCCATTACTGAGGCTGGTCTCTCAGGACTTTCAACCGATGCAGCAGGCTTTCGGGTGGGGCACCAACCCCCATTATTACCTGGCTGGTAAGCATGGTATTCACCCGACCTATGTTCAGGAAATGCTGGGTGATCCGCGCTACAGCGAAGCGGATCTGGCCACTACCCTGGAGGCACTCAAGGCTCAAGGAGCTAGAACATTCAGCGCCAATACGCTTGAGGCCGCGCGGCATTTCTACTATGGCGAAGTGACGGGGGACTGGGCTCCGCGTGAGACCTTACAGGGGCGCGAGGCGCTACTTATAGGTGCAGGGCCAGGTGTTGCGCGTCATCGGCAGGCATTGGAACGCTATATTCGCCAGCATAATCCTGTTGTTGTAGCGCTAAATACCCACTGCGTACTCGACGACAGCGTCGTCGACCTGCGCCTTGCCTGCCATCCATTGCGCCTAATGGCGGATTTGCGTGATTACGCACAGATGCGCCAGCCATTGGTTACTCCGGCTGGGATGCTGCCGTCAGATGTACGAGAGACGCTGGGAGCATTGACCCTATTGGACTTTGGCCTGAGTGTTCGCCCAGGTGTTTTTGAGTTCGCAGAGCGCTATTGCACAGTGCCAAACACGCTGGCGATCAGCTATGCCCTGGCCTTGCTGGCAAGCGCAGGGGCTTCTCGTATTTTGTTGGCCGGCTTCGACGGCTATAGCGGCGATGACCCGCGCAATCGTGAGCTGGATCAGACCGTCGGCTTGTTCCAAGCTCAGCCGGGGGTGCCTGAACTACTGGCCATTACCCCGACGCGATTGCAGCTACCTATTTCCTCTGTTTATGCGTTGTAAGCGTAAGGGCTGTCGATGACGAATAACTATGCGGTGATCATTCCTGCTCGCTATGCCTCTAGCCGTTTGCCGGGCAAACCTTTGGTGCTGCTCGATGGTGTACCGATGATCGTGCGTACCTGGCAGCGTTGCATTCAGGCGTGCCCTGCAGAGCGAATCTACGTCGCGACCGATGATGAGCGTATCCGCGATACCTGCAGCCAGTGGGGCATTCAGGTGTTGATGACGTCTGCTCAGTGCCTGACTGGAACCGACCGTGTTGCCGAATGTGCAGAGCAGTTGGGGGTTGATGTTCTGATCAATGTCCAGGGCGATGAGCCGGTGTTGAACCCAGATGACTTGCGCTGTATGACCGAGGCCGTCTCCAGGTTTCCTGGCGAGGTATTAAACGGTTACTGCTCGATCGATGAGGCCGAACAGTTTTTCAGCAGCAGTACGCCCAAGGTGGTGTTACGCCCAGATGGTCGACTGCTGTATATGTCGCGTGCGCCAATTCCCGGTAACAAGCAGAACGCGTTCGTTCAGGGCTATCGTCAGGTCTGTATCTATGCCTTCCCGCGTGCGGCATTACAGGCATTCGCTGCTTCGACTGGCAAGACACCACTGGAGTCCATTGAGGACATTGAGATTCTGCGCTTTCTCGAACTGGGGTGGGAGGTTCGCATGTTGGAAATGTCCCGCGAATCGATTGCCGTCGATAACCCCGAAGATGTCGAGCGCGCTGAGTTGGCGATTCGGCAACGAGGACTTTAACCCATGTCCCGACTGTCCCAATACGCCACGCTGGTGTTTGATTGCGATGGCGTTTTACTGGATTCCAATGCTGTTAAGACTCGTGCTTTCGGCACGGTAACCGAGCAGTACGGCGCGAATATTTCAAAGACATTCGTTGACTACCACGTTCGCAATGGTGGGGTGTCGCGTTACCAGAAGTTCAATCACCTGTTCAGCGCTATCTTGCGCCGTGAGCCCAAACTTCACGAACTCGAACAGCTCTTGCAAGCGTATGCGGGAGCGGTTCGCGAAGGATTGATGAGTTGCGCTGTCGCGCAGGGGCTGGAGTCGCTTCGCCAGGCTACACGTTCAAGTCGCTGGCTGGTGGCCTCAGGTGGTGATCAGCAAGAGCTGCGAGAGGTCTTCAAGATGCGTGGGCTTGTCGACTATTTCGATCAGGGTATTCATGGTAGCCCGACCCCCAAGGATCAGATTCTGCGTGATGGGCTGTCGGCAGGCAGAATTGAGCAGCCAGGTCTATTTATAGGCGACAGCCGTTTCGATCATATGTGCGCCAAACAAGCTGGCTTGGATTTTGTTTTTGTCTCGCGTTGGAGCGAGCTTCCAGACTGGCAGGGCTATTGCCAGCAAGAGTCCGTGGTGAGCGTTGAAGACATTTCGGCATTGCTGCAGGCGTGGGGGTGATCATGGGACTAATGATTGACTTGCAGGATGATCCCGCCATTGAGCTTGAGGGTTATGGGCGCAGGCCGCTTGATGATCTTCGGCGACTCAAGAGGAAATACTCCGGGCCTGTGTTCATTATCACCTCAGGGCCATCGGTCAAGGACTTCCCCATCGAGCGCTATGGCAAAGTCCCCATGATGGCGGTCAATGGCTCGATTGCCTGCTTTTCGGCGGGAGTTGATCCGCTTTTCTTTCTCTGTGATGACAGCAGTGTGGCCGCCGGGAAAAGTGATCTGGTGGCGCAAGGCATGCTTCGATCCGATTTCAGCCTTATCGGGCCGGATGCTCTGGAGAGCCTGGCCGAGCATGAGCCTGAGGCTATTTGGCGGAGTCACTTGTTCGTCGCCGAGCGGGTCAACCGTTGGCGAGGCGTTCCTCGCGTCAGTGATCGAGGTTTTGCGTGGCAGCAGCGTAATAACGGCGACTATGTCATTCAGCGTGCGTTGTTTAGCCAGAAGCGCAGCCGAATTGGATTTAGTAGAAATTTCCCAGCCGGCTATTTTTCATGTCGCACCATCGCATACGCCGCGATTCAGTTGGCCTATTACTTGGGCTTCAATCAAGTCTTCATGGTGGGTATGGATCTGCAGGCGTCGCTTGGTCACTTCTATGACCCCAAGGGCGCGCGCGTGCCCAGTCGCTTGGATGAGGATTATGAAGACCTCATCCTGCCACACTTTCAGTGGATGTCCCGTCAGGTGCTGGGGCATGACTTTCAAGTGTTCAACCTCTCGGCCAACAGCCGGTTACCTGCTGATGTACTGCCTAAGATAGACTTTGCCGAACTCGATAGACTTTTGAAGGTGACGGCGTTACGAGGGGCATGCGTTTGAACGTTCTTTTTTTGGTGCAGGCAGAGCAGCGTGCAATATTGGATCGTTTGTACGAAGGCATTGCTGACGCATGCGATCACTGTGATATCCGCTGGCTGACGAGTGGTGAACAAGCCAATCTGAAACGCTATTTTCGCGAGCAGGTGGATGTGTCGCGCTATGACCGGATTCTCTTCTTTCTCCGCTTCAAGAAAGAGATAAAGCAGTGGCGCTTCATTCGTACGATACCGAATTTGGTCATTCTGGAACATGATGCGTACCAGAATTACATTCCGTGCAAATACACCGGAAAATTCTCCGCGCACTACCGCAAAATGTCGTGGGTTCGAGTGATTAGCTCCGGTGCTCAGGTCGCTCAGCGGCTGGCTGATGAAGGTTTTGATGCTTGCTTCGTGCCCAAGGGCTATGACCAAGCTTTGCTTGGCTTCCAAGGGCGAGAGCGGGACATTGAACTGGGGTTTGTCGGCAGCACTAAGAGTGTGGCCTATAGCGGCCGTAAGGCGTTGCTTGATGAGTTGGGGCAAGTGGAAAACTTGTTCGTGACCAAGACCAAGTCTGGTGAGGAGTATTGCGAGATGCTCAACCGCATCCGCTTCTTCGTCAGCGCGGATGTTGGAATGGGCGAATACATGATCAAGAACTTCGAGGCGATGGCCTGTGGTTGTGTGCTGCTGGCCTATGATCATGGCGAGCTGGAGTGTTCGGCGCTCGGTTTTGTCGACATGCAAAACGTGGTGCTGTACCGGACGGTAGCTCAGTTGAGAGAAAAGCTGGCGTTGTTGAGAGCCGATCCCGCGCTAGCGCAACGTATTGCTCAAGCCGGGCGTGTAAGCGCTGAGACGCAATACGGCTTTAAGCAAATTGGCCATAAGATCGTTGAGGCCATGCGACCTGAGTTAAGAAGGCCTAAGCACCGAACGGGCTTGCTGGCATGGTTGGGTTTGTAAATGGGCCGTTGCCCTGTTTTCTGTAGAGATAGTGCCCTAGAGCATGCGTGTAATTTTTGAGGGAGAGTGCTGGTGAGTGATACCACCCCATTGCGTGGCGCGTGTCAGGAACAGGGATTGCCGCTCGTTTCGGTCATCATCGCTTCCTACAATCACGCCTCCTATATCGAGGCCAGTATTCGCAGCGTGATGGCGCAGAGTTACAGCAACTTTGAGCTGCTGGTGATTGATGATGGCTCACGTGACGATAGCGTTGAGCGAATCGCTCGCTTGCAGGCACAGTACGGTTTTGATTTTCAGGTTCAGGAAAATCGCGGGTTAAGCCGTACACTCAATAGTGCCATTGAGCGAAGTAAAGGCAGCCTTATCGTGCCTTTCGGTTCTGATGACATCATGCGTCCGCAGCGGCTGGCTGTTCAGGTCGATTACCTGCAGGGTAAACCCGAAGTCGGTATCTGCTCAGCCAATATCGATATCATCGATGCCAATGGAGATTGCCTACCAGACAGCGAGCAGAAGCAACGTCATCTGCCGTTTCGTCGATTGGATTTCGATGATTTGTTTCTGGATCGCAAACCCGGTCCGCAGGCTGCAACACTTATGTTTAGGCGCGAAGCGTTGGATGCTGTTGGCGGCTTTGACCCCAACATCCGTTTGGAAGATGTGTATATCTGCTTGAGCATTTTACGCGCCGGCTACGTGATCGATGTGTTGCCGGATGTATTGGCTGATTACCGTAAGCACGAAAGTAATACCTACAAACACTTACGCTTTATGACGGAAAATATGCTGAAAACCTATTCGGTATTTTCCGAGCATCCCGCCTATGAACAGGTCAGGTTGAAGTACTTGGTTTCTATGTTCCTCAAGGCCTCGAGTCGCGATAAGGTGCTGGCGCGTGAGTTGCTTAAGGAGCTACCGCTTACGAGTTGCAATAGCAAGGTTGTTCGGGGAGTCTGGCGGTTGTTGTTTTCATAAAGCGCCATGACATTGCCCTAGGTCGATTGGGGTAATACTCAGGCATTGACTGGACTAGGGATTATGTGGCGTGAGCGGCTGTACATTGGGTTCATTGAATATTGGCTGCCGCTGGCGCTTGTATTGTTTTTGACGGGTATGTTCTGGGTTGGAGATAGGGCCGGATATCACAAGCTCTACTACGTGCTTTTGGCCCTGCCGACACTGCTGGTCGCGCTAGTTTGTGCACCGAAATTCTTAGGCACTGCACATGAGCCGTTGTTTATTGTGTTCGTAGTTTTTTCAGCCTATGTCATGTTGTCTTTGGCTTGGTCACCGGGAGCGGTGGATTACTCCAAGATCAAATACCCCCTGTATATTGCCATGCTCCTCTTGGCGGTTGCGGCGCTGGGGGAAGTCAATATGCGCCGCTTGGTGCAGGTTGTCGCCTTGGCTGGTGTCGGGGCTGTACTGGCAGCATTGATTACCATGGCGATTTATTTTCTCGGGGGTATGCACACGCCGCGGCTTAATGGGCTCGGTGCGCTGTATAACCCGCTGCTGACCTCTCATGTCTATGGTTTTTTTGCCACATTGTGGTTGGCTGCTCTGATGGCCTCGCCCAAACAGTGGCAGGGAAAGTTGGCCATGTTTGCCGTTTTGGTTTTGCTCTTGTTTTTGACCGGGTCGCGCACACCCTTTACGGCGTTGGCTGTAAGCGTTGCCTGGCTGGTGATCATGGTTGCGGATCGACGCATTGTTTGGCTGGCCTTGGCCATGGGGATAATTGCTTCGCTAGGGGTATGGCTCTTTGGCTCTGAGCTATTGGCGCGAGGCTTATCCTATCGGCCGTTGATCTGGGCAGAAACTTGGCGTCAGATCATGCCAGCTCTCTGGTTTGGTCATGGTTACGATGCTGGTATCGATATTATTGTTGAGGGATTAAGCAGGGTGCTGGCCGACCCACATAACCTGACGCTGAGTGTGATTTACCACACGGGGCTGGTGGGCGTGGTGATGTGGCTGTCGATGTATGGATATAGCTTGGCCCGTGCATGGCGGATGCGTGGCTCAGGCCTGGTGCTGATTAGCTCGACGCTGCTGGTATATGGTTTTGCCGCGGGCATGACCGAAGGCGGGGCGTTCATGTCGAGGCCTAAAGAGCACTGGTTCCTGATCTGGATTCCCTTTGCGCTGCATTTGGCGGTATTGCGCCGGGCTTCGCTGATCTCGCAGGCGCAGAAGTCGGTTGCACAGCAAGGCGTCTAACGTGCGAGTACTTTTTCGCAGAGTGCCTCGTAGGGAAAGCGGGTTCTGAGGCCGTTGTGCTTCAGGTGGCGCTCGAAATGCGCCAAATTGCGCTGGGCCTTGTGGTGAGACAAGGGGCGCGACTGGAAGGTTAAGTCGGCGATGTCGATGAGGCCGAGCTGCTCAGAGGGCGTCAGCACGATGTTGCCCAGATGCATCGAGCGAAAATAAACGCCTTTCTGGTGCAGCGTCTTAAACAGCTCGGCGAGTTGCTCAAGCCTGGGGGCATCGCTGCGTTGCATCTGCTCATGAAGTGACATGAGGGTGACTCCTGCCAGGGCTTTATAGCGTATGGCCGTCCAGCCCGCGTCGGGGAGCTTGAACAGCTCTAGCGGCGTCACTGTGGGAATACCCAATTGCTGCAGGCGTTGCGCATTTCTCCAGAAGCGGATGGAGTAGGGCACCAGCAGGGCAGAGGAGAGCAGGCGTTTACGTCTGAACAGCTTCAGGTAATCGCCATTTTCGAAGCGGTAGACCTTGGGGCCATAACTATCTTCTTCGATGACCTGGGCGCCTTGCGTGAGCTGCTTGAAGCTTGCTTTGGTTAGTTGGTGAGCGGTTTTCATGGTCTATGCGCTTGTCTGGAGCGAGGCTGCTTGCCGTGTGGTTTGGGTTGCGAAGCCAGTTGGAACCCATGAGGCAAGACTGGTCTTATGAAAATAGTCCGCCAGATTACGCAAAAGTAGCCGCTCAGGCCACAAACCCTATACTGCTGCTTTCATTCACCAGTTGCTTGACGTACGCCAGGGCTACGTATCTGCAATGTGTCCGGGAAAAGTTCTGTGCGGCGGGGTGCTTAACTAGGTTGTGCTGGTACAATCCGCCTCTTGCTATTTCTGCCAGTGTACGAGGCGAGCCGAATGGCCAATTCCAACCAGCAATCCAGCTTGAAGGTCTATCTGCGATTGCTGCGCTACGTGGTTCCTTATTGGGGCCTGTTCAGTATCAGTATCCTTGGCTTCCTGATCTTCGCCTCCACTCAGCCGATGCTGGGCTATATCCTCAAGTATTTCGTTGATGGGCTGTCCAATCCCGAGGCCAGTCTATTCGCCGGTGTGCCTTGGCTATTGGAGCACGCGCCCTGGCTTGCACACCTGAAGCTGTTGCAGGCCGTGCCGCTGTTGATCGTGCTGATTGCCTTGTGGCAAGGCATTGGCTCCTTTCTGGGTAACTACTATCTGGCGAAGGTATCGATGGGGCTGGTGCAGGATCTGCGCATCGCCCTGTTCAACAACCTGCTGACCCTGCCCAACCGCTACTTCGACAACCACAACTCCGGCCATCTGATCTCACGTATCACCTACAACGTGACTATGGTCACCGGTGCCGCCACCGATGCGATCAAGGTGGTGGTGCGCGAAGGGATGACGGTGGTGTTCCTGTTCGCGACGCTGTTGTGGATGAACTGGAAGCTGACTCTGGTGATGCTGGCGATCCTGCCGGTCATCGGTCTGATGGTGACCAGTACCAGCAAGAAATTCCGCAAGCAGAGCAAGAAGATCCAGACCAGCATGGGTGACGTTACTCATGTCACCTCCGAAAGCATCCAGGGCTATCGCGTGGTGCGCAGCTTCGGTGGTGAAGACTACGAGAAGCAGCGCTTTTTGGAGGCCAGTGAGGAAAACAAGAACAAGCAGTTGAAAATGGTGCGCACCGGGGCGGTGTATACGCCGTCGTTGCAACTGGTGATTTACAGCGCCATGGCTGTGTTGATGTTCCTCGTGCTGTGGCTGCGTGGCGATTCCTCGGCGGGTGATCTGGTGGCCTACATCACGCTTGCCGGCCTGTTGCCCAAGCCGATTCGCCAACTGTCCGAAGTGAGTTCGAACATCCAGAAGGGTATTGCGGGCGCCGAAAGCATTTTCGAGCAACTCGACGAGGAGCCCGAGGTGGATCACGGTACGCAGACGCGTGAGCGCGTCAGCGGACGGCTTGAGGTGCGTGACCTCAGCTTTAGTTATCCGGGAACCGAGAAGCCGGTGCTGGAGAACATCTCCTTCGTCGCCGAACCTGGGCAGATGGTGGCGCTGGTCGGCCGCTCCGGCAGCGGCAAGTCGACCCTGGCCAACCTGATCCCGCGTTTCTATCACCATGAGCAAGGGCAGATCCTGCTCGATGGTGTCGATGTCGAGGATTACACCCTGCGCAACCTGCGCCGCCATATCGCGCTGGTCACTCAGCACGTCACCCTGTTCAATGACACGGTGCGCAACAACATCGCTTATGGCGATCTGGCTGGTGCACCGCTCGAGGCCGTGCAGCATGCAGCGGGCGACGCCTATGCCGCCGAGTTCATCGAGAAGATGCCACAAGGGTACGACACCTTGGTGGGCGAGAACGGTTTGTTGCTCTCCGGCGGTCAGCGTCAGCGCCTGGCGATTGCCCGTGCGCTGCTCAAGGACGCACCTGTGCTGATTCTCGATGAGGCCACCTCGGCGCTGGATACCGAGTCCGAGCGGCATATCCAGGCGGCATTGGATCAGGTGATGCAGGGCCGTACCACGCTGGTGATCGCGCACCGCCTGACTACCATCGAGAAAGCCGATCTGATTCTGGTGATGGATCAGGGGCAGATCGTCGAGCGTGGCAGCCACGCCGAACTGCTGGCGCAGAACGGCTACTACGCGCGCCTGCACGCCAAGCAGTTCGAGGAAGGCGACGAGTCTGTCGTGGCCGAGCAGAACGCCTGATGTTGAGTCGTCTGCAATTCTGGCGTGAACGTGGCTGGGTGACGATTTCCGCTGCCGATTACGCCGGGGCCTGGGCGCGCTTCGGCGGCAGTGTTGCCACCCACCCCGAGGTAGTCGCGCGTCTGGCTGATCTGGCCGGTATCCCGGTGCGTTACCTGGGTTGGCTGGTCGATGGCGAGCTGCAAGCCGCTATCCCGACCTGGGGGCGGCATCTGGCGTTGTCCAAGGATGCGCTCAAGCAGCAGGGCAAGCGCGGTCTGTTCGATCTGGGCAATGCCGAGATCATTCTGCCGCTGGCAACTGGTGCGCAGGTCACGCTGCGCCATCGTGCCCGCTATCTGTCCGGGCTCCATGCGACTGGGCTCATCGGTATCAGTGAGCAGCCCGAAGGTCTGGCGCTGGCCCGCGAACCCGAGCAGTACAGCAAGAAGTTTCGCTACAACCAGCGCCGTGAACAGCGCCTGCTGGAAGAGGCGGGCGGGGTGATTCGGTCGATGCTGGAGCTGACGCCCGAGGAACAGGCGCGCATCTACGCCGACCTGTTCCTGCGCCGTTGGGGCTTCGAGGCCACCGGCAAGGATCACCTGGCCGAGGTGTTCGCTCTGTTGCGCGAGTTCATGACCGGTTCCTTGATCTATCTGAACGATGAGCCGGTGGCGATTCAGGTGCTCTATCGGGTCGAGGCGCCGCAATGGATAAGCCTGGAGTACATCAACGGCGGCGTTGACCCGCAGCAGCGCGAGTTCAGCCCCGGCAGCGTGCTCAGTTTCGTCAACACGCAGAGCGAGTGGGAGCAGGCGCGGGCGCGGGGCAAGCTGCTACGTTATTCCTTCGGTCGCGCCGACCGCGAATACAAGGATCGCTGGTGCAACCGGGTGCCGGTCTATCAGGTGTGAAACCATGAACGGACGCAAGCAACAACTGCTCAAGCGCCACCGGCGCAACAAGCGCATCACCATGCTGGTGGCCCTTCTGGCTTTGCTCGCGCTCGGTGTGCTCGTCGCCTGGTGGCTGCCGCCTCTGCTGCTGGTACTGGGCTGGGTGGCGCACGAGGCCTGGTTCGCCGACCACCTGTTTTATTCGCCGCGCGACGATTACCGCTACGACTTTCCGCAGGATTGCCTCAGCTTGCCGGCGCGTATCGAGCAGGGTGCGCTGCAGGTCGAAGCCGATCTGGACGGCTACGACACCCTGGTACTCGAGCTACGGCTGACGGCGACCTGGCTGGGGCGCTGGCTCGATCCCCATGTACGGGTGGGCGATGATCGCCAGGACTTCGAGCGTGGCGTGGCCGGGCGTCGCTATCTCAACCTGTCCGGCCTGCAGACCAAGGGTCTGCGCATCGTGCCGCGCTTTTGCCGCATCGATGGCGAGCTGCGCCTGTATGCCATGCGTAACCCGGACTATGCCGCGCAGCGCATGCTGATCATTGCGCCGCATGCCGACGATGCCGAGCTGGCGGCCTTTGGTCAGTACAGCCGCTCGTCCGACACGGCCATCGTCACCCTGACCCAAGGTGAGATCGAGGCCGAAAACTATCAGCGCCTCGGCCTGGGCAAGGCCGCTGCCGCTCGCCTCAAAGGCCGGCTACGGGCCTGGGACAGCCTGGCCGCGCCGCTCTGGGGTGGGGTCACTCAAGCGCGTTGCGTGCAGCTCGGCTATTACTGCTTGCAACTGCAGGCCATGGCCGAGCAGCCGCAGGTGCCCTTCGGCTCCCGTGAGTCGGGCGAGCGCGATATTCGTAGCGTGCGCCGTCACAACCCGCTGACGCTGCCGGCGGACGCCGATGGCCAGCCGACCTGGAACAACCTGATCGCCGATCTGGTCGCCGTGCTCGAGCATTACCGCCCCGAGGTGCTGCTCACCCCGCACCCTGAGCTGGACCCGCACCACGATCACGTCGCCAGCACCCGCGCAGTGCTCGAAGCCTGCGAGCGCAGCGGCTGGAAGCCGCAAACCCTGTTGCTTTACGCCAACCACCTGCATGACAACGACCGCTGGCCCATGGGCCCGGCGGGTAATGGCATCGCCTTGCCGCCGGCGATTTCGGCGCTACCGGCCGACCGCCTGTGGAGCCCGACGCTGGATACCGAGCAGCAACTGGACAAGGCCATGGCGCTGGGTCTGCAGCATGACCTGCAAGGCCCGCTGCCGCTGAAACGGCGCCTGCGCCGCCTGATTCAATGGGCATTGGCCGGGCGCCGCTGGCCCGAGACGGGGGAGGATGAATTCTTCCGTAAGGCCGTGCGCCGCCATGAGCTGTTCTGGATCCGTCAGCGCTGAGCGGTTTGTTGATGACCTCATGCTATGATTTTTTCGTTTTTCTCCCCTTCTGGAGCTTTCATGAAACTGACCCTGCCCCGCTATGACCAAGCCGCCGTTCTGGTGGTGGGCGATGTCATGCTCGACCGCTACTGGCATGGCGGCACTTCGCGGATTTCTCCGGAGGCGCCGGTCCCTGTGGTGCGTGTCGACCAGATCGAAGACCGTCCCGGTGGTGCCGCCAACGTGGCGTTGAACATCGCGGCGCTCGGTGCCCGTGCCTTGTTGGTGGGCGTGACCGGCGAAGATGAAGCCGCCGACAGCCTCAGTGACAGCCTGCGCGGTGCCGGTGTGGAAACGCACTTCCAGCAACTGGATGACCAGCCCACCATCGTCAAGCTGCGCGTCATGAGCCGCCACCAGCAGTTGCTGCGCATGGACTTCGAGGAACCCTTCAACACCGATACGGCTGCTCTGGCGCGGGAGGTCGATGCGCTGCTCGACGGCGTCAAGGTGCTGGTGCTGTCGGACTACGGCAAGGGCGCGCTGCAGAACCACCAGGCGCTGATCCAGGCCGCGCGCAACAAGAACATTCCGGTGCTGGCCGACCCGAAGGGCAAGGATTTCTCCATCTACCGTGGCGCCAGCCTGATCACGCCGAATCTGCACGAGTTCGAAACCATCGTTGGCGGTTGTGTCGATGAGGCCGAACTGGTCAGCAAGGGCGCCAAGCTGATGGCCGAGCTGGAGCTGGGCGCGCTGCTGGTGACGCGCGGCGAGCATGGCATGACCCTGCTGCGCCCGGGGCATGCTCCGCTGCATCTGCCGGCGCGTGCCCGCGAAGTATTCGACGTCACCGGTGCTGGTGATACGGTGATCTCCACCCTGGCGGCTTCCATCGCCGCTGGCGAGGAACTGCCGAATGCCGTGGCCCTGGCCAACCTGGCAGCTGGCATCGTGGTGGGCAAACTGGGCACGGCGGCCATCAGTGCGCCGGAGTTGCGACGTGCCGTGCAGCGTGAGGAAGGTTCCGAGCGCGGCGTGCTGAGCCTCGATCAACTGCTCATCGCCATCGAGGATGCCCGTGCTCATGGCGAGAAGATCGTCTTCACCAATGGCTGCTTCGACATCCTGCATGCCGGCCACGTGACCTACCTGGAACAGGCCCGTGCCCAGGGCGATCGCCTGATCGTGGCGATCAATGACGACGCTTCGGTCAGTCGCCTGAAAGGTCCCGGTCGCCCGATCAATGCCGTCGACCGCCGCATGGCGGTGCTCGCTGGCCTCGGCGCGGTGGACTGGGTGGTGAGCTTCAGCGAAGACACCCCCGAGCGTCTGCTCAAGCAAGTGCAGCCGGACGTGCTGGTCAAGGGCGGTGACTATGGTATCGAGCAGGTGGTCGGCGCCGATATCGTCCAGGCCTACGGTGGTGAAGTGCGCGTGCTGGGGCTGGTGGAAAATAGCTCCACCACCGCCATTGTCGAGAAAATCCGCAGTAAGTAATGCCTGGCTTGTGACATCGCCAGTAGCCCTGGCGATTTTCCTGTCTTGTGGCGTGTGCGTTACCGGCAGAGCGTTGTGCGGACACACACGGGCAGTGCCTTTATACCGTGCAAACGGATGTAAAGGGGCTGCGCCCCCAACCCGGCTCCCGCCATTGCAGGTCTGCTATTGAAGGGATGCTGAATATCCCTAGAAACGGAAGACTTCGGTATCGATCTTGATCGGTTCTGCGACCGGAATTTTTGGCCCTGAGGTCTCGGGTTGGCTGGGTTTGGCCTTGACCTGAGGCGCCTTCTTGCGGGGTGCTTCCGGCGCTGGCTCGGCCGCTGCTATGGGCGCAATGGCCACGGCCAGTTCCGCGGCCAGGCGTTGTAGCAGAACACTCTGCGCCTTGACCTGTTCGGCCACGGCGCCACCGTGTGTCTCTTCCAGGCGGATAAGGCGGCTGTCACGCAACTGTCCGCGACGGTCGAGCAAGCGCCATTGCGCCTCGAGCACGGCAGGTTGAGTCGGGCCAGAGTCCAGGCGAGTAATGGTCAGCATGACCTGCGCATCGGCACTGAAGCCGGGAGCTGCCGGGGCCAGAACCAGGCGCTGGCTGTCCAGGCGCCAGGCCAGTTGGCGCAGCATCTGCTGGTCGATGTCGGTGGCCAAGCCACTGGCCCAGCGGGCGTCCTGCGCGGCCACCAGGCTGCCATCAGCCTGACGTTGCAGCAGATGTTGCTGGCGCAGGTAATCGGCCACGCTGATGGGGCCGACCAGCACGGTCACGCCGTTGCCCTGGGTCGGTGCCACTGCATCGCCGCTATCAAGTTGATACAGAGGCACCGGCTTCTGCTGCAGCAGGCTGCAACCGCTCAACACAAACAGCGCGGTCAGAAGAAGGGCCAGAGGGCGTACTACAGTCATCATTCATTCCATGCAGCTGCTTCTGGGGCAGCTGCTTATCGAGCCCATATCATGCTGTAGGGTCATTTGCGCATGACCCGGGGCGCGTATCATCCGTCAAACCGCGCAATGACTCCAGCTTTGGCTGCCAGTTGGTAGCGCGGTTATCGCGGACGAACGGGGCGTATGGCCGACGTTATTCCACCAGCAACTGGTCGACACGTTGAAAACCACGCGGCAGCTTGTTGCCACGCCGGCCGCGCTCACCCTTGTAGTGCTCCAGATCATCGGCCCTGAGGGTCAGCGTACGCTTGCCAGCGTGCAAAACCAGGCTGGCGCCGCTGGGTAGTACGGCCAGATCGGTCAGATATTCCTCGCGCGAGGCCACTCGCTCACCGGGAATGCCGATGATCTTGTTGCCCTTGCCTTTACCCAGTTGTGGCAGATCGGTGACCTTGAACAGCAGCAGGCGGCCTTCTGTCGTCACGGCGGCCAGCCAGTCGTCTTCCAGGTTATTGACCGGCTTGGGTGCAACCACCTTGGCACCGTTCGGCAGGGTCAGTAGCGCCTTGCCCGCCTTGTTCTTGGCCTGCAGATCTTCACCTTTGACCACGAAACCGTAGCCTGCGTCGGAGGCGATGACGTACAGCGCACTGTCCTCCGGCAGCATCACACACTCGAAAATCGCGCCCGGTGGTGGCGTCAGGCGACCGGTCAGCGGCTCGCCCTGGCCGCGTGCCGACGGCAGGCTGTGGGCCGCCAGCGAATAACTGCGCCCAGTGGAGTCGATAAATACCGCGTACTGGTTGGAGCGGCCCGGCGCAGCGGCCTTGAAGCCGTCGCCGGCCTTGTAGGACAGGCCGGTGGCGTCGATGTCGTGGCCCTTGGCACAGCGCACCCAGCCTTTTTCCGAAAGCACCACGGTCACCGGTTCGGTCGGCATCAGTTCGGTTTCCGACAGAGCCTTGGCCTCGGCGCGGGCGACGATCGGCGAGCGGCGGTCATCGCCGTACTTCTCGGCATCCTCGATGATTTCCTTGCGCACCAGTTTCTTCAGCTTGGCTTCGCTGCCGAGCAGGGCCAGCAGTTTCTCGCGCTCCTTGGCCAGTTCGTCCTGCTCGCCGCGGATCTTCATTTCTTCCAGGCGAGCCAGTTGGCGCAGGCGGGTGTCGAGGATGTAGTCGGCCTGTATGTCAGTGAGGCCGAAGGTTTCCATCAGCACCGGTTTGGGCGAATCCTCGGTGCGGATGATGCGGATCACCTCGTCGAGGTTGAGGAAGGCAATCAGCAAAC
>CAZIZA010000049.1:0-16939 GCA_964543555.1 uncultured Pseudomonas sp.
GCCGAGTCGATCCGCATGCACCCGGATCAGGAAACCCTCAAGGCGATGATGGTCGACGCCGGCTTCGAGCGCGTCACCTACCACAACATGACCGGCGGCATCGTCGCCCTGCACAGAGGCATCAAGCCTTAATGCTCATCACGGGCTTGCTGGCCGGCGTCGAGACAGGCCTGAACCGCGTCCTGCGCCTCGACGGTACGGCGCTGCCACGCCTGCATGCACTGGCCGGCAAGGTCATCGCTGTGCACTGCCAGAGCCCAACGCTGGAGCTGTTCATACTGCCCAGCGGCGACGGCCTGCAACTGGCGTCGCAATGGCATGCAGCCGCCGATTGCACACTCACAGCGCCTGCCGCAAGCCTGGCGCGCCTGGCCCTGAGCCGCGAGAAAACCGCCGTGCTGCATCGCCCTGAGGTGTCGCTCGATGGCGACAGTGCAGTGCTGCTGCAACTGGCCGCCATCCTCCAGGATCTGGAGCTGGACTGGGAATACGAAGTCTCACGCTGGCTCGGCCCGGTGGCCACGACCCTGCTCGCCGGTCACCTGCGCAGCCGGGTCAATTTCGCCAGCAACGGCGCCGCGAGCCTCAAGCAGGATCTGGCCGACTACCTGGCCGAAGAGTCACGCACCCTGGTCGGTCAACGCGAGGCCGATGTGCGCTTCGCCGAGCTGGATCAACTGAAACTCGCCCTCGACCGCCTGGAAGCACGCATCGAGCGCCTCACCTCTGCCAATAAGCCCGACGCATGAAGCTGCTTGCCGTTCGCCGTCTGTTGCGCATCCAGCGCGTGGTCATTCGCTACCAACTGGACGATCTGCTCCTCGCACTGCCGCTGCCCTTCTGGCTGCGGGCACTGTCCTGGCTGCTGCCCTGGCGCTGGCTGCCGCGCAAGCCGCTCGACCTTTCGCGCGGCGCACGCCTGCGCCTGGCGCTGGAGGACCTGGGGCCGATTTTCATCAAGTTCGGCCAGTTGCTGTCCACCCGTCGTGACCTGCTACCGCCGGATATCGCCGACGAGCTGGCGCGCCTGCAGGATCAGGTACCGCCCTTCCCGGAAGCTCAGGCCATCGCCCTGATCGAGCGCCAACTGGGTGCTCCGGTGAGCGAGCTGTTCGCCCGTTTCGACAGCCAGCCGCTGGCCTCTGCCTCAGTGGCCCAGGTGCATGCCGCGCAACTCAAGACCGGCGAGCACGTGGTGGTCAAGGTGGTGCGTCCCGGCCTCAAGCCAATCATCCGTCAGGACCTGGCCTGGTTGTTCCTGATCGCCCGCGTCGCCGAAAAGGCTTCCGCCGATGCCCGTCGCTTGCATCCGGTCGAGGTGGTCAGCGACTACGAAAAGACCATCTACGACGAGCTCGACCTACTGCGCGAAGCCGCCAATGCCAGCCAGTTGCGGCGCAACTTCGACGGCTCGCCACTGCTCTACGTGCCGCAGGTGTACTGGGATCTGTGCCGCCATCAGGTGCTGGTGATGGAGCGCATCTACGGTATCCCGGTGACCGATCTGGCGACCCTGGCAGACCAGCGCACCGACATGAAACTGTTGGCCGAGCGCGGCGTGGAGATCTTCTTCACCCAGGTGTTTCGCGACAGCTTCTTCCACGCCGACATGCACCCCGGCAACATCTTCGTCAGCACCCGCACGCCCTGGAGTCCGCAGTACATCGCCATCGATTGCGGCATCATCGGCAGCCTCACCGACGAGGATCAGGACTACCTGGCGCGCAACCTGATCGCCTTTTTCAAGCGCGACTACCGCAAGGTGGCGCAGTTGCACATCGACTCGGGCTGGGTGCCGGCCGACACCAAGGTCAACGAGTTCGAGGCAGCCATCCGTACCGTGTGCGAACCGATCTTCGAGCGCCCCCTGAAGGACATTTCCTTCGGCCAATTGCTGCTGCGTCTGTTCCAGACCGCACGGCGCTTCAATATGGAAGTGCAGCCGCAACTGGTGCTGCTGCAGAAAACCCTGCTCAACATCGAAGGCCTGGGTCGTCAGCTCTACCCGGACCTCGACCTGTGGAGCACCGCACAGCCCTTCCTCGAACGCTGGATGCGCGAACGTATCAGCCCGTTGCACCTGCTGCGCAACCTGCAACAACAGGCCGAGCAGGTGCCGCACCTGTCGCAGATCGCCCGCGACACCCTGGAGCGTTTGCAACAGCAGCCGACCAGCCAAGCGGCCAAACCGAACGCCCAATGGCCACTGCGCCTGCTAGGCGCAGCATTGATCGGTGCGGGGGCTGTGCAGGGGCTCGCCCCTCTACTGGCCGCCTGGCCGGCCTGGCTGATGCTCGGCGCTGGCCTCTATCTGGTATTGCGCCGATAGCCAGCCGGCCACGGCACTGGCACACTTGACGGATTGACAGTCCGGTAGCCCCGGCAGATTTGGAACACCGATGAACGATTGGCTCGACGAAATCCACTGGAACGAAGACGGCCTGGTGCCGGCCATCGCCCAAGACTACAAGACCGGCCGCATCCTGATGATGGCCTGGATGAACCGCGAATCCCTGACCCTTACCGTCAACGAACAGCGCGCCATCTATTGGTCACGGTCACGTGGCAAGCTGTGGCGCAAGGGCGAAGAGTCCGGCCACGTGCAGAAACTGCACGAATTGCGCCTGGACTGCGACGCCGATGTCATCGTGCTGATGGTCGAGCAACTGGGCGGCATCGCCTGCCATACCGGACGTGAGAGCTGCTTCTACCGTGTCTACGAGAATGGCAGCTGGAAAACCGTCGACGCCGTGCTGAAAGATCCGCACGCCATCTATGCAGGACATAGCCATGAGTGACACCCTGAGCCGCCTGGCCGACGTACTGGAAGCGCGCAAGGGTGCGGCACCCGACAGCTCCTACGTCGCCAGCCTGTATCACAAGGGCCTGAACAAGATTCTGGAAAAGGTCGGTGAGGAATCGGTGGAAACCATACTCGCCGCCAAGGACGCCGCCGCCAGCGGCGACTGTCAGGACCTGATCTACGAAACTGCCGATCTGTGGTTCCACAGCCTGGTCATGCTCGCCGCTCTCGGCCAGCACCCACAGGCCGTGCTGGATGAACTGGATCGACGTTTCGGCCTCTCCGGCCACGCGGAAAAAGCCGCGCGACCGCAATCCGAATAACGTTCATAACGGAGTACACATCATGGGTTTCGGCGGTATCAGCATCTGGCAACTCCTGATCATCCTGCTCATCGTGGTCATGCTGTTCGGCACCAAACGCCTGAAGAGCCTCGGCTCGGATCTGGGTGACGCGATCAAGGGCTTCCGCAAATCAATGGACAACGGCGAAGCCGAAAAACCGGCCGTTGAAGAGCCCAAGGGGCAGACCATCGACGCCCAGGCACGCAAGGTCGAAGAGCCGGCGAAGAAAGACTAAGCCATGTTCGACATCGGTTTCAGCGAACTGCTGCTGGTCGGTCTGGTGGCCCTGGTGGTGCTCGGCCCTGAGCGCCTGCCGGGTGCCGTTCGCACGGCTGGCCTGTGGGTCGGCCGGATCAAGCGCAGCTTCAATTCGATCAAGGCCGAGGTGGAGCGTGAGATTGGTGCCGACGAGATTCGCCGCCAGTTGCACAACGAGCGGATTCTCGAACTGGAGCGGGAAATGCAGGCCATGAAGCAGAATATTCTCGGCACCGGCAGCAACAACCCGACCACCGAGAATAGTGCAAAACCCACTGCCGACACGACCCCGAGCGTTCAGGACAAGAATCCCCAGCCATGAGCCATAATTCACAGGCCGACCAGGAAATGCCTCTGGTCTCGCACCTGGCCGAGTTGCGCACACGCCTGCTGCGTTGCGTGGTGATCATCCTGCTGATCTTCGCCGGCCTGTTCTATTTCGCCCAGGACATCTATGCCCTGGTCGCTGCACCGCTACGCGCCTATCTGCCGGAAGGCGCGACGATGATCGCCACGGGTGTCGCCTCGCCGTTTCTTACGCCGTTCAAGCTCACGCTGATGTGCGCGCTGTTTCTGGGCATGCCGGTGATCCTGCACCAGATATGGGGCTTCATCGCGCCGGGGCTGTATACCCATGAGCGGCGCATTGCGGTGCCGCTGCTGATCTCCAGCATCTTCCTGTTCTACGCAGGGATGGCCTTCGCCTACTTCGTGGTGTTCCCGATCATGTTCGGTTTCTTCGCCAGTGTGACGCCTGAAGGCGTGGCGATGATGACCGACATCGGCCAGTACCTGGACTTTGTCCTGACCCTGTTCTTCGCCTTCGGCGTGGCCTTCGAGATCCCCATCGCCACCTTTCTGGTGATCTGGGTCGGCCTGGTCGACGTCGCCACACTGCGCAAGAGCCGCCCTTACGTGATCGTCGGCTGCTTCGTGGTCGGCATGCTGCTGACACCGCCCGATGTGTTTTCGCAAACCCTGCTTGCCGTGCCGATGTGGCTGCTGTTCGAGGCTGGCGTTCTGGCTGGAGCGCTGGTCAAGCGCAAGCATGATGAAGAACAGGCCGAAGAAGACGCCAACCCCGAAGACCAGCCGCCCGCACCGCTGTCGTGAACCTGTTGCTACTGGAAGAAACCGACTTCGTCGACGCTGATCGGGTTCGCCTCAGCGGCAGGCGCCTCAAGCATCTACATGAGGTGCATCGCGCCGAAGCGGGTGACCGTATGCGCGTAGGCTGTATCGGCGGCCTGATGGGGGAAGGCCAGCTGATCACACTCGATGCCACACACGCCGAACTGACGGTCAGTCTCACACAAGCGCCGCCGGCCAAGCTGCCGCTGACCCTGATCCTCGCCCTGCCCCGCCCGAAGATGCTCAAGCGCACCCTGCAAACCATTGCCAGCATGGGCGTGCCGCGCCTCGTGCTGGTCAACAGTTACCGGGTGGAGAAAAGCTTCTGGCAGACGCCCTTCCTGCAACCCGAGGAAATCCGCGAGCAGTTGATCCTCGGCCTGGAGCAGGCGCGCGATACCGTGCTGCCCGAAGTGAGCATCGAAAAACGCTTCAAACCCTTCGTCGAGGATCGCCTGCCGGCGCTGGCAGCGGGCACCCTGGGGCTGACCGGCCACCCCGGTGATCATCCGGCCTGCCCGCGCGCCGTCGAGCAACCAGTGACCCTGGCCATCGGCCCGGAAGGCGGCTGGATTCCCTATGAAGTCGAGCTGCTGCGCGAAGCCGCAGGTCTGCAGCCGGTGCAGCTCGGCGAGCGAATCTTGCGAGTGGAAACGGCCGTGCCGGCGTTGCTGGCCAGGCTGTTCTGAACGCACCAGCAGATGTAGGGCGGTCCGGAGCGCCGGCCGCTCCTAGCGCCAGCGAACAGTCCGCCTAGGGGTACGACTCGGCGTACTGCCTGCGGCGAGTACGCCCTACTCATGCCCGCAGAACACGCCTCACACCTCCAGCAGGAAAGTCACCGGCCCATCGTTGACCAGATGCACCTGCATATTGGCGCCGAAGCGTCCGGTAGCGACCCGCGGGTGCTGGGCCTTGGCCATTTCGACCAAGCCGTCGAACAGAGCGGCACCTTGCGCCGGCGGTGCAGCGCTGGAGAAGCTGGGGCGCATACCGCTCTTGGTGTCAGCCGCCAGGGTGAATTGCGACACCAGTAACAGCCCGCCTTGTACGTCACTCAGCGAGCGGTTCATCTTGCCTGCTTCATCGCTGAATACCCGGTAGTTGAGCAGCTTGTGCAAGGCACGACTGAGGCTGGCCTGATCGTCCTGCGGCTCGATGCCGACCAGTGCCAACAACCCCTGTTCGATACTGCCTACTACCTCGCCTTCGACCTCAACACGGGCACCCGTGACGCGCTGGATCAGCAGCTTCATGCATCCTCCGGCGGCAGATCGAGCAGACGCCGGGCCATCTGTTCAGCCGCGCGCATCAGCGCATCGGTGATGCCGGGCTCCGCCGCCGAGTGGCCGGCGTCACGGATGATCTGCAATTCGCTGTTAGGCCAGGCCTGGTGCAGCGCCCAGGCGTTATCCAGCGGGCAGATGGCGTCGTAGCGGCCATGCACGATGATGCCCGGCAGATGGGCGATCTTCGGCATGTCACGGAGCAGTTGATTGGGTTCCAGGAAGGCGTCGTTGATAAAGTAGTGACACTCGATACGGGCAATCGACAATGCCCGATGCGCCTCGCTGAAGCGGTCGACCACCTGATTGTTCGGACGCAGGGTGGCGGTACGCCCCTCCCAGGTCGACCAGGCCTTGGCCGCGTGCATCTGGGCGATCTGGTCGGCGCCGGTCAGGCGCTTGTAGAAGGCCTGTATCAGATTACCGCGCTCCTCTAGAGGGATCGGCGCTACATAATCTTCCCAGTAGTCGGGGAACAAACGGCTGGCACCTTCCTGGTAGAACCAGCTGAACTCCTGTGGCCGACAGAGAAAAATGCCACGCAGAATCAGCCCATGTACGCGCTGCGGATGAGCCTGCGCATAGGCCAGCGCCAGGGTGGAACCCCAGGAGCCGCCGAACAGCACGAATTTGTCGACGCCCAGGTGTTCGCGAATCCGCTCGATATCGGCGATCAGCGCCTGAGTGGTGTTGTTCTCCAGGCTCGCATGCGGCGTAGAGCGACCACAGCCGCGCTGGTCGAAGGTGACGATGCGGTACAGTGCGGGATCGAAGTACCGGCGGCTGGCAGCATCGCAGCCGGCGCCAGGGCCGCCATGAATGAACAGTACCGGCAACCCATCCGCAGAGCCGCTCTCGTCGACGTAGAGTACGTGCGGCGGCTCGACTGCCAGTTCATGGCGCGCGTAGGGTTTGATCTCCGGATACAAAGTCTGCATGGTTGACTCCTGTTGGCTGGGCTGCAACTGCCGTGTCCGCTCTGCCCGGCATAATAACCATGAAAAGGAAGTTAGGCATGTCGATGCGTCATCTGGCCTGGCCGCTGCTCATCTCACTCTCCCTGCTGCTCGCAGGCTGTGGCGGCCGTGACGACCCACAAGCCGCTTTGGAGGGGGCCGTTCAGCAATTGCAGGACAACATCGAAGGGAAGAACACCGCTGCAGTGCTGGACCAGCTACATGATGATTTCCTGGCCCGCCAGGCGCTTGACCGTGAATGGGCCAAGCGCACCATGGCCTTGCTGTTCCTGCGCCACAACAACATCAAGGTCATCGCACTGGGCAAGAACAGCTGGATCGACGCGGCGATCAGCAGCAAGGGGCATACCGAAGCACAGGTCGCCCTCACCGGCGCCGAAGGGTTGATCCCCGATAGTGCGCGGCACTATTCGGTGAAGCTGGAGTGGTGGCTGGACGGCAACGAGTGGAAACTCGCGCGGCTGGACTGGGAGTGAAAGCGTAGCCCGGATGCAATCCGGGAAATCCAGGGCAGACATCCCCGGATTGCATCCGGGCTACAGGCGCCTCAGTCGGGCTGGCGCCAGATCAGATCCGACGTTACGTAACCCTGCTCGCGGGCGACGCTGAGCAGCTTGTCGCGGGTTTGCTGATCGACTTCCGGGGTGCGTGACAGCAGCCACAGGTACTTGTGCTGCGGGTGGCCAACCAGCGCCACACGGTAATCCTCGTCGCGGTAGATCACCCAGTAGTCGCCCTTGATCGGCAGGATCTTGCTGGCCCAGTTATCGAAGCGCACCCACAGCTTGTCGGTCTTGCCTTCAACCTGCGACTCGGCGACGCCCTTGGCTTCGATCCATTCACCGTCCTTGTCGCGGCAACGGTTGGTCACGTCGATGCGGCCATCGTCACGCAGCCCATAGTGCGCCTCGGACTGCACACAATTGCGCTGAAAGAACATCGGCAGGCGTGCCAGTTCGTACCAGGTGCCCTGGTAGCGCTGCAGATCGACCTGCATGGTCTGCGGTGGCGGTTTGGGAATACTGCCCGTGCCGGAATTGGCGCAACCGGCCAGGGCGAGAATGGCACTGGCGATTAGGATCGAACGCATGGAAGCTCCTGCTTACTTGAGTCCCTTGCCGGAGAACAACAAGACCTTGTCCCCGGCATACTGGACGCTGATATAGGCTTTGTCGTCGCCCCAGGTGCAACTGGTCATCCCCAGGGCGCCGGCACATTCGCCCGGCGCACCCAGCAGGCTTTCCACCTCGGCCTTGCTCATGCCAGCCGAGAGCTTGGAATAGTTCTCCTGATTGACCTTGCTGCAGGCGGCCAGCAGGGCGCAGGCGAACAGAGCAAGAAAACGCATCTTCATGGGGTGCAACTCCTGATGGGAAGATGCCAGCAAGCTTGGCATAGCCGGCGACGACTTGCTCGCTTGGAGTGCAGAAACCTGAGCCGGGTTCCCCGGCACGGCAGCGATACGATGTGCAGCCGGATAGGGCAGGCCACCCCCACGGAGAGCGGGTGGCCAGGGTGAATCAGCTGCGATGGTAGGCGGTGATACGCAGCACTTCTTCCTTGGAGCCGAGGAACACCGGCACACGCTGATGCAGGGAAGAGGGCTGGATGTCGAGGATGCGCTGGCTGCCATCGGTGGCAGCACCACCGGCCTGTTCGATGATCATCGCCATCGGATTGGCTTCGTACATCAGGCGCAGCTTGCCCGGCATCGATGGGTCACGCGAGTCGCGCGGGTACATGAACACACCGCCGCGGGTGAGAATACGATGCACATCGGCCACCATCGAGGCGATCCAGCGCATGTTGTAATTACGTCCCAGCGGCCCGGTCTCGCCGGCCAGCAGCTCGGAAACATAGCGCTGCACTGGCGCTTCCCAATGGCGCTGGTTGGACATGTTGATGGCGAATTCCTTGGTCGACTCCGGCACCTTGATGTTGTCGTGGGTGAGCACGAAGCTGCCGAGTTCACGATCCAGGGTGAAGCCCTTCACGCCGTCGCCGAGGGTCAGCATGAGCATGGTCTGCGGGCCATAGATGGCGTAGCCGGCAGCGACCTGCTGAGTGCCCGGCTGGAGGAAGGCCTCCTCGCCCAGGTCGCCGGTCTGGCCATTGCGCTCAGGGCAACGCAGCACGGAGAAGATGGTGCCGACCGACACGTTGACGTCGATGTTGCTGGAGCCGTCCA
The DNA here is from genome assembly GCA_964543555.1 of uncultured Pseudomonas sp. GTDB lineage: Bacteria > Pseudomonadota > Gammaproteobacteria > Pseudomonadales > Pseudomonadaceae > Aquipseudomonas. The sequence goes on from CAZIZA010000049.1 coordinate 8,988, forward strand.
GCGGGTCGAATACCAGCAGGTAGGCACCTTTCGGGTACTTGCCAGGAATCTGGTAGGCGTTGTCCATTTCCTCGGAGGCCATACCGGCCAGGTGGCCGCCCCACTCGTTGGCTTCGAGCAGGATCTCGTTGGAGATCACGTCGAGCTTCTTCTGCACTTCACCCTGCACGTTCTCGCTGTCCAGGCTGCCCAGCACACCGCCGAGGGCGCCCTTGGACACCTGATGGCTGATCGCCTTGCAGGCACGCGCCACGACTTCGATAAGGAAACGCAGGTCAGCCGGGGTGTTGTGGCTGCGAGTCTGCTCGATCAGGTAGCGGCTCAGGGTGACACGGGACATGGACGGCTCCGGAAAGGGGAAAAATCGCGCGCAGTTTAACCCGACTCGCCGCGCAATGCTGCCTGCCGGGATGGATGGCTCAGACCACCCTCGATCAACAGATCGCAAACCCGGTTGCGTCCCTCGCGCTTGGCCTGGTAGAGCGCGGCATCGGCGATCTGCAGCAACTCGTCGAGCGCCTGCCCCTGCTGGGGCCAATGTGCCAGACCAGCAGACAGAGTGACATGCTGATCACCACCACGACTGGCGATTTCACGCGTGGCCAGTTGTGCGCAGATCGCTTGCAGACGCTCGCACGCCTCACCCGGATCGGCGCCCGGCAGAATCAGTAGAAACTCCTCACCGCCGATGCGAAATACCGCATCGGTACTGCGCAGGTTATCCAGCAAGTACTGCGCAACGGCCTTGAGTACCTCGTCACCGACCAGATGACCGTACTCGTCGTTGAGCCGTTTGAAATGGTCAAGATCGATGAGAGCCAGTGCCAGCGGGAGACTTTCACGCTGTGCCCGGGCCAGCTCACGGGCGAAAAACTCATCCAGATAACGGCGGTTGTACAGCCCGGTCAGGGGATCGCAAAGGGCTTGCTCACGCAGTTGCTCATGCAGGCTGCTGATGGTACGCAGGCGCTCTTCACTGACGGCCAGGGCCTCGGCCAGCTTGAGTTCACTGAGGTGACGCTGGGTCACGTCGCGGATGTAGAGCATGTGGCCGAGCACGGTCGGACCATGGCGGGTCGCGCGCTGGATGGCACGCACCCGTACTTCGTAGTAACGCGCAGCGCTGGTCAGCGTCAGGGGTTGATCGTCGAGATTGCCGTGCTCATGCAGCAACCGCTGCAGATCCGTACCGAAGACCGGCCACTCTTCGAGCTGGGTTCCCGCCCACCCACTCTGCAAACCCGCCAGCTTCAGCGCGGCCGGGTTGGCCTCGATCACCCGTCCACACGGATCGATCACCAGTACCGGATCAAGGAGCGCATCAAGCAGCAGGTGACGCGCCACTGGCAGCAGATCGAACAGGCGTACACCGACGATCAGCCATGAAAATGCCACCAGCGTGAAGGCGAAACTGAAGGGCGTCGGGTCAAAACCGAACAAGGTCCAGCCAAATCCCACATACCCCATGTTGGCCACCCAGGGCACTGCCGTGACCAGCACGAAAGCCAGGTAATGGCGACGATGCAGCCCCTGACTCAGCGCCGCTGCACGCGTCACCACGCCCATGCAGAACGCCATGAACAGGTAGACGTAGACGGCGGTGGCGTAGAACAGCGGGCCATGCTCGTAGCGCACCGCAGCCCCCAGGCTGGCATCGACTGGTGCGCTGCCAGCACCATAGAACAGACCATGCCAGGGGTTGCTCAGTGCCAGTGCCCAGACCAAAAGCGGCGCCAGGCTAAGCCCGAAGATGCTGCTGCGCGCCAAAGGCGTACGCATGCTGTTGACGTATTGCCAGAGGAAGACGGCCCAGAAGGTGGGCGTGGAAATGATGCCGGGCCAGGCCATGCTGGCCCAGAACATCTTGCAGTCGGCACTGAGGAAGGTCATTTCCAGCGCTGCAGTAACCATCCACCAGAGGCTGGCCAGATGCAGCAGGATGAAACTCTCACGTCCGGGAAAGTCGCGCTGGCGGGTCACCCAGTGCGCCAGCAGGATCACGCCGAGGCACACCAGCAGCGTCACCAATACCGGTGCCGAGAAACTCCAGCCGGAAGCCATGCAGGCCTGCATCAGTGACGCCTCCGTATTCCCGGCGAGGCAGCACTTGAATCACGTACACACGCGACACAAGACGACTGGGCGATGACGCGAATCGAAATACGCAAGGGCCTTCCTGACCTTCAATGCCGGATTGGCGCGGGGTGCCTAAGATACTGCAAAAGCCCTGCCGCAGCTGGGCTTTATTGGTCCATGTCTCTCAGACGTCCGGCGTGCGGCGCAGCACACTGGCGGCCATCGCAGCCAGCAACCCAACGCCCACTAACAGTACAGCCCAGAGTCCCCAACGCTGCCAGTCCTGGCCGGAGCCGGCTTGTGGCTCTAGCGCAGAGGCAAACGCCTCGGTCAACTCGGCACGGCCAAGGCTGGCCAGTCGCTCCGCCTGATAACCAGGGATCAGAGTGTGCAGTGGCAAGGCCGCCGACTGCGCGCTCGAGCTACCCAACGCCAGCCGATAAGGCGGCTCGCCACGGGCGAGAAACACCAGTTGCGTGGCACGCAGCGCGACCTGCAAGCGTGGCGTATCCACACCCAAGCCGCCGCCGCGGGCATCCACCTGCACACGCAGTTGTCGCACCGGCCAACCGGGCAGGGCCAACTCATCGCTCACCACCTCGCGCCCGGCTTCGGGCAAGCGATAGAGCACCCCACTGACCAGATGACGCCAGGCATCCTGATCACTGCTGCGCGCCTCGACGCGCAGTGGTACCAGCATGTTGCGCTGTTCCAGCTCGATGCGCAGTCGCTCCAGAGGCAGAGCCAACGGTAACTGCCACTGATACAGCCCCTCGGCATTGGTTTGCAGCGACAGGGGTTCGGACCATACCAGCGGCGCTGCCTGATGAGCCTGCCGTTGGCTGCGCAGGGTCACGGTCTGCAGCTGCGGCGCCTGGGCAGGGCTACGCCACAGCAGTCGCAGATAACGAGCGCGTTGACCGGGCAGATCGATCTCGCGTTGCTCGATACGCTCATCCGCGAAGCTCAGACGCGCCACCTGCCCTTCTCCCCAACTGCGCCAGTGCTGCAGATCATCACTGGCCTCGATACTGAAACGCTGAAACCCTTCCTCTGCCCCACGCCAATCCAGATTCAGACGCACCAGGGGCGCATCGATGGCACTGGCATCGAGCAACCAGCCGCGCAGTTGCTGCCCGCTTTCGGCCGGTGCATCGTCGCGCAGTTCGATCAGCGTCCCTGAGGTACTGCGCTCGACACGCAGGCCAGGCATTTCAGAGGCATCGGCACGGCCCTGCAGAGGAAACCAGCGTACGCCATGCGCCTGCTCCTGCTGCACGGTCTCGCTGCGCCCCGGAATCAGCGCATAAGGCTGCATCTGGCCGTTGCTGTCGAATACGCGCAGATCACGCAGATCAGCATGCCCGGCAGCAAGGTGAGCGGCGTAGGGTAGCTCCAGGCGATACCAGGGCCCGTCGCCAACAAGCTGCAGGACGGTGCTTTGCCGATAGTCCTGAAGTGTCTCGCCAGCCTGAACAAGCCCAGATAACGACATGCTCAACAGCAGGCTCCAATTAATGAGCTTCATGGCGCAGACTCCTGTTCGTCAGCAGCGGTTTTTTCGGCCTGGCGTGGCGGCAATGGGGCAAAGTAGCCAACCACCAGAAGCAGCACACCCACACCGATGAACGACACGATACGCTCCAGGCCGCCACGGTTGCCCAGCTCGACGAAGAACAACTTGGCCACCACCAGGGCGATCAGCGCGGCGCCGACCAGCCACAGCTCGCGGCGAACGCGCAGGTGGCCGAACAGCATCAGCGCCAGGGCGATCAGAGTCCAGACGATGGACAGGCCGGCCTGTACCAGCATCGAGTCGACCAGTGCCGAGCTGTGCCAGGGCACGCCGCCCCACTGGTGCGCGGTACGCATCACCATCACGGTCAGCAGGGCAAACAGCGAAACACCTGCGACGCCCTGCACCCATTGCTGTGCACGCGCAGGTTGCAGGCCCAGGCGCGGTAGCGCAGCGCGGGCCCAGACGAACAGCGCGCCCAGGCACAGCAGCAGGCCCAGCTCCAGCGGGTTGAACAGCGGCAGATAAGGCAGCGGGTCGCTGTCGCCGGCGCTGTTGGCATTGGCCAGCCAGAACCAGGCGAGCATCAGCGCCGCCAGCGGAGCCGCCGCCCATAGCCGGTATTCGCGCTCGAAACCGGCCACCGGCCAAGGCAGGCGACGGGCCTGAGCCATGGCCCACAGATAGGCGGTCGGTAGCAGCGCCCAGCCCAGCCAGCGCCAGGCGTTGTAGTGCTCGGCGAGGCTCAACAGCAAATAGCGCAGCTCCAGCGCCAGCACGCCGATCAGCAGCCAGCAGCCGAGCACATGAGCGACGCTGGCTGCCCTGTTCGGTAGCAGCTCGGCAAGTCGCTTCAATGCCAACAGATGCACTACCAGCACGGCAGCCCAACCCAGCCAGCCGAAATGCGCCGCCGGGTGGTAGAAGGGATGCCAGGAGTAGATCAGGACCAAGCCCGCCACCGGTGCCAGCAGGCTGCACAGCACCGCCAAGTCGCGCCAGCCCGTGCGCAGCGCGAGCAGCATCCAGGCCAGGCTCGATACGGCGGCCAGTACCAGCAGCACGCTGGCCTGCAGGTCGACGCTGACGAAGCGCATTACCTCACTGGCCAAAGCCAGTGCCCACCAGGCCGCGCCCCACGCCAACAGCAACTGGCCCAGACGCAGCAGGCTGACGCCATCGATCCCCGTCTCGCGCCCGCTACGCGCCAGGCTGTGCAGGCGCCAGGCGCCGACTTGCGCAGCCAGGCCGAGCACGGCGGGCGTCCAGAAGCCGGTATGCGCCAACGGCGACAGGCCTTCGCCACTGATGCCCGCCAGCAACAGCGGCCCGGCGGCGAGGAAGGCCAGGCCGGCGAAAACCTGCAGCACCAGGCTGAACAGGAACGCCGCACGCTGCTGCAAATACAGCGCCAGCCAGAGAATCAGCAGGCCCGTGCCGCCCCACACCGCCGCTGCCGCAACCCAGGGCAGCACGAACAGCACCGCCAGGTTGATAAACACCAGCCCCACCAGCATGACCATCGACAAGGCGCCGAGCAGGCGGCGACTCTTGCGGATCAGCGGATCACGCGCCGCCAGCAGCATACCGGCGATCAGCCCCAGGCCGACCATCGACGCCGCCAGCAGACCAAACCAGCCAGCGCTGAAACCGCCTCGACCAAACAGTGAGTCCAGCGCCATCTGTCCGAGAAACAGCAGCCCACCGAGCAACTGAATGGCGAAAGCGCTGTAGACGAAACTTGGCGCGGCGATACGCAGGCCGACGAACAAGGTCGCCAGCCCGCCCAGCGCCCAGGCGATGGCGGTGCCAGGTGCCTCGAACGACAACGGCGCGATCAGATAGAGAAATACCAATCCAGCCAGCCCCAGCCAGGGCAGCAGACGATTCTCCCAGGCATTGGCATCCTGCGACGCCTGGCGCAGTTGCCAGTAGCTGAACAGCAGCGCCGCGCCGAGCATCAGCGCGCCCAGCGGCGAACCGTCGAGCAGGCTGCCGTAACCAACGTCCAGCCCACTGACGAAGGCCAGTGCCGCGCCCAACTGCAGCACCAGGGCGAAGGCACGCGCCAGTGGCCGCCCCTGGCGCAGACCGAGCCAATAGATGCCGGCGCCTTCCACCGCCCAGGCTGCCGCTGTCCACTGTGCATCGAGGCCGAGCGGGATGGCCAAGCTGGCGAATACCACGCCGAGCGCCAGGCAGGTTTCCACCAGCAGCAACGCCCGTTCGCCGGCACGCGCCTTGAGCCCACGCGCCAGCAACAGATAGAACAGCCCCATGCCGAGCGCGCTGAACGCCGCAGCGAACTCGATATGCCGCACCAACGCCACCTGCAGGCCGAAGCCGACCAACGGAGGACCGAACATCGTGGTGGCATCGACGTAATCACCACGGCGCAGCGACCAGCGCAGCAGCGCGTCACGCGCCTCGGGCGCATCCGCCGCGTCACGCAGGGTGCGGCGGGCGAACAGCAGACCGATGGCCACATACATCAGCAGGAACAGAATCAGGAACGGCTGCGTACTGCCCAGCAATTCCGGCGTGTAGGAGCGCAGCCCCCAGGCGAAACCGATGCCGAAGGTGCCGACAAAACCGATCAGGTTGAGCAGGCGCCAGGCCTTGAACCAGGCAATGGCGAAGATGCCGGCGTTGAGCAGGGCAAAGTAGGAGAACAGCGCGACATGATTGCCGCTGCCGGTGGAGGTGAGAAGTGGCGCGGCAAAACCACCCAGCGCCGCCACAGCCGCCAGCCCCAGAGCATTTTGCTGTACGGCGAGAATGGCCGAGAACACTGTCACCGCCACCAGCAGGCCGAGGGCCAGGCCCGGCTCGAGCAGTGGATGCAGGCGCATGGCGGCGAATACCGTCAGGTACAGCACGGCAATGCCGGTGCCCTGCAGCACCAGAGCGTAACTGCGATTGCGCAGGCGCAGCCACCAGCCCAGGCCCAGCAAGACCAGGGCACTGCTCGCCACACCCATATAGCGCAGCTCAACCGGCACCTCGACACCTTCGGTGGCGTAACGCAGGAGGAAGGCCAGCCCCAGGAACAGCAACACCACACCGACGCGCAGCACGGTATTGCCGCCCAACAGCCAGGTCTTGGCCGCCGCGAAACCACGCCCGATCAGACTCGGTTCGCGCGGCGCCTGCTCACGCCAGGGGTTGTGTTGCACAGCCGGCCCAGGCTCGTGGGCGACCTGGGCAGCCAGCGGCACAGGCTCATCGACAGGAGGCGTTTCGAGTTCTGGCAAGGGGTCCAGCGTCCAGTCGAGCTCCGGTGCAGCCTCTTCGGCAAAGCGTGGCTCGGCTAATGGTTCTGCAGCAGCACTGGCAAGCGGTTCAACAGGCACGGGGGGCGGGCCTGACTCCGGTTCACTGCGCTCGCCCTGCTCGACCTTGACCAGGCGCTCGTGAATGGCGCGCGTACCGCGGTCAAAGCGCTCGGCGAAATCCTTGAGCTGCGCGGCCAGTTGCGCATTGCGCGTCTCCAGCCCTTGCAGGCGCAGCGCCTGCCCCACACTGAGGCCGATCAGCCCGCCAAGCAGCGCACCGGTGACCGATTCGCTGGCGCCCACGCCAAGCACCAAACCGACCAGCATGAAAATCCATTGCATGCGTTATGCCCCAGCCCTGAGAAAGAGGTCGCCTCGCGCTCCTGCTGCGCCCGAAACAGGCACCAGTATAAGGAGTCGCCCCAACCCATACCCAGAGAGACGACTGCCAAGCCGTTCACAGGCACAACGCAAAACGATCAGCCGCCAGCCGGTGCTTCACAAATGCTGCACGCCCGCTATTATCGCCGCCCCGTGACCGTAGGGCGGACTCGCGCGCGAAGCGCACAGTCCGCCGACAAGACAGGCCTACCCAAGCATCATGATAAAACCTCGCCTGATAGCCGCTGCTGAGATCGACCGCCTGGAAACCTGGGCCAAATACACGGCCGACATGTGCCATAGCTGCATGTCCACCTGTTGCACCATGCCGGTTGAGGTACGCCTGAACGACCTGATCCGCCTGGAGCTGGTGGACGAATTCGAGCGTAGCGAACCACCGAAGAACATCGCCAAACGCCTGCAGAAAGACGGCATCGTCGAGCGCTTCAATCAAAAGTCGGGCATCTTCACCCTGACGCGCATGTCCAACAACGACTGCCTGTTCCTCGACCGCAAGACACGCCTGTGCACCGTCTACGAAAAACGTCCGGATACCTGCCGCCATCACCCCAAGGTCGGCCCTCGGCCGGGGTATTGCGCGTACAAACCCAAATGACCGTCTGCTCATGACGTATCCATTCACGACCTTGGCTTGACGCTTTCGGCAAACCCCCAGTCGTTTTTGCACCGGGTCGCCCTGCCCC
>CAZIZA010000050.1:0-16707 GCA_964543555.1 uncultured Pseudomonas sp.
GGGCCAGGCGAACTCAAACATGCTTGCGAATCCAGGTGGCGATGGCCTGATCGAGTTCGACAATGGCTTTGTCGCTCAGGGTGCACTGCGGTTTGTAACTACCATCGACGAGGATCATCCAGCGGGTCAGACCGGCAGCCGGGCAGCGGTTGTCGAGAAACGCCAGCCAGGCGCGGCTGCTCAGGGTGTGGCTGGCACTTTCGGGGTAGCGCTCGCGGCACAGGCGCTTGAGCAGGGCGTTGAGTTGCTGTAGCCACGGGCCTGCAGGCGCTCCGTCGTAGGGTTTGCTCAAGCGCGACAACTCGTCGAGTGCGGCCTGCCGCAGCGGATCGAGTGTCTGCTCTGTGACCGCCTTGCGCGGGCGCCTCCGCCAGTTGCGCAGCACACGCCAGAGTCCCCAGCCGAGCAAGGGCAGCAGCATGGCCAGCAACCACCAGCCTGGAGCCGGCGGCCACCAGGCCACGGGTGGCGGGTCGATCAGCGGTTGGAGCTGGTCGAGGGGCGTCATAGTGATTTTCTCGCGTGCAGGCTGCTGAGCTGCTCCTGCAACTGTTCGACCAACTCGAACTGCGTACTCAGGGGCAATAGCGGCACGCCGAGTTTCTGCGCCAGACGCTGCCAGCGCGCTTCACGGGCCTGAGCCTGGACGCGATAGGCCTGGCGCAGGTCGCCATTATGGCTGTCGAGCTCCAACTGTGCGCCGTTCTGGGTAAAACGCAGCAGGCCGGCAGCCGGCAGGGCGTGGTCGAGTGGGTCGGAGAGTGGCAGCAGCAACAGGTCGGTGTGACGTGCGAGCAAGGTGAGTTGCTGTTCGGCGTTATCGCTGAGGGCGCGTTCATCGCAGAGCACGATCACCAGGCTGCCGGGGCGCAGTACCTCGCGGGCACGGCGCAGGGCCAGGCCGAAAGTATCGCGGCCCATGTTGGTCTGGCTGTCCGGACCGAGCGCCTGGTTGGCACGGGCGAGCAGGTTGAGCAGTTGCAGCAGGCTCTGCTTGCTGCGCCGGGGTTTGACTTCGTGATGTTCATTATCGGCGAACACCAGGCCACCGATGCGATCGTTATGGCCCAATGCCGCCCAGCCGATCAGCGCGGCAGCGCGCGCGGCCAGCACCGATTTGAAACACAGGCCGGAGCCAAAGAACAGGCGCTGGCTTTGTTCGCTGATGATGAAGATGGGGCGCTCGCGCTCTTCGTGGAAGAGCTTGGTGTGCGGCTCCTGGGTTCGGGCGGTGACGCGCCAGTCGATGGTGCGTACATCGTCGCCGGCCTGATAGACGCGCACCTGATCGAAGTCCACCCCCCGCCCGCGCAGCTTGGAGTGGTGCAGGCCGATCAGCGGGCTGCGTCGGGCCGGTGTGGAGAACAGCGGCACTTCATGCACCTTGTGGCGCATGTCGATCAGTTCGCCGAGGGCAATATGGATGCCGGGTTGGCTGGCCGGGGTTTGCATGGGCTTCAGCCCGTAGCCCGGATGCAATCCGGGGAAGCCGCGTGATCAGCCCCGGATTGCATCCGGGCTACGTGGCACAGGCGCATGGGGCGCGGCTGCATCAAGCGACCGCCACCACGTCGAGGATGCGCTGGATCACGCGGTCCTGATCGACCCCCGAGGCTTCCGCCTCGAAAGACAGGATGATGCGGTGGCGCAATACGTCGAACAGCACCGCCTGGATATCTTCCGGGCTGACGAAGTCGCGCCCGGCCAGCCAGGCATGAGCGCGGGCGCAACGGTCGAGGGCGATGGAGCCACGTGGGCTGGCGCCATAGGCAATCCAGTCGGCCAGCTCGGCATCGAATTTGGCCGGGGTGCGGCTGGCCATCACTAGTTGCACCAGGTACTCCTCCACGGCATCGGCCATGTACAGACCGAGGATTTCCTTGCGCGCGGCGAACACCGCCTGCTGGCTGACCCGGTGCTCGGGCTTGGCCTCACCATTGAGCGCATCGCCACGGGCCTGGGCGAGGATCTTGCGTTCCACGGCCGCATCGGGGAAACCGATTTTCACGTGCATCAGGAAACGGTCGAGTTGCGCTTCGGGCAGCGGGTAGGTGCCTTCGTGCTCGATAGGATTCTGCGTGGCCATGACCAGGAACAGCGGCGACAGGTCATAGGTCGAGCGACCTACCGAGACCTGGCGCTCGGCCATGGCTTCGAGCAGCGCCGACTGCACCTTGGCCGGCGCCCGGTTGATCTCGTCGGCCAGCACCAGGTTGTGGAAGATCGGCCCTTGCTGAAACACGAAACTGCCGGTTTCCGGGCGGTAGATCTCGGTACCGGTGATGTCCGCCGGTAGCAGATCGGGGGTGAACTGGATGCGATGGAACTCACCTTCGATGCCCTCGGCCAGTTCCTTGATCGCCTTGGTCTTGGCCAGGCCCGGCGCGCCTTCGACGAGTAGATGACCGTCAGCCAGCAGGGCGATCAGCAAGCGTTCGATAAGCCTGTCCTGGCCGAGTATCTGGGTGGAGAGAAATTGGCGTAACGCGACCAGCGCTTCACGGTGTTCCATCGTCGGACTCTTCTGGCGGATGAGCGGGCTTGCGAAGCCGCGCGTGCAGGCCGCCGACTTTACTGCATTTGCCGCTCGAGCCGCTATCGGCTGCGCGGCTCAGGGGGTTGATTGAGGTGTCATGTGCGGCCATTGCGCCCTGAGGGGCGCTGGCCGGTGGTCAGGCCAGGCGGAACTGGCTGGCGCTGTGCTCCAGTGCGCCGACCTGTGACGATAGCCCGTCAGTGTGATCGCCCAGAACATGGCGCAGCGCCTTGTTCTGCCCGGTATGGACATGAATGGTTTCAATCTTGTCGGCAATGTCCTCGGTGGTGGTGGAGACTTCTTCGATGGCCACGACCACCTGGTTCATCTCGCCGTTCAGTTGCTCCATCGCGCCGGTAATCGCGGTGATGGCATCGGCCACCTGAGCGGCATGTCGCTCGCTGTCGGCAGCCAGGGTCAGGCCATTGCTCATCAACTGGTGCATGTGCCGGGTTTGTTGCTGGAATTCCCCAACGATGGCGCTGATATCGGTGGTAGCGGCTACGGTCTTCTGCGCCAGGGAGCGCACCTCATCGGCCACCACTGAAAAGCCGCGTCCGGCATCGCCGGCACGCGCAGCCTCGATGGCCGCGTTGAGTGCCAGCAGGTTGGTCTGATCGGCCAGGCTGTTGATCACGTCGACAATGCCGTTTACCCGCGTGCTGCTCTGGCCAAGCGCATCGACCTGGGCGTGGGTGTGCTGAATCAGTTGCGCCAGGCGGCTCATGCTGTCGACGCTGGCGGCGATTACCTCGCCGCCATCACGGGCAGCATCATAAGCTCTGCTGGTGGCGCTGCCGACTTGCGCCGTGCGCTGCGCCATGTCATTGAGTGTGGCGCTGATCTGGTGCGAGGCCGAGGCGGCCTGTTCGGTTTGCAGTTCCACCTGAGCGCTGTTGTCGCCCAACTGCAGCATGGCGTTGCCGAGGTGCTGATGCAGGCGGCCCAGTTCGCCGTTGGCCCGCACAACCTCGGCAACGATGCTACCAATGCCCTGAAGCGTGCGGTTGGCGGCAGTGGCCAGCTGGTTGAATTCGTCGCGTGGGTTGTTGCCCACAGGCAGTGTGCCGGAGAGATCGCCGGAAGCGGCCTGGCTGAGCAACGCAATGGTCGTGCGCAGACGCGTGACCAGCGTGCGTGAGGCCTGCAGCAGAGTCAGGCAGAGCAGGGCGGCAACGGCGAGGAAGCTCAGCCCCATGATCCACAGCGCCGACAGGCGAGCCTGCTCAGCCTCTTGTGTACGCTGCAGCAACAGACCGTTTTGCAGCGCTGTGGCCTGCTCATCAACGCGCGTCTGCAACTGTTCACCAAGCTGGCGCAGGCGCTGGTTGGTCGTGTTGATGCGCTCGATGCTGTCATGGGTATCGGCGAAGGTATCGGCGAAGCCCTGCACGTTTTTGCCGATGGGCGTGTCTTGCCATTCGAGGTCGGCGATCTGCGCCTGCAATTTGCCGATGGCTGTGAGGGTGATCTGAGCAAAGGCCGGGTCGAAGGTCGACAGGTAATCGCGCTGGCTACTCAGCGCGCTGGTGATATAGGGCTTGATCAGGTCGAAGCTGATCGCCTCCAGCGCCCTGGCTTTTTCCGTCAATGCCTGACGCTGGCCCTCGAAGGGTGTGAGGCCCAGCTGTTGATTGAGGCTTAGCCATTGGCGCTGCTGGCCCAGTTCCTCCTGCAGTATGGCCTGGAGTTCTCGGGCTTGTTGCAAGGTGGCATCGTCTTTCAGCGCTTCAGCGCGTGCGAGAAGTTGTCTGATGAGCTCGTGCAGTCCAGCGAGGCCGCCATTGAAATCTTCGAGCCGGGCGCTGGTGATCTGTTGGCGCAGCGCGTTCTGTTGCCACCAGTGGTTCATTAGCTCGGTACTCGCGCTGGCATATGCGGCGACGTCCTCACGGCCCTTTAATGCCTTGTTAACGCTATGGCCAGCCCATAAGGACACCGCAGCCATGGTGCACATACTTACCAGCGTGAGTGCGATCAGGGCGCGAAATTTTTGTTGCCAAGACAGTAGAAAAGTCACGATAACGCCTCGCCATCTTCTTCAGGATGATGCTCAGGAATCGGCAAGTTGTCATACAACTTAAATGAAGTCCATGCTTGGTCTGTCTTTTGCGCTGACTGTGCCGGGTTAAGACGCGGCTGATGGTCTCAGGGGCGCTCGGTCTGCCGCCTGCCTGAGGCTCTCACCCGTCGTGCACCGCATCGGTGCAGCCTTGAAAGAAAATGTCGCAGCGCCGCAAGCGATTGCGGGCCAACCCTCGTTAAGCTCAATGGCTATGTGTGACTCATGGGTCGCGCCTTTCACGCCGGTCCGCATGCGACTCGTCATCGTCGCTTCATGGACTAACGTTGAACTAATACTTAACGGCAGTGATCCAGACCTCCTGTCGAACAATCAGCCCAATGGAGCACAACCATGGCGTTCTTTACGGCGGCCAGCAAAGCCGACTTTCAGCACCAACTGCAAGCGGCTCTGGCTCAGCACGTGAGCGAGCAGGCGTTACCACAAGTTGCCCTGTTCGCCGAACAGTTCTTCGGCATCATCGCGCTCGATGAACTGACTCAGCGGCGTTTGTCCGATCTGGTCGGCTGCACATTGTCGGCCTGGCGCATGCTGGATCAGTTCGACCCTGCCAAGCCGCAAGTACGTACCTTCAATCCGGATTACGAGAAGCACGGCTGGCAGTCCACCCACACGGCGGTGGAAATACTGCATGGCGATATCCCGTTCCTGGTTGACTCGGTGCGCATGGAGCTGAACCGACACGGCTACAGCATTCACACCCTGCAGAACAGCGTGTTCAGCGTGCGCCGTGACAAGAGCGGTCAGTTGCTGGAGATTCTGCCGCGTGGCACGCAGGCCGAGGGTGTGCGACAAGAAGCGCTGATGTTCCTGGAAATCGACCGCTGCTCCAGTGCGGCCGAACTGAAAACTCTGGAAAAAGCCATCCACGAAGTCTTTGGCGACGTGCGCATGAGCGTTGCCGACTTCCAGCCGATGAAAGCCAAGGCTCGTGAGCTGCTGGCCTGGCTGGATCGCGCCAAGCTCAAGGTGGACAAGGCCGAACTGGATGAAATCAAGATCTACCTGAACTGGTTGCTGGACAACCACTTCACCTTCCTCGGCTACGAGGAATTCACCGTCGTACCGACCGCCGATGGTGGCAGCATCGTCTATGACGAGAAATCCCTGCTCGGCCTGTCCAAGCGCCTGCGCACCGGCCTGTCGGCCGAGGATCTGCACATCGAGCCTGAGGCGGTAGCCTACCTGCGCGAGCCGCAACTGCTGTCCTTTGCCAAGGCCGCGGTACCGAGCCGGGTGCACCGACCGGCCTACCCGGATTTCGTTTCCATCCGCGAACTCGACGCCAAGGGCAACGTGGTCAAGGAATGCCGCTTCATGGGCCTGTACACCTCGTCGGTGTACGCCGAAAGTGTGTGGAACATCCCCTACATCCGCCGCAAGGTGGACGTGATCAAGCAGCGTTCGGGCTTTGACAGCAGTGCCCACCTGGGCAAGGAACTGGCCCAGGTACTGGAGGTGCTGCCGCGCGATGATCTGTTCCAGACCCCGGTGGACGACCTGTTCAGCACGGCACTGGCCATCGTGCAGATTCAAGAGCGCAACAAGATCCGTGTGTTCCTGCGTCGTGATCCCTATGGCCGTTTCTGCTACTGCCTGGCCTACGTGCCGCGCGACGTCTACTCCACCGAAACGCGTATGAAGATCCAGCAGGTGCTGATGGAGCGTCTGCAGGCTACCGATTGCGAGTTCTGGACCTTCTTCTCCGAGTCGGTGTTGGCGCGCGTGCAGTTCATCCTGCGCGTTGACCCGAAGAATAAAGCCCAGATCGACCCCCTGCTCCTGGAGAAGGAAGTCATCCAGGCCTGCCGTTCGTGGAAAGACGACTACGTCGGGCTGATGGTCGAAAGCCTCGGCGAAGCCCAGGGCACCAGCGTGCTTGCCGAGTTTCCCGATGGCTTCCCGGCAGGTTACCGCGAGCGTTTTGCCCCGCATTCGGCGGTGGTGGACATGCAGCACCTGCTCAGCCTGAGCAATGACAAACCGCTGGTGATGAGCTTCTATCAGCCGCTGGCTCAAGGTGACCAGCAACTGCACTGCAAGCTGTATCACGCCGATACGCCGCTGCCGCTGTCCGACGTGCTGCCGATTCTGGAAAACCTCGGCCTGCGTGTGCTCGGCGAGTTCCCCTACAAGCTGCGCCGTAACGACGGTCGCGAGTTCTGGATTCACGACTTCGCCTTTACCTACGCCGAAGGCCTGGACGTCGATATCCAGCAGCTCAACGACACGCTGCAGGATGCATTCATTCACATCGTCGGTGGCGATGCCGAGAACGACGCCTTCAACCGCCTGGTGCTGACTGCCGCCATGCCCTGGCGCGATGTGGCGCTGCTGCGAGCCTATGCACGCTACCTTAAGCAGATCCGCCTGGGCTTCGACCTCAGCTATATCGCCGCGACCCTGATCAACCACGCCGATATTGCCAAAGAGCTGGTGCGCCTGTTCCGCACCCGCTTCTACCTCGCCCGCAAGCTCACCGCCGAGGATCTGGAAGACAAGCAGCAGAAGCTCGAACAGGCCATCCTGACTGCGCTGGATAACGTCGCCGTGCTCAACGAAGACCGCATCCTGCGTCGTTACCTGGACCTGATCAAGGCCACCCTGCGCACCAACTTCTTCCAGGCCGATGGCAATGGCGCGGCCAAGTCCTATTTCAGCTTCAAGCTCAGCCCGCGCCTGATTCCGGATATTCCGCGTCCGGTGCCGAAGTTCGAGATCTTCGTCTACAGCCCGCGTGTCGAGGGCGTGCACCTGCGCTTCGGCGACGTCGCCCGTGGCGGCCTGCGCTGGTCGGATCGTGAAGAAGACTTCCGCACCGAAGTGCTCGGCCTGGTCAAGGCGCAGCAGGTGAAGAATGCGGTGATCGTGCCGATGGGTGCCAAAGGCGGTTTCGTACCGCGCAAGATGCCCATTGGTGGTTCGCGTGACGAGGTGATGGCCGAAGGTATCGCCTGCTACCGCATCTTCATCAGTGGCTTGCTGGATATCACCGACAACCTCAAGGACGGCGCCGTGGTGCCGCCGGTGAACGTGGTTCGTCACGATGCCGACGATCCCTATCTGGTAGTTGCAGCGGACAAGGGCACCGCGACCTTCTCCGACATCGCCAACGGCATTGCCGCCGAATACGGGTTCTGGCTGGGCGATGCCTTCGCTTCCGGTGGTTCGGCCGGTTACGACCACAAGGGCATGGGCATTACTGCCAAGGGCGGTTGGGTCAGCGTGCAGCGCCACTTCCGCGAGCGCGGCATCGATGTGCAGAAGGACAACGTCACCGTGATCGGTATCGGCGACATGGCCGGCGACGTGTTCGGCAACGGCCTGCTGCTGTCGGAGAGCCTGCAACTGGTCGCTGCCTTCAACCACATGCATATCTTCATCGACCCGAACCCGGATGCGGCCAAGAGCTTCGTCGAGCGCAAACGCCTGTTCGATCTGCCCCGTTCGAGCTGGGCCGACTACGACGCCAAGCTGATCTCCGAAGGTGGCGGCATCTTCCTGCGCAGTGCCAAGAGCATCACCATCAGCCCGCAGATGAAGGAACGCTTCGACATCGCCGCCGACAAGCTGGCGCCCACCGAGTTGCTCAATGCATTGCTCAAGGCACCGGTCGACCTGCTGTGGAACGGCGGTATCGGCACCTACGTCAAGTCCAGCCAGGAAAGCCACGCCGATGTCGGCGACAAGGCCAACGACGCCCTGCGTGTGGACGGCCGCGAACTGCGCGCCAAGGTCGTGGGCGAGGGCGGTAACCTGGGCATGACCCAGCTTGGCCGTGTCGAATTCGGCTTGAATGGTGGTGCCAGCAACACCGACTTCATCGACAACGCCGGTGGCGTGGACTGCTCCGACCATGAGGTCAATATCAAGATCCTGCTCGGCGAAATCGTGGCGGCTGGCGACATGACCGAGAAGCAGCGCAACAAGCTGTTGGCCGAGATGACCGACGATGTGTCCGAGTTGGTGCTGGGCAACAACTACAAGCAGACCCAGGCGCTGTCGCTGGCCGAGCGTCGCGCCCGCGAACGCATCAGCGAATACAAACGCCTGATGAATGCGCTGGAGGCTGCCGGCAAGCTGGATCGCGCCCTGGAGTTCCTGCCCTCGGACGAAGAGCTGAACGAGCGTGCTGCCAGTGGTCGTGGCCTGACGCGTCCGGAACTGTCGGTGCTGATCTCCTACAGCAAGATCGACCTCAAGGAGTCACTGCTCAAGTCCCAGGTGCCGGATGACGATTACCTGGCCCGCGAAATGGAAACCGCCTTCCCGGCGATTCTCAGTGAGAAGTTTGGCGATGCCATGAGCCGCCATCGCCTCAAGCGCGAGATCGTCAGCACGCAGATCGCCAACGATCTGGTCAATCACATGGGCATCACCTTCGTGCAGCGCCTGAAGGAATCCACCGGCATGAGCGCGGCCAACGTTGCCGGTGCTTACGTCATCGTGCGTGACCTGTTCCGCCTGCCGTACTGGTGGGCACAGATCGAGGCGCTGGACTACAAGGTGCCGGCCGATCTGCAACTGCAACTGATGGACGAACTGATGCGCCTGGGGCGTCGCGCGACCCGCTGGTTCCTGCGCAGTCGTCGTAATGAACTGGACGCTGCCCGTGACGTGGCGCATTTCGCACCGCGTATCGAGGCGCTGGTTGGCCGTCTGGACGAGCTGCTCGAAGGCCCGGCCCGCGAACAGTGGCTGGCGCGTTACCAGAGCTTCGTCGAAGCCGGCACGCCGCAAGAACTGGCCCGCGTGGTCGCTGGCACCAGCCACCTGTACACCCTGCTGCCGATCATCGAAGCGGCGGATGTCACCGGCAAGGATGCCAGCGAGGTGGCCACTGCCTACTTCGCCGTCGGCGGTGCGTTGGATCTGTCCTGGTATCTGCAGCAGATCACCAGCCTGCCGGTTGAAACCAACTGGCAAGCGTTGGCCCGCGAAGCCTTCCGTGATGATCTGGATTGGCAGCAGCGTGCGATTACCGTGTCGGTGCTGCAGATGGCCGATGGTCCACAGGAGATCGAGGCACGCGTGGCCCTGTGGCTCGATCAGCATCAACGCCTGGTGGATCGCTGGAAGGTGATGCTGGCTGAGCTGCGCTCGGCCACTGGCACCGACTACGCCATGTACGCGGTAGCCAATCGCGAGCTGATGGACCTGGCGCAAAGCGCCTGAGCCGTCCTCTGAAACGAAAGAGCCCCGCCAAGTGCGGGGCTCTTTCTTTTTGCTGCGCCGCATTCACAGGTTACGTAGCCCGGATGCAATCCGGGGTCAGGCTCAAGAACGCCCCGGATTGCATCCGGGCTACGCATCCAGGTTCTACGCAAATGTGCTCCCCTCTCCCATTCATGGGAGAGGGCGGTAGCGCCGCAAGTCGTCCGCCTGTCGCGCTAGGCAGAACCCCGTAGCCCGGATGCAATCCGGGGTCAGGCTCAGGAACGCCCCGGATTTCATCCGGGCTACGCATCCAGGTTCTGCGCAAATGTGCTCCTCCTCTCCCATTCATGGGAGAGGGTGGTAGCGCCGCAAGTCGTCCGCCTGTCGCGATAGGCAGAACCCCGTAGCCCGGATGCAATCCGGGGTCAGGCTCAAGAGCGCCCCCGGATTTCATCCGGGCTACACATCCAGGTTCTGCGCAAATGTGCTCCCCCTCTCCCATTCATGGGAGAGGGGTTGGGGAGAGGGCGGTAGCGCCGCGAGTCTTCTGCCTGTCGCGCTAGACGGAAACCCGTAGCCCGGATGCAATCTGGAGTCAGGCTCAGGAACGCCCCCGGATTTCATCCGGGCTACGCACCCAAGCTCAGCGCAGCATCTGCTCCACCAGGCGCTTCTCATCGGCCAGTTCGCGCTGACGGGCATCGATGCGCGAGGCCAGCTGGAAGTTGTTGCTGGCGCGGCGTTTGGCGAAGTCCAACTGCTCGATGGCCTGGTTGTAGTCGCCGACCAGGGCGAAGAACTCCGCACGCGCCTGATGCAGGCCGATGGTATTGCCACTCAGGCCACGTACTTCGGCGACCTGGTACCAGACGTCCGGATCCTTGGCGCGGGTTTTGAGCAGATTATCCAGGGCACGCTCGGCATCGGCCACGCGCTGCTGCTTGAGCAGCAGGTCGACACGTACCTGCTGCAGCGGGTAGTTGCTCGGATAGAGAGTAAGCAGCCGTTGCTGACGACGCTCGGCGGCATCCAGGCGGTTGGCCGCCATGTCCAGCTCGATCTGCGCCAGGTTGTAGGTGATGTCGTCAGGGCTTTTGCTCAGCAGCGGCGCCAGGGTCTCGCTGGCCTCGGCGAGTTGGCCGGTTTTCATCTGCGCCAGTACCAGGCCGTAGCGTGCAGCATCGAGGCCGGGGTTCTCGTCGAGCATGGCGCGAAAGCGCTTGGCGGCGACCCCGGGTGTTTCTTCGTAGGTCAGTTGCACGCGTGCACGCATCAACTGATAGCGCAGGCTGTCTTCGCGGCCCTGCACCGGGTACTGCTCGGCGCGGTTGCGGGTGTCGGCAATACGCGACTCCGAAACCGGGTGCGTCAGGAGGAACTCCGGCGGCTTGGCGTCGTAACGGTACTGACGCATCAGGCGTTCGAACATCAGTGGCATGGCGCGCGGGTCATAGCCGGCTTTTTCAAGATTGACCAGGCCGATACGGTCGGCCTCCTGCTCGTTCTGCCGGGAGAAGCGCCGCTGTTCCTGAATGGCCGCAGCCTGAGTCGACATGATGGTGGCGATGCCGGCATCACCCGCACCTGCCGCCGCGGCGACGATGCCCGCGAGCATGGCCGCCATCAGCGGCAGTTGCATGCGTTGCTGCGCTTCCACGCCACGGGCGAAGTGACGTTGCGACAAGTGCGCCAGTTCGTGCGCCATCACCGAGGCGTACTCGGCCTCGGTCTGCGCATACAGGAACAGGCCACCATTGACCCCGACGATCCCGCCGGGTGCGGCGAAGGCGTTGAGTTGCGGGCTGTTGAGCAGGACGAACTCCAGGCGGCGATCCTGCAACTGGCTGGTTTCCGCCAGGCTGTAGACACTGGTCTCGACGAAATCCTTGAGCTGCGGATCGTCGAGTTGCGACACCTGGCCGCGCAGCAGACCGAGCCAGGCACGGCCGAGCTGATGCTCCTGTTGGGGCGAGACGATCGAGGAGCTGGCATCGCCAAGCGACGGCAGGTCACTGGCACCCGCATGGGCAGCAAACAGGCAGGCCAGCGTCAGCAGGGTGGGGCGCAGAAGATTCATGCACTCAGGCTCTCGGGCGGCAAAGGGGCTACTTTAGCCGGCCTGCTACTGTGCTGGCCAGGGTTGCGGCGCCTTGGTTATCCTAGCCGACCTATCAGGAGTTGATGATGACAGACGTACCGGCCTTCGATGCCGAACTCGACGCTTGCGGGCTGACCTGTCCGCTGCCATTGCTCAAAGCCAAGCTCGAACTCAATCGTCTGGCCAGTGGCGCCGTACTCATGGTCAGCGCTACCGATGCAGGCTCGCAGCGCGACTTCCGTGCCTTTGCCAGCCTCGCCGGGCATGCACTGCTGCATGAGGAGGTCGAAGCGGGTGTTTATCGTTACTGGTTGCGTAAGGCCTGAGCCGCGCCCCGTGATGCAGGCCAATAAAGAGCATGGCTCTTTTGCAGATTAAGGATTGTTGATGCTCAAGGTTATTCGCGACTGGCTGCACCGCTACTTCTCCGATGAGCAGGCAGTTGTGTTGGCAGTGCTGCTGGTGCTGGGTTTCGCCGTGGTACTGACACTCGGCGGTATGCTCGCGCCTGTGCTTACCGGTCTGGTGCTGGCCTTTCTCATGCAAGGCCTGGTCAATGCTCTGGAGCGCCTCAAGGTGCCGCAGGTGCTGGCTGTCTGGCTGGTTTTCACCCTGTTCATGGGCGGCTTGACGGTGTTTCTGCTGGTGCTCATGCCGCTGCTTTGGCAGCAGTTGAGCACGCTGTTCAACGAGCTGCCGCGCATGGCGGCGGAATGGCAGGCGGTGTTTCTGCTGCTCCCGGAGCGTTACCCGAACCTGATCACCGATGCGCAGATCGTGCAACTGATCGACAGCATGCGCGGCGAGGCCGGCAAGTTTGGCCAGTGGGCCTTGTCGTTTTCCCTCTCCAGCCTGCCGATGCTGGTCAGTGTGATGATCTACCTGGTGCTGGTGCCGATTCTGGTGTTCTTCTTCCTCAAGGATCGCGAACAGATCGGTCGCTGGTTCCGCAGCTATCTGCCGCGCGAGCGCGCGCTGATTACCCAGGTGGCGCAGGAGATGAATCAGCAGATCGCCAATTACATTCGTGGCAAGTTCATCGAAATCATCATTTGTGGGGTGGTGACCTACATCGCCTTCGCTTATCTGGGCCTCAACTATGCCGCGCTGCTGGCACTGCTGGTCGGGTTGTCGGTAGTGGTGCCTTACATCGGTGCGGTGGTGGTGACTGTGCCGGTGGCGCTGATTGGCCTGTTTCAGTGGGGCTGGAGCGATCAGTTTCTGTATCTGATGGTCATCTACGGCATCATTCAGGCGCTAGATGGCAACGTGCTGGTGCCGTTGCTGTTCTCCGAAGCGGTCAACCTGCATCCGGTAGCGATCATCTGCGCGGTGCTGCTGTTCGGCGGTCTGTGGGGCTTCTGGGGCGTATTCTTCGCCATCCCGCTGGCGACTCTGTTCAAGGCCGTGATCAACGCCTGGCCGCGTACCGAGCCGGTATCCGCCGACTGAGACGCCGACGGCAAACCCCATGCCAGGGGGCGGCGCAGCCTTGTGCAACTCCGGGCCGGGTGATGTGCGAATTGGCCATGTTGGCGGCAAGGCACCGCACCTGCGCATTTGCTGTGTCGAAGTCAAAACAGGCTGGCGCCGAAAAAAAACGCCGCGACGGACATGGGCCGTCGCGGCGTTTCATGTGCTGGGCAGGACGTCAGCCTTTATTCAGGGCTTCGGCGGCTGCCAGCACCTTGTCGACATGGCCGGCGACCTTGACGTTGCGCCACTCTTCACGCAACACACCGTCCTTGTCGATGAGAAAGGTGCTGCGCACGATGCCCATGTATTCCTTGCCGTAGTTCTTCTTCACCTGATAGACGCCGAACTGGTCGCACAGTTGGTGGGCTTCGTCGCTGATCAGTTCGAAGGGGAAGGCCTGCTTGCACTTGAAGCTTTCGTGTTTCTTCAGGCTGTCCATCGACACACCGAAGATCACGGTGTTGGCGGCCTTGAACTGCTCGAAGCGAGCACTGAAGTCCATGCCCTCGGTGGTGCAGCCTGGCGTGGCATCCTTGGGGTAGAAATACAGCACGACCTGCTGGCCCTTGAGCGCGGACAGCTTGACCTGCTGGCCACTGGTGGCCTCGGCCTGGAAGTCGGCAACGGCTTTGTCGAGTTCAACGGACATGGAAACTCCTTGCTTAGGCTATCAGGGGTTCTGTGGGCGCCAGGGTTCGATCAACGCATCGAGATTCAGCGCATCAGCGAAATCCAGGAACTGATCGCGCAGCCAGCTGATCTGCGTACCGGCTGGCAACGTCACGGTCAACGTAGCGTTGAGCATGGTGCCGCCGGTTTGCGGCGCCTGATAGGTGTCACAGGTCAGGGCTTCCAGCTCGACGCGGTGATCGATGAAAAACTGGCACAGCTCGTTGAGAATGTCCGGGCGATACACCGCGCTGACGTAGGCCACATACGGCAACGCCTGAGGGCGCACCTCTGCAGCGCCGCTGCGCGCCAGGTCCACGCTGAAATCATGCTTCTTGGCCAACAGCGGCAGGCTCGACTCCAGGCGTGCCAGTGCATCCCAGCTACCGGACACCTGCAGCACCAGTGCGCTGTACTCACCATGGCGGCTCAGGCGTGTGCTGATGACCGCGCAACGGTTCTCATGGCTGGTGCGGCTGAGCAGGTTGGTCAGGGCCATGGCATCTCGGCCAAGTGCGCTGATGACAAGGAATTGTTCGCGAACGGGGGGGGTGGACATGCAGCCTTCCTAAAGCGATGAACGGTTCGCACATGAGCAGCCACGAACCAAAGGCAGCAGGTTAGCGAAAAGCACCGCCGAGGGGAATGGCGCAGCCGGCTACATCGGACGACGGTCAGTACCTTTGGCAGGCCATCAAAAGAGGCTGGTTGCTTTTAAACGCCCTGATAGCCCCTGTCCGTTGCTTGTGCCGGACTGGTGGCACCAGTACCATTACGGCTCAATTTTTCCGGCAGGAGCGGTTGCATGATTGCGGGCAGTATGGTGGCACTGGTCACGCCCATGGATGCGCAGGGTGGTCTCGATTGGGAGGCCCTGAGCAAATTGGTGGATTTCCACCTGCAGGAGGGTACCAATGCCATCGTCGCGGTCGGCACCACCGGTGAGTCCGCCACGCTGGAAGTGCCCGAGCACATCGAAGTGATCAAGCGTGTGGTCAAGCAGGTTGCCGGCCGTATCCCGGTGATTGCCGGTACCGGCGGCAACTCCACCCGCGAATCGGTCGAGCTGACCCGTGCCGCCCAGGACGTTGGCGCTGACGCCGCCCTGCTGGTCACCCCGTACTACAACAAGCCGACCCAGGAAGGCCTGTACCTGCATTTCCGCCACATCGCTGAAGCCGTATCCATCCCGCAGATTCTCTACAACGTGCCGGGTCGTACCGTGTGCGACATGCTGCCGGAGACCGTCGAGCGCCTGTCGAAGATCGACAACATCATCGGCATCAAGGAAGCCACCGGCGACCTGCAGCGTGCCCAGGACGTACTGGACCGTGTCAGCAAGGATTTCCTTGTCTACTCCGGCGACGATGCCACTGCTGTCGAATTGATGCTGCTGGGCGGCAAGGGCAACATCTCCGTCACCGCCAACGTTGCGCCGCGCGCCATGAGTGACCTGTGCGCGGCGGCGATGCGTGGCGAGGCGGCCATCGCCCGCGCCATCAACGACCGTCTGATGCCGCTGCACAAGGCGCTGTTCCTCGAATCCAACCCGATTCCGGTGAAATGGGCGCTGCACGAAATGGGCTTGATGGGCGACGGTATTCGTCTGCCGCTGACCTGGCTCAGCCCGCGCTGTCACGAACCGCTGCGCCAGGCCATGCGCCAGTGCGGTGTATTGGCTTAACTCAAGGATTCTACGCATGAAGCGACTGGCCGGACTCTCCGCCCTTGCTCTGATCGTCTCCAGCACCAGCGGTTGCGGCTGGCTCTGGGGTGAAAATGGCTACTTCCGTGATCGCGGCAGCGACTACCTGGAAGCGCGCCAGACAGCACCGATGCAATTGCCGGCCGATGTCCAGGCCAAGCGCCTTGACCCACTGCTGCCGGTGCCTGTCCAGGTATCCAGCAGCGCCCAGACCACTGGCAAGTTCGACGTACCGCGCCCACAAGGCCTGCAGGTGCGTGCCGATGAGCGCGAGTTCAGCCTGCAGCGCAGTGGCGATTCGCGCTGGGTCGTGGCGCAGCGTGTACCGGCCGAAGTCTGGCCGTTGGCGCGCCAGTTCTTCGAGGACAACGGTTTCCGTATCGCCAGCGAGCGTCCGCAGGTGGGCGAATTCACTACCATCTGGCAACGTTTCGACGAACTGTCCGCAGGCATGGCGCGTAGCTTGAGCAGCCGTGTCAGCGATGTTGCAGCGGGTGCCGAAACGCGCGTGCGCGTGCGCATCGAGCCAGGCGTGCAGCGCAACACCAGTGAAGTCTTCGTCACCAGCGCCGTGCGTAACGCTGGGAGCAGCGCCGATGTCGACTTCGTGGCAGGCAGCGGTAACGCCAATCTGGAGGCCGCACTGCTCGACGAAATGCTGGTCAGCATGGCCCGTGGCGTAGAGCAGGGCGGTTCCGTATCGCTGCTCGCCGCGCGCGACTTCGACGCCCCCAGCCGCGTCAGCCTGAGCGAAGACGGCAATGGCAACCCGGTACTCAACCTTGGCGCCGACTTCGACCGCGCCTGGTCCGGCGTTGGTCGTTCGCTCGAACTGGGCGACGTACGGGTCGACGATCTCAACCGCAGCCTTGGCCTGTACTACATCAACCTCGCTGAAGGCGCCCAGGTCAGGGAAGAGAAGCCTGGTTTCTTCGGTCGCCTGTTCGGCAGTGCGCCGAGCAAGGAAGAGATCGAAGCCCGCG
>CAZIZA010000051.1:0-16698 GCA_964543555.1 uncultured Pseudomonas sp.
GCACGAAGCGCATGTCGCGCAGGGGGGCTTTGTAATCGGCCATGACACATCCTCGGGAAAACGGACTGACGATAGGAGGCCGAGTTTAATGCAACAACACTCCAGACACATAGGGTCGTGTTGTGACCAATGATCCAAATTTCGTTTATAGGCGCTGAAATGAAAAGGCCCGCCAGATGGCGGGCCGCTCGACCATAAGCACTGATCAGAAGGCGAAGTAGGCTTCCGGCAGTTGCATGGTGCTGGCGCTGCCGGCCCCAATGGCCTGACGATGGGCTTCGGTACGCGGCAGGATGCGCTGGAAGTAGAAGGCGCAGGTGACCAGCTTGGCCTGGTGGAAACCGTCGTCCTCACCTGTTGCCACTTTCTCCTGGGCGGCGACCGCCATGCGCAACCAGAGATAAGCCAGCGTGACATAACCCGAATACATCATGTAATCGACGGACGCCGCGCCCACTTCATCCGGGTTCTTCATCGCCGCCATGCCGATTTGCTGAGTCAGCTCGCCCCATTGCTTGTTCAGTGCAGCCAACTGGGCCACCTGGGCAGCCAGTTGTGGATGCTCGGCCTGAGCCTGACAAAACTTGTGCACCAGACGGGTGAAGCCCGTGAGCAGCTTGCCCTGGCTGCCCAGCACCTTGCGGCCAAGCAGGTCGAGCGCCTGGATACCGTTGGTGCCTTCGTAGATCAGGGCGATACGGCAATCGCGCACCAGTTGCTCCATACCCCACTCGCGGATGTAACCGTGGCCACCGAACACCTGCATGCCATGGTTGGTGGCCTCCAGGCCGGTCTCGGTCATGAACGCCTTGCAGATCGGTGTGAGGAAGGCCAGCAGGTTCTCCGCCTCCTGGCGCGCCTCGGCGCTCTCTGCACGGTGCGCAGTGTCGATCAGTTGCGCGGTGAAATAGGCAAGCGCGCGGTTACCCTCGTTGAACGCCTTCATGGTCAACAGCATGCGCCGCACATCCGGGTGCACGATGATTGGATCGGCGGCCTTGTCCGGCGCCTTGGCACCCGTCAGGGCGCGCATTTGCAGGCGCTCGCGGGCATAGCGCAAGGCACCCTGGTAGCTGGTCTCACCCAGGCAAAGCCCCTGCATGCCGGTGCCCAGGCGGGCATGGTTCATCATGGTGAACATGCAGGCCAGGCCTTTGTTGGCCTCCCCGATCAGGTAGCCTGTGGCGCCGTCGAAGTTGATCACGCAGGTAGCCGAGGCCTTGATGCCCATCTTGTGCTCGATGGAGCCGCAGCTCACCGCATTGCGCGCACCGATGCCATCCCCTTCGGGCATGAACTTGGGCACGATGAACAGAGAGATCCCCTTGGTGCTGGCCGGCGCATCCGGCAACTTGGCCAGCACCAGATGCACGATGTTCTCGCTCATGTCGTGCTCACCGGCGGAGATGAAGATCTTCGTCCCGCTGATCGCGTAACTACCATCCGCCTGCGGTACGGCGCGGGTCTTGATGATACCCAGGTCAGTGCCACAGTGCGGCTCGGTCAGGCACATGGTACCGGTCCAGCGACCTTCGGTGAGACGGGTCAGGTACGTCTGTTTCTGCTCCTCGCTGCCATGCGCGTGGATAGCCGACATCGCCCCTTGGGTCAGCCCCGGATACATGCCCCAGGAGAGATTGGCCGAGCCGACCATTTCGCTGAAGACAAGCCCGAGCGACTCCGGCAACCCCTGACCGCCATAGGCAGGATCAGCCGCCAATCCCATCCAGCCACCTTCGGTGTATTGGGCGAAAGCCTCCTTGAAGCCCTTGGGCGTGGTCACCACCCCATTGTCAAAAGCACAGCCCTCTTCATCGCCACTGCGATTGAGCGGCGACAGCACCTGCTCGCAGAACTTGGCGCCTTCCTCGAGAATTGCCGCCACCATATCCGGACTGGCTTCGTGGGCGCCCAGCGACTCGTAATGAGCAGAAAAATCGAAGACATCGTCGATCAGAAAGCGCATGTCGCGCTGGGGAGCCTTGTACTCAGGCATGTTGATTCTCCGTTCGGGTTGGCGGTCAGGTATCACCACGCTACTGCTACCACCGAACAGGCAACAATCATCGTTGGCCGCCTGAATGCGGCACCATAAGCCGCCTCAGTCGAACGACGTGGAGACCTTCACCGCACCCCGGCGATACGCCGCAGTACGGATGCAGTTCCGCCCAGCCGTCTTGGCACTGTAGAGCGCCTTGTCAGCTTCCTTGATCACCTCTTGCGGCGAACGCTGCTCGGCCTGGCGCTCGGCCACCCCCATACTGACGGTCACAGAGACCTCGCCTGCGGCCTTACCGCCACGGCGCTGCTTGCCCTGCCTGTCATCACGCGGGCGATTCTGAGAATCTCGCAGTTGCATGCGGTACTGCTCGATGGCCAGACGCACGACCTCCAGATGCGGCATGCACTGCTCCACGCTCTTGCCGGGGAACAGCAGGGTGAATTCCTCGCCGCCGTAACGGTAGGCCTTGCCACCGCCACCGACCTTGCGCAACTGGCTGGCGACCAGGCGCAGCACTTGATCGCCGACGTCATGCCCATGGGTGTCGTTGAATTTCTTGAAATGATCGACGTCGACCATGGCAATCACATAGTCGCGCCCCAGACGCTGCAGGCGCTCGTTGAGCGCGCGCCGCCCCGGCAACCCGGTGAGTTCGTCACGAAAAGCCATCTGGTAAGCCTCGTGCGCCACGGCGGCGACCAGCATGAGCATGACCATGCTGATCATCACCTGCAGCGCATTGGCCAGGATGAACACCTGCGGCAGCATCCACAGCAACCCGAACAAGCCCACCACTTGCGCAGCATGCAACGGCCTGGGCCGACGCAGGTACTGCACAGACATGGCGATGAAGGCCAGGGCAAACAGCAGGTAACCCAACTGCGCCAGGCTCATCCAGGCACCGTGCAGTGCCGGCCAGTGAATCTGTGCCAGCCACTCGGCAATACCCTGCGGATAACGCTGTGCCAGACCGAACGCCACGGCACTGACCGCCAGCAACACCAGAGCACGGGCAAACATGTCCTGTGCCAGATGCGAGCGCTCCTCCCAGCAGCCATAGAGGGCATAGAGCATTGGCAACAACAGGCAGAGCAAATGGAAGACCAGCGCCGCATCAGCCCGGACCTCACCATGACTACGATAGTGATCGACCTGGGTATCCAGCAGGCAGTAGCCAACGTAAAGCACCAGAAGCAGGAACAGTTCGCGCTGGCGACCATAGACCAGGCAGAACGCACCACCGAGCAGTAACAGCAGCGTCGGCAGGACATTGAACAGGGAGATGAAAAACTCGCTGAGCACCGGCAGGCGCGCCGCCACGACTCCACCGACCAGCAAGGGCAAGGAGGAAAAGAAGTGGCTGAAGCGCAGATTGGCCAGACGCATCACGCGGGCATCCTGAGCGAACGATGAAGGCATTTTGCCTGCTTCGCTCATTTAAAACAGCGACAGGATGCGACATTTGCTGCAGTGCCATGCGCGAAAACGACAACGCCGCCCCGAGGGGCGGCGTTGTGGTTCAACCGAACCGGATCAGAAACCCAGAGCGAAATGCTCTTCATCCATCTCCATCAGGTTGCTGGCGCCCGACAGCATGGCTTCAGCGTGCATGCGGGTGCGCGGCAGGATGCGTGCGAAGTAGAAGCGGGCGGTCTGCAGCTTGGCCTTGTAGAAGGCCTCATCTTCAGTGCCGGCCGCCAGCTTCTCGGCAGCCAGGCGCGCCATGTCGGCCCAGAAGTAAGCCAGGCAGGCGTAGCCGGAGTACATCAGGTAGTCCACCGAAGCGGCACCGACTTCCTCGCGATCCTTCATCGCCGCCATGCCGATCTTCATGGTGATGTCGCCCCACTCCTTGTTCAGCTTGGCCAGCGGCTCGACGAACTCCTTGACGGACTCGTTGCCTTCGTTAGCCTGGCAGAACTTGTGCACGATCTTGGTGAAGTTCTTCAGCGCGCCGCCCTGAGTCATCAGCACCTTGCGACCCAGCAGGTCGAGCGCCTGAATGCCGGTGGTACCTTCGTACATCATGGAGATACGGCAGTCGCGGACGTTCTGCTCCATGCCCCACTCGGCGATGAAGCCGTGGCCACCGTAAATCTGCATGCCGTGGGAGGCAGCTTCGAAGCCCACTTCGGTCATGAAGGCCTTGGCGATCGGCGTGAGGAAAGCCAGCAGTTCGTCGGCAGCTTTCTTCTCTTCTTCGTTCTGGCTGTACTTGACGATATCCACCTGCTTGGCGGTGAAGTAGACCATGGCACGGTTGCCTTCGGCGAACGCCTTCATGGTCAGCAGCATGCGGCGCACGTCCGGATGCACGATGATCGGATCAGCGGCTTTTTCCGGTGCTTTCGGGCCAGTCAGCGAACGCATCTGCAGACGCTCACGCGCGTACTTGATGCCACCCTGGAAGCCGACTTCGGCGTGGGCCAGGCCTTGCAGCGCAGTCCCCAGACGAGCGGTGTTCATGAAGGTGAACATGCAGTTCAGGCCTTTGTTGGCCGGGCCGATCAGGAAGCCGGTGGCGCCGTCGAAGTTCATCACGCAGGTCGCGTTACCGTGGATGCCCATCTTGTGCTCGATGGAGCCACAGGAAACGGCGTTGCGCTCGCCTACGCCGCCTTCGGCGTTCGGCAGGAACTTCGGCACGATGAACAGCGAGATACCCTTGGTACCGGCCGGCGCATCGGGCAGGCGGGCAAGGACGATATGGACGATGTTGTCGGCCATGTCATGCTCACCCGCGGAAATGAAGATCTTGGTGCCGGAAACCTTGTAGGTGCCGTCGGCCTGCGGTTCGGCCTTGGTACGCAGCATGCCCAGGTCGGTGCCGCAGTGCGGCTCGGTCAGGCACATGGTGCCGGTCCACTCACCGGACACCAGCTTGGTCAGGTAGGTGTGCTTCTGGTCATCGGTGCCATGCTCGCTCAGGGTGTTCATCGCACCATGCGAGAGGCCCGGGTACATGCCCCAGGACCAGTTGGCAGAACCGACCATCTCACTGATGGCCAGGCCGAGCGACTCAGGCAGACCCTGGCCGCCATGCTCGACGTCATGTGCCAGGCTCGGCCAGCCGCCTTCAACGAACTGCTGATAGGCCTCTTTGAAGCCGGTTGGGGTTTTCACACCGGATTCACTCCAGGTGCAGCCCTCGATGTCACCCACACGGTTCAGCGGAGCCAGCACCTGCTCGCAGAACTTGGCGCCTTCTTCGAGGATGGCGTCGACCATGTCCGGCGTGGCGTCCTGACAGCCCGGCAGGCTCTGGTAGTGAGCTTCATAGCCCAGCAGCTCGTCACGAACGAAACGAATGTCACGCAAGGGGGCCTTGTAGTCAGGCATAACGGTAAACCTCTGCGGTGGATTCCTAGTAGTTGGGGTGACCGGCTTTGGCGGTCGATTTCCGGATCAATCCCGGCTGCCTGGCCACGATGCTGCGGCCCAAGCAATCAAACAGGCGTTTGAAACATACGTTTACGCCACCCCCTTGTCAAGCGCTGCCAATCGGCCGGTTACGCGACCAGATCGATGCGCGATTGCGGCTCTGACAGTTCGCCCAGACGCCGATACAGATCAAGATTAGGCGCTGATGGCAGTACCTGCTGCGACTGCTCGGCGGGCTGATCCTCGATCTCACGCGCCTCGTCGCGGGCTTTACGCTCCTCGACTGCGATGGCGGCCTCTTCTCGACGCTGCTCGGCCAGTTCAACGCGCGCCTGGGCGGCCTGCGCCTGGGCAAGCGCGGCGACGCGCAGGTCCTGCGGGGAAGGCTCCATGGGTGCGAGCGCTGCACGCTGGACGATCTCCATTTTGCGCAAAGTCGCTTCGGGGTCATTGGGAACGGGAGCGGTATCGATACTGACTTCGCCGGAAACGGCATAGCGCTGGCCGTCAGGGCCACGTTTGAAACTGTAGGTGGGCGCACCGGCATATTGCCCGCCAACGGCTGCGTGAGCCTGCTCATGGGTGCGTACCTCACGGTCACGCTGCACGAGATCATCGATTACCAGCTGTTGCTGGCGCTGTTCCTGGGGGCTTGGCTCGGACTGGCCTGCGCGCGTCGGTGAGTTGGCATCACGATCCGCCTCTTCTCGTCCGGAGGCTGGAGAATCGGCCTGCTGTTCCTGTGGGGGCGCTGCAGGTGGCTGGTCAGCGCGCGCGAGATCGGGAGAAACATCGGACGACAGTGGCCTGGCCGTACTGGCGGACGGCAAAGGGACGAAAGGTGGCAGGCTGCTGCCAATCTGCATGAACGCCCTCCTGCCCTCCCCTGCCGGCTGCGAGGACGGCGGGCCTGGAACGACTTATGCGCGGGTGTCGATCAGGGTGCCCAGCACCTCGTCGGCGGTGTCGACGACGCGCGCATTGGCACGCACTTCGTTTTCAGCGGCACGCAGCGTCACCAGGCTTTCAGTCAGGTCAGGCCGGCTACGCTCGGAAACCTGCGAGCTCGGGTTGACCTGATTTTGTGGCGGGGTCTGAATGGCCCGCTGCGCCGGATTGACGGTGCTGCTGGCGATATCGGCAGCTGCCTGATCGGCACGACGCTGCCCGGACTGAATACCGTTCAGACCCGACCTGAATGCGTTGGCAGAGATTTCCATCGGCAACCCCCTGGGGGATGTGGAACCAAGACATGAGTATTGAAGCAGAAATCGGCTAAAAAACGTACAAGCAAAAAGCTATGCTCCGTTTACTGTTTATTACCAGTCTGCCAGCAACCCAAGATTCAGGTGCGCCGCCACAGCGCCTGCCGTCGCCCGAGCCAGGTGCGGCACACGTCCCAGACAGGGTGCAGGCAGGCGCTCGCAGAGCGTGGCGAGATTCTCTTCCAGGCGGGACGTTTTCGGCTCGACGATATTGGCCACCCAGCCGGCCAGTTGCAGCCCGTCACGCACGATGGTTTCAGCACTCAGCAGCGCATGATTGATACAACCAAGGCGCACCCCCACGACCAGAATCACCGGTTTACCGAGGGCCATGGCCAGATCCGAGAGATTTTCTTCGCCAGCCAGGGGCACGCGCCAGCCACCGGCACCTTCCACCAGCGAGAAGTCCGCCCCCTTGGCCAGCACCTCCTGCACCGCCGGCAGCAGACTGGCGACATCCAGCCTGACATTGGCCTCAAGGGCTGCCAGATGCGGCGCAATGGCCGGCTCGAAGGCAAATGGGTTGACCTCTTCATAACGCAGCGGCAATGAACACTGGGCGAGCAGGGCGAGGGCGTCGTCATTGCGCAGACCTTCGCTGCTGGGCATGCATCCGGAGGCGACCGGCTTGGCCGCTGCAGTGCTCAGCCCCAGCAGACGTGCAGCGTGCAGCAGGCCAGCGGCAATGGTGGTCTTGCCGATTTCGGTATCCGTTCCGGTAACGAAGTAGGCTCGGATCATGGCTGATACTCCACACAATGCAGGCTCGTCGGTTTATGCAGCACGCCGTACACCACCTGATAGGTGGCCGGCAGACCGCAAGGCTGGCGAAAACCTTCGTATGCCTCAATAAGGGCTCGAAGGCGGGCGCGCCCGGTCAATCCACCCGGCCGCCCCGGATTGAGGTTGTGCGCCCCGAGATCCTTCAGCGACGCAGTCAGACTGCGCAAATCAGGAAAGTGCAGGACTTCAGCCTCGCGCTGCAGCGTCAGTACCTGCAAACCACTGGCCGCGCACAGCTGCTGATAATCCTCGAAATGGCGAAAACGATTGACGTGGACCAGGCCATCGACCCTCAGCCAACTGTCACGCAACTCCTGTAACGTGCCCACGCACAAACTGGAGAACGCCAGCACACCGCCGGGACGCAACACCCGCAGCGCTTCGTTCAGCACGCGCGGGAAATCGCCGCACCACTGCAACGCCAGACTGGAGAACAGCAGATCGACGCTCTCGCTCTGCAGTGGCAGCGCTTCAGCATCGCCGGCGATGAAATACGCGGCGCCGCCCTGAAGCCTGGCGTGGCGCAGCATGCCCTCGGCGATATCCACCGCCAGCCCTTCGCTCGATGCATAGCGCTCGGCCAGGGCACGGGTGAAATGGCCCGTGCCGCTGCCCAGGTCCAGCCAGCGACGTGGCTGTAGCGAAGCAGGCAAACGCACCAGCAACTGGTTGCCAACCCTGCGTTGCAGCTCGGCCACCGAGTCGTAACTGGCTGCCGCACGGGAAAACGAAGCCGCAACTTGGCGCTTGTCCGGCAACACATAAGCAGTGCCTTGCGTCCCCGGAGACTCGGCACAATGACGCACAGGTACTTCAGACATCACAGGCCTCGCGGATAAAATCGAGCATCAAGGCTGCCAGTGCATCAGCCTGCTCGAGCACGAAGGCATGACCGCAACCCTCCAGCACATCCACCTCGCCGGCGGGTAGCAACGCCAGCAATTGTTCAGCCGCGTCGGCTGGCACCAACGCGTCCTGCTCGGCCAACAGATGTAGTTGTGGCCCGGTAAACGCAGAGAGCGCCAGGCGGTTGTCCAGGTTTGCCAGCAGACGCAACCCGGCCAGCAGAGCAGGCTCACCACTGGTCGCCAAATGCCCTTGCAAACGTCGTGACAACGCGCGTACATCAGCACCGCCCTGTGCGCAGAGCATGGCGAAACGCTTGAGGGTCGCGCCGCTGTTCTGCTGGCAGCCCTCATAAAAGGCAACATGGGTCTGCGCTGCCATGGCCATCGGCCAGGCATCATTGGCGACGAAGCAAGCATTGCTCGCCAGGCTGATCAAGCCACGGCAGCGTGCACCGCGCCGTGCAGCCAGAGCCGTGGCGAGCATGCCGCCCAGCGACCAACCAGCCAGCCAGCAGTCGAGTGGCAGGCGTGCATCCAGTTCATCGAGCCAATCGGCGACGGCTGCACTGCTCAGTCGCGGCAAAGCCGGCACCTGAACGGTCAGCTCAGCGCCCAACGCCTCGGCCAATGGCTGCAGCACAGCACCTTCCAGCCCCCAGCCGGGCAGCAGTACCAAGGTCTCATGCATCGCTTTGCACCTGCGGCCAGCACTCAGCCAGGGCCTCGAGCAACAATTCGAGCTGTGCAGCGCTGTGGGCGGCAGACAGCGTCACACGCAGAC
Organism: uncultured Pseudomonas sp.; assembly: GCA_964543555.1. Taxonomy (GTDB): domain Bacteria; phylum Pseudomonadota; class Gammaproteobacteria; order Pseudomonadales; family Pseudomonadaceae; genus Aquipseudomonas. The sequence continues at coordinate 9,061 of CAZIZA010000051.1, forward strand.
GGGCACTGCCAGCCGGCACGGTTGGCGGACGTATGGCCCCGACCAGCAGACCACGCGCCCGGAGCAAGGCCGACAGCTTGAGCGCGCGCGCGCTGTCACCCACCAGGATCGGTTGAATCGGTGTAGGGCTGTCCATCAGGCTCAGGCCGATCTCGGCAGCGCCCTGACGAAAGCGCCTGATCAGCCGCTGCAGGTGTTCACGCCGCCAGTGTTCGCGGCGCAGCAGCTCCAGACTCTTCAGCGTGGCGCAGGCCACCGCTGGCGGCTGGCTGGTGGTGTAAATGTAGGGCCGGGCAAACTGAATCAGCGTCTCGATCAGCTCCTCGCTGCCGGCAACGAAGGCGCCCGCGGTACCAAAGGCCTTGCCCAGGGTGCCGACCAGCACCTGCACGTCATCCTGGCCCAGACCAAAGTACTCGACGATGCCGCCACCGCTGGCGCCAAGCGGGCCAAAACCATGGGCGTCATCGACCATCACCCAGGCCTGCGTGGCACGTGCCTCGGCGCACAAGGCCGGCAGATCGGCCAGATCGCCGTCCATGCTGAACACACCATCAGTGACCACCAGACAGTTGCCCGTCGCCTTGCGCAAACGGCTGGCCAGGCTCACCGCATCGTTGTGCAGGTAGCGAGAAAAACGTGCGCCGCAGAGCAGGCCGGCATCGAGTAGCGAGGCATGGTTGAGACGATCCTGCAGTACGCTGTCGCCCTTCCCGAGTAAGGTGGTGACGACCGCCAGGTTGGCCATGTAGCCAGTGGAAAACAGCAGAGCACGTGGCCTGCCGGTGAACGCCGCCAGGGCCTCCTCCAGTTCGTGATGCGGGGTGCTGTGGCCGATCACCAGATGTGAAGCGCCGCCGCCAACGCCCCACTTTTGCGCCCCCTGCTGCATGGCATGGATGATCTCAGGGTGATTGGCCAGGCCTAGATAGTCATTGGAACAGAAGGCCAGCAGCTCCTGATCGTCCGCGCGCACCTGCGGCCCCTGCGGGGTCTGCAACAGCGGGCGTTGGCGGAACAGATCGGCGGCCTGACGCTCGGCCAGGCGGGCGGATAAATCGAAAGGCATATGCATACCTTGTAGGAGCTGGCTTGCCGGCGATTAACGGCAGTCGCAATCGCCAGCAAGCTGGCTCCTACATAAACAGCGGTTTAGGCCGAAGCGGCGTTGTAGAACAGCCTGGAGTCGCGCTGCTCGACCAGCGCCTGCTCGATGGCCGCCTGGTGCACTTCGTCGGCGTGCTCTTCGCGCTCTTCCGGCTTGATGCCGAGACGCTTGAACAGGGCCATGTCCTTGTCCGCCTGCGGGTTGGCGGTGGTCAGCAGCTTCTCGCCGTAGAAGATCGAGTTGGCACCGGCCATAAAGGCCAGGGCCTGCATCTGCTCGTTCATCTGCTCGCGGCCGGCGGACAGGCGCACGTGGGATTTCGGCATCATGATCCGCGCCACGGCCAGGGTACGGATGAAGTCGAACGGGTCAACGTCCTTCTCCTCGGCCAGCGGCGTGCCCTTGACCTTGACCAGCATGTTGATCGGCACCGATTCCGGGTGCTCTGGCAGGTTGGCCAGTTGGATCAAGAGCCCTGCGCGGTCATCCACCGACTCACCCATGCCGAGGATGCCGCCGGAGCAGATCTTCATCCCCGCTTCACGTACGTAGGCCAGGGTCTGCAGGCGCTCGCCGTAGGTGCGGGTGGTGATGATGTTGCCGTAGAACTCCGGCGAGGTATCGAGGTTGTGGTTGTAGTAGTCCAGTCCGGCTTCGGCCAGTGCCTGGGTCTGCTCCTGATCCAGGCGGCCGAGGGTCATGCAGGTTTCCAGGCCGAGCTTCTTCACGCCTTTGACCATTTCCAGCACGTAGGGCATGTCCTTGGCCGACGGATGCTTCCACGCGGCGCCCATGCAGAAACGCGTGGAGCCGATGGCCTTGGCCTCGGCGGCGGCCTCCAGCACCTTCTGCACTTCCATCAGCTTTTCCTTGTCCAGGCCGGTGTTGTAGTGGCCGGACTGCGGACAGTACTTGCAGTCTTCCGGGCAGGCGCCGGTCTTGATCGACAGCAATGTGGAAACCTGCACGCGATTCGGGTCGAAGTGCTGGCGGTGCACGCTCTGCGCCTGGAACAGCAGGTCATTGAATGGCTGTTCGAACAGCGCGCGAACCTCGGCGAGGCTCCAGTCGTGGCGGGTATTGGTTGCAGCAGTTGCGCTCATCGGGGAAGTCCTTCGACGCTTGGTGGCATCTGTTGTCAGGCCCACACGGGGCATTCAGGCTTTGGCCATGATTAAGTGGCGATTGGATGCTGTCAACCACGATAAAGACACAGGTTTACATCTGAACAAATAACAACCAATAGAACTTATGACATGGCACAAGGCCCAATACATACCCCTCCAACAGGATGATCTGCATGCAGGTAGAAGGCTTTTTCGAAGGGCTCGGCGAAGCGCTGGGCCGCTTCATTCGCGTGATCGTCGATCTGCTGTCCGGCGTACTGGGCGCCATGGCCGATGCCATCGACGACTTTCTCCAGGGACTGGCCAGGGCCATTGGTATGGATGTATCGATCTTCAGCATCATCCTGCTGATCATCGGCCTGTTGTTTCTATTCAACGGCATACGCGCTCTGCTGCGACGCTCGATCATCGGCGCAGTGATCTGGCTGCTGTTGGGGTTGATGGTCATGGGCTGGCTGATTCGCTGACGCCGGCTAGACTCCGGACATCACCGCTCAGGGATGAGCCGCCATGCCCCCATTCGATCTCACCTCGTTGCGCCACCTGCCCTGGCTAAGGCCGCACCGTCATTGCCAACTCTGTGACGAACCCACGGATCACCCCACGCACAATATCTGCACCGCCTGCGAGACCGAGTTGCCCTGGCTCGGCGCGCACTGCCAGATCTGTGCATTGCCTTTGCCGACCTCTGGGATGATCTGCGGCGCCTGCCAGACAAAGCCGCCGAGTTTCAGCCGCGTGGAGGCGCCCTGGCGCTACGCCTTCCCGGTCGACAACCTGATCACCCGGTTCAAGCATCAGGCGCAATGGCCGTACGGGCGCCTACTTGCCGAACTGCTGAGCGAGCATCTGCGCCACGCCTTCGATGAAGGCCTGGCGCGCCCCCAGGCCTTGCTGGCCGTGCCGTTGGCTCGACGGCGACAGCGGCAACGCGGCTTCAACCAGGCGCAGATGCTCGCAGACTGGCTGGGCAGTAGCCTCGATCTGCCAGTCAGGCATCACTGGCTCCAGCGCCACCTCGATACACCCGCGCAGCAGGGCCTCGACGCCGCGACACGCAAGCGCAACCTGCGCCGGGCATTCAGCCTGGAACAGCCCGCTCAGGTGGCGGGCGCTCACCTGGCACTGGTCGACGATGTACTCACTACCGGCGCGACCGTCGGCATGCTGGCGCAGTTGCTACGCCGTGCCGGCGCCCTGCGCGTCGACGTTTACTGCCTGGCGCGCACGCCACGACCAGGCGATGGCTGACCGCCGCCCCCGCGGCTCGCCAATACTCCGCCCCGCCACTCAATAACCGGTGCATCCACCCGCCCTTCCGCTGCGCAAGCCGGTAGACTGAACGCCCCCTCTCGCGGAGCCGCTCATGAGCCACCCCTTTGCCACCCTCACCCCGGATCTGGTCATCGATGCCGTGGAGAGCCTTGGCTACCTTAGTGACGCGCGCGTATTGGCACTTAACAGTTACGAAAATCGTGTCTATCAGGTCGGCATCGAGGGCGAGACGCCGTTGATTGCCAAGTTCTATCGCCCGGATCGCTGGAGCGATGCGGCCATTCGCGAAGAGCACAGCTTCAGTGCTGAGCTGGCCGAGCACGAAGTGCCAGTGGTGGCGCCATTGCAGCGCGATGGCGAAACGCTGTTCGAGCACGGCGGTTTTCGTTTCGCGCTGTTCCCGCGTCGGGGCGGCCGCGCGCCGGAGCCGGGCAATCTCGACCAACTCTATCGGCTCGGTCAATTGCTCGGACGCATGCATGCAATCGGCGCAAGTCGCCCTTTCGCACACCGTGAGACCCTGAGCGTGGTCAACTTTGGCCACGCAGCCCTGGCTTCACTGCTGGACGGCGGTTTCGTACCACGCAGCCTGCTGCCCGCCTACGAGTCGGTTGCGCGCGATCTGCTCGCTCGTCTCGACGCACTGTTCACCCGGGTGCACTACACGCCTATTCGCCTCCACGGCGACTGCCACCCCGGCAACCTGCTGCACCGCGATGACGCCTTTCATGTCGTCGACCTCGACGACTGCCGCATGGGCCCGGCCGTGCAGGACCTGTGGATGATGCTGGCTGGCGAACGCCATGAGCGCCTGGGCCAGTTGGCCGAGCTGGTCGACGGCTATCAGGAGTTTCATGATTTCGCCGCCCGCGAACTGCCGCTGATCGAAGGCCTGCGCACCCTGCGCCTGATGCATCACAGCGCCTGGATCGCCCGACGCTGGGACGACCCGGCGTTCCCTCTGGCATTCCCCTGGTTTGCCGGCGAGCGCTACTGGGGCGACCAGATTCTCGCCCTGCGCGAACAGATGGCCGCACTGGATGAAGAGCCGCTGCGACTGTTCTGAAACGTGGCCCGCAGGTCATTCTGGAGACAATCCGAACCACGTGATGGTGCGCGACCATTGCAGATGTCCGAAACCTGAAGCTTTCGCGGCTCAAGCCGCTCCTACGGCGCAGGCGAACACCAGTAGGAACGGCTGGGCGGCATTGCGCTTCAGCCGCGATGCAGCCTATTCGCCCCCAGAGTCCTGGATTACACCCGGGCTACCCAAAAGACCGTGCCGAACCGCCAACCGGTACAGTTGCGCGCACCGCGTAAAGTTTGTCTTACGACTTTGCCGGCGTTTCGGTATACATAAAAAGCTGAACGGACAGACAAGGCAGAGGCCAGAGGACTAGAATCTCGCGGCAACCGTTAGCTGCCTAACCAAGGATTTTCGATGGCCACCGCCAACCCGCAACGCGGGTACATTCTGGGCCTTACCGCCTACATCATCTGGGGTCTTTTTCCGCTCTATTTCAAAGCCCTGCAAAGCATTCCTGCACTTGAGATCATCGTCCATCGCGTGCTTTGGTCGGCGCTGTTTGGCGGCCTGCTGCTGCTCGTCTGGAAGCACCCAGGCTGGTGGCGCGAGCTACGCGACAACCCCAAACGCCTGGGGGTGCTGGCCGGTTGTGGGCTGCTGATCGCAACCAACTGGCTGGTGTACGTCTGGGCAGTGAACAACGACCGAATGCTCGAAGCCAGCCTGGGCTATTACATCAACCCTTTGATCAACGTATTGCTCGGCCTGCTGATTCTCGGCGAACGTCTGCGTCGCCTGCAGTGGCTGGCCGTTGGCCTGGCTGTGCTGGGCGTGGCACAACAGGTCTGGCAGGTGGGCAGCCTGCCCTGGGTGTCGCTGGTACTGGCACTGACCTTCGGTTTCTATGGACTGATTCGCAAACAGGCACCTGTGGCGGCGCTACCCGGGTTGGTGGTGGAAACCTGGCTGCTGCTACCGGTGGCGCTGGCCTGGCTGGCTCTGCATCCAGCGGCCATGAGCAGCCAGGCCAGTTTCTGGAGCAGCAGCGAAGCGTTGTGGCTGGCAGCCGCCGGGCCGATCACCCTGGTGCCGCTGGTGTGTTTCAACGCTGCTGCGCGGCATCTGCCCTACACCACGCTGGGCTTTCTGCAGTATCTGGCGCCGACCCTGGTGCTGCTTCAGGCCATCCTGCTGTTCGATGAGCATTTCTCGCCCAGCACACTGCTGGCCTTCGCCTTCATCTGGGCCGGACTTTTTGTATACAGCCTGGATATCTGGATGAACCTGCGCAAGCGCTCGAGCACTTAACCCAGCGGGTCACACGGCGCCGCCCAAGAGCCAGTGCCGATGCCTCTGCGCACCTCACGAGGTCTGACGGAGCGTCCCCTGGCTATGCACACCTGTGTGAAAGAGATCGCTGAGCAGAAAACACTCAACCACCGCCAGGCCACGCCAGGCCTGGTGTGGCGCTTGTCACCCCCGGCTTATCCACAGAACCATCCCCGGCATTTGTGTACAAGCCATTGATTGTGCTGAATTTTTATCCAACCAACGAAGAACCCCGGGGCACTAGGCTGTGCGCCGGGGCTCCCCAGTTTATCCACAGGCTGATCCACGTCTGCCGTGGATATCAGTCCTCGGCGCGCAGATTCAGTTCCACCATCAGGTCATCAGCCAGGGTTTCCAGTCGCGCCTGCAACTGTTCCAGAGCAAGGTTTTCTGGCACTGCCAGCAGCGCCTCGGCGGTGAACAGCAATTCGCCGCTCATTGGCGCTGGCGCCACCTCGGTAAGCAGGCTCTCCAGGTTGACGCCCTGCTCGGCCAGCACGCGGGTGATGTCGCGGACGATGCCGGGGCGGTCGTTGCCGATCAGTTCCAGACGAATCGCACTGAAGCGTCCGCCAGGTTCGCGACCGCTGGCCGCCAACTGCACACGAATGCCCTGCGCACCGAGTGCTTCGAGCTCCCTGATCAAACCGCCATGGGCCTCGGCCGGTACGTCCACCCGCACGATCCCGGCAAACTGCCCGGCCATACGCGCCATGCGGCTCTCCAGCCAATTGCCGCCATGTTTCGCCACACAGCCGGCGAGGCGCTCCACCAGGCCTGGTTGGTCCTCGGCAATCACCGTCAGTACCAGATGATCCATGTACTACCTCACTCGTTCACAGGATGGGAAAAGTCAGCCGCGCAGCGACAGCCAGTAGGTAAAAAACTGTTCGTCACGTGCATAACCGAGCCGCTCATAAAGGCGCTGGCCAGCCAGGTTGGTCTTCGCTGTCTCCAACTGCAAGCCACAGGCACCGGTTGCCTCGGCATGGGCGCGCGCAACATTCATCAACGCCTCGCCAACGCCGCAACGGCGGGCGCTTTCATCGACATACAGATCACTGAGCAACCAGGCCGGTTCCAGCGCCAATGAGGACTGAAAGGGATAAAGCTGCACGAACCCCAGCGCAGCGCCCTGCTGATTTCGGGCGATGAACAACTGCGAATCGCCTCGCTGCAGGCGCTCGTGGAGAAAGGCCGAAATGTCCGCATCATCGCGCGACGCCTTATAGAAGCGCAGGTAGCCTGCGAACAGATGGGTGAGATCGGCAAGATCAGCAGGAACAGCGGCAGATACCCTCATGACAGGCCTCCAGAACAGGTGCAAGGCAGTATAGGTAAGCTATGGCATAAGCCTCGCTGGCGACTGCTCAAGCTACGCAATCAATCATTTGTATACAAGAACACTATTTATCTATGACTATTGTATAAATTTCTGCATACAAAGACGCCGCGACATGACCATTAACAACCTTTTGGTCGCAGTCTGACGCAGACCTACTGCATTTCCCCAGAATCTTGATGTAGTATGCCGCGCCACGGACTACAAGACGGCCAGACCGTCTCCGACGAGCCTCTCTGAAAGCGCAGGCGCTGCCCCGCAGGTCGCTTTCAGAGGTGCCCGAAGCGGCGATTGAGTAAAGCTCAGAGAGTGAGGCAAGTGATGACTGAACGCGTTCAAGTCGGTGGCCTGCAGGTCGCCAAAGCCCTGTACGACTTCGTGAACAACGAAGCCATCCCCGGTACCGGCATCGCTGCCGACCAGTTCTGGG
>CAZIZA010000052.1:0-16685 GCA_964543555.1 uncultured Pseudomonas sp.
TGTTGTGCTCGGCGCACAGTTGCAGGTAACGCTCCAGACGCGCCGAGCTGTGCTCGGGCCCCTGCCCTTCATAGCCATGCGGCAGCAGAACGGTCAGACCGCAGAGGCGGCCCCACTTGGTCTCGCCGCTGGAGATGAACTGGTCGAATACCACCTGGGCGCCGTTGGCGAAGTCGCCGAACTGGGCTTCCCAGATCACCAGCGCGTTCGGCGTGGTGGTGGCGTAGCCGTACTCGAAGGCCAGCACGGCTTCCTCGGAGAGGTAGGAGTCGTACAGCTCGAACTTCGGCTGACCGTCGTACAGGTTCTTCAGCGGAACGTAGGTCGAGGCATCCTTCTGGTTGTGCAGCACCGCATGACGGTGCGAGAAGGTGCCGCGGCCAATGTCCTGACCGGTCATACGGATCGGATGACCTTCGACCAACAGCGTGGCGTAGGCCATGGTCTCGGCGAAGCCCCAGTTGATCGGCAGGCCACCCGCGCCCATCTTCTGGCGATCTTCGAGGATCTTCGCAACCTGACGCTGAACCAGGAAACCTTCCGGGATTTGCAGCAGCTTGGCGGACAGATCCTGAAGGGTCTTCAGATCGAAACGGGTGTCGTGACGTGCGGTCCAGGCATGACCCAAGTAAGGACGCCAGTCGACGAACAGCTCCTTGTTCGGCTCCTTGACCAGACTCTTGACCACGTGCTGACCGTTATCCAGCGCCGTGCGGTACTCGTCGATCTTGGCCTGCACGTCTTCGTTGCTCTGCACGCCAGCCGCGATCAGGGCGTCGGCGTAGAGTTCACGGGTGGTGCGCTGCTTGGCGATCTGCTGGTACATCAGCGGCTGGGTGCCGTTCGGCTCGTCGGCTTCGTTGTGGCCACGGCGGCGGTAGCAGACCAGGTCGATAACCACGTCACGCTTGTACTGCATGCGGTAATCGACAGCCAGCTGGGTCACGAACAGGACGGCTTCCGGATCATCACCATTCACATGGAAGATCGGCGCCTGGATCATCTTGGCCACGTCGGTCGCGTACTCGGTGGAGCGCGCATCCAGCGGATTGCTGATGGTGAAACCAACCTGGTTGTTGATCACGATGTGGATGGTGCCCCCCGTCTTGTAACCACGGGTCTGCGACATCTGGAAGGTTTCCATGACCACGCCCTGACCGGCGAACGCCGCGTCACCGTGGATGGAAATCGGCAGCACCTTGTCGCCAGTGGCGTCACTGCGACGATCCTGGCGGGCACGCACCGAACCCTCGACCACCGGGGAAACGATCTCCAGGTGCGAGGGGTTGAACGCCAGCGCCAGGTGCACTTCGCCACCGGCAGTCATGACGTTGGAGGAGAAACCCTGGTGATACTTCACGTCACCGGAGGACAGACCCTCGGTCTTCTTGCCTTCGAACTCGTCGAACAGGTCGCGCGGGTTCTTGCCGAAGGTGTTGACCAGCACGTTGAGACGGCCACGGTGGGCCATGCCGATAACGATTTCCTTGGTGCCGTAGGAGCCGGAACGCTGGATGATTTCGTCCAGCATCGGGATCAGGCTCTCGCCACCTTCCAGACCGAAACGTTTGGTACCTGGGTACTTGGTGCCCAGGTACTTCTCCAGGCCCTCGGCAGCGGTAACGCGCTCGAGCACGTGCGCCTGCACGTCGGCAGAAAACTGCGGGCGACCACGCACGCTTTCCAGACGCTGAGCGAACCAATGGCGCTGGCCGGAATCGACGATGTGCATGAACTCGGCACCGATGGTGCGACAATATGTCTGCTGCAAGGCACCGATGATTTCACGTAGGGTCGCCTCTTCCTTGCCGATGTACAGTTCACCGGTACGGAAAGTGGTGTCCAGATCGGCGTCGGTCAGACCGTAGTGATTGATCGACAGGTCAGACGGCGCGTTACGCACCCATAGCCCCAGCGGATCGAGCTGAGCGGCTTGGTGGCCACGCACGCGGTAGGCCTGGATTAGGCGCAGTACTTCCACCTGCTTCTTCTCGTGCTCGCTGCTGACGGCACCGGCCGAGACCGGCTGGGCACGACGCGAATTCTTGGCGAGCAGGACGAAATGATCGCGAATGGTCGAATGCGATACGTCCGTTGCAGTGCTGCCGTCGGTCGGCAACTTCTGGAAGTAAGTGCGCCACTCTTCTGGCACAGCGTTGGGATCGTGCAGGTAGAGCTCATAGAGCTCTTCCACGTAGGCAGCGTTGCCACCGGATAGGTGGGCACTGTCCCACATGCGCTGCATCACGCTTTCTTGCATGCTTGGTCACCCTCGGTAAGGGGACACCACCGGCGTGAATACCGCATGGCGCCAGGCCAGGTCACATTGCTGCGACGCGGACGAAGCCAATTGGGTTCCCGCAGATAGTCCGGGTACCAGCCCGGATGCCCCTGCTGGTCGTCATATTTTTCGAGTATGAGCTGCGGCTTTGTGGGCTGCGGCTCCGGCTTTTGCTGCAATACCGGCCGAAGCCGGTATTGCAGGTGTTACAGGTACAGCGACTTGCGAATCAGGTACCGCTCTGCAGCAGCATGTTGCGCACGTGACCGATGGCCTTGGTCGGATTCAGACCCTTGGGGCACACGTTCACGCAGTTCATGATGCCGCGGCAACGGAACACGCTGAACGGATCATCCAGCGAAGCCAGACGTTCCGAGGTTTTGGTGTCACGGCTGTCAGCCAGGAAGCGATAGGCCTGCAGCAGCGCAGCGGGACCGAGGAACTTGTCCGGATTCCACCAGAACGACGGGCAACTGGTCGAACAGCACGCACACAGGATGCACTCGTACAGACCGTCGAGCTTCTCGCGCTCTTCCGGCGACTGCAGGCGCTCGATGGCCGGAGCCGGCGTATCGTTCTGCAGGAACGGCTGCACCTTCTCGTACTGCTTGTAGAAGATGCTCATGTCGACGGCCAGGTCACGAATGACCGGCAGCCCAGGCAGCGGACGAATCACCAGCTTGCCACCCTTCAGCCCAGCTGCGGACAGCGGGGTGATGCAGGCCAAGCCATTTTTGCCGTTGATGTTCATGCCATCGGAGCCACACACACCTTCACGACAGGAACGACGATAGGAGAAACCCTCATCTTGTTCCTTGATCAGCGCCAGCACGTCCAGGACCATGATGTCCTTGCCGCCGGTATCGATCTGGAAATCCTGCATGAACGGAGCAGCGTCTTTCTCCGGGTTGTAGCGATACACACTGACTTGCAACATATCAGTCACCCTTAATAAGTCCGAACCTTGGGTTCAAATGCCGGAACGGTCTTCGGCGCGAAGTTGACCGCACGCTTGGCAACGCGCTTCTCGCCTGGGAAGTACAGGGAGTGGCACAGCCAGTTTTGGTCATCGCGCTCTTCGAAGTCTTCACGCGCGTGGGCACCACGGGACTCTTTACGAGCCTCGGCAGCAACCGCGGTCGCTTCGGCAACTTCGAGCAGGTTTTGCAGTTCCAGCGCTTCGATACGCGCAGTGTTGAACGCCTGGCTCTTGTCGGAGATTTTCACCTTCGCGATACGCTCACGCAGGTCGGCCAGTTGTTGGATGCCCTTCTGCATGTATTCGCCGGTACGGAATACACCGAAGTAGTTCTGCATGCACTGTTGCAGCTCACGCTTGAGCGGAGCCACTTCTTCACCCGTGCTGCGCTCATTGACGCCCGCCAGGCGTGCCAGCGACAGCTCGATGTCGGTTTCGCTGGCGCCACGGACTTCCACGCCTTCTTTCAGCGCTTTTTCCAGGTGCAGGCCAGCGGCACGACCGAACACAACCAGATCCAGCAGCGAGTTACCGCCCAGACGGTTGGCACCGTGTACCGATACGCACGCCACTTCACCTACAGCGAACAGACCTTCGATGATCTTGTCGTTGCCATTGGCATCCTGAGTGATGGCCTGACCATGAATATTGGTAGCAACGCCGCCCATCATGTAATGGCAGGTCGGAATGACCGGAACCGGCGCGACCACCGGGTCGACGTGAGCGAAGGTCTTGGACAGTTCGCAGATGCCCGGCAGGCGGCTGTGCAGTACGTCTTCGCCGAGGTGATCGAGCTTCAGCAGTACGTGATCCTTGTTCGGACCGCAGCCGTTGCCGGCAATCACTTCCTTGACCATGGAACGAGCGACCACGTCGCGGCCAGCCAAGTCTTTGGCGTTCGGCGCATAACGCTCCATGAAACGCTCGCCATGGGCGTTGATCAGGTAACCACCCTCGCCACGGCAGCCCTCGGTGACCAGCACACCGGCGCCGGCGATGCCGGTCGGGTGGAACTGCCACATCTCGATGTCCTGCACCGGCACACCGGCGCGCAGGGCCATACCGATACCGTCACCGGTATTGATCAGTGCATTGGTGGTGGAAGCGTAGATACGACCTGCACCGCCAGTGGCCAGAACCACAGCCTTGGAACGAATGTAGACGGTTTCGCCGGTCTCGATGCAGATGGCGATGATACCGACGATGGCGCCATCCTGGTTCTTCACCAGGTCAACGGCGTACCACTCGTTGAGGAACGAGGTACCGGCTTTCAGGTTGGCCTGATACAGGGTGTGCAGCAGCGCGTGACCGGTACGGTCGGCAGCGGCGCAGGTACGGGCAGCCTGGGTCGGATTGTCCGGCCCCTTGGACTGACCACCGAACGGACGCTGATAGATGCGACCCTGCTCGGTACGGGAGAACGGCAAGCCCATGTGCTCGAGCTCGAACACGGCTTCCGGGCCAACGGAACACATGTACTCGATAGCGTCCTGGTCACCGATGTAATCGGAACCCTTGACGGTATCGTACATGTGCCAGCGCCAATCATCGTTCGGGTCGGCCGAAGCGATGGCGCAGGTGATGCCACCCTGAGCGGAAACGGTGTGCGAACGAGTCGGAAACACCTTAGTGACCACGGCAGTCTTGTGACCACCTTGAGCCAGCTGCAGCGCAGCACGCATGCCGGCACCGCCACCACCTACAATGATGGCGTCATAAGAAAGAGTACGGATGCTAGTCATGAATCAGAACCCCCACAGAATCTGCACGCCCCAGACGAACATCGCAAACATGGCGATGCCACAAACGGCCTGGAACAGGAAACGCACGACCACGGCCGACTTGCCCAGCGCCATGGGCGTCAGGTAGTCAGTGGAAATGGTCCACATACCAACCCAGGCATGCACACTCAGTGCAACGAGGGCCAGCAGGCTGAAAATGCGCATTGCGGTATGCGAGAACAGACCATGCCATTCGGCATAACCCATACCCGGATTGCAGATCACATAGCCCAGCAAGAACAGCGTGTAAGCCGCGAGAACGACCGCAGAAACGCGCTGAGCCATCCAGTCATAGAGACCCGAACGCGAGAAATTCGTGACATTAGTTACCATATCCATACCCCCAGCAGCACGATCACGACTACCGCGACGGCGATGACGATTTTCGAGCCCAGCTTGCCGCCTTCCAGCGTCTCACCGACACCGGCATCCATGATCAAGTGGCGTACACCGGCCACCAGGTGATACAGCAGAGCGGACAGAAGACCCCAGATCACGAACTTGGCCAGCGGACTGGACAGGCACTCCTTCACCTGGGCAAAGCCCTCTTCGGAGGTCAGCGATTTGTCGAGGCCGAACAGCAGAATGGCGATACCGACAAAAAGAATGACACCGGAGATGCGGTGAAGAATAGAGGTATAAGCGGTGACTGGGAGCTTGATAGTCCTAAGGTCTAGGTTTACAGGTCGTTGGCTATTCACGGCTTTTTTATCACACTGAGAGCCCCTAACTATCAGGGCAAAGTTGTTGGGAAGTGCACTGGTCAGGTACCCATCACCCAAGGAGTGACGACCGTCATGATATGGCCGCTAAGCCCCTGACGGTCGGTCACCGAGTATAGACAGTTAGCAGACTAATGACAATGCAATGGCCTACCCCAAAAAGCGCATTGCAGCCTTCGGGCAAATGGCGTAAATAGCGGCCTTTTTTCGTCGAAAATACCGCCCAAACCCTTCTACCATCTGGGTTCGTGTAAATTGACATTCACATTTATCCCACTATAGTGGTGCGGGCCCTGCGTGGGGGGTCGTCTGATGATTTCAAGCATAACTAGGAGGCCACATATGGCTGACAAAAAAGCGCAGTTGATCATCGAGGGCAATGCCCCCGTCGAACTGCCCGTTCTGACCGGCACTGTTGGTCCCGACGTAATCGATGTGCGGGGCCTGACCTCCACGGGTCGGTTCACATTTGATCCTGGTTTCATGTCGACCGCCTCTTGCGAGTCGAAGATCACCTACATCGACGGCGATAAAGGGATCCTGCTGCATCGCGGCTACCCCATCGAGCAATTGGCCGAGAAATCCGACTACCTGGAAACCTGTTACCTGCTGCTCAATGGCGAACTGCCGAGCAAGGAAGAAAAGGCCAGGTTCGTCAGTACCATCAAGAACCATACGATGGTTCATGAGCAGCTGAAGACCTTCTTCAATGGCTTCCGTCGCGATGCCCACCCGATGGCCATCATGTGCGGCGTGGTCGGCGCCCTGTCTGCCTTCTATCACGATTCGCTGGACATCAAGAACCCGAAACACCGCGAAGTTTCAGCCATGCGTCTTGTCGCCAAGATGCCGACCATTGCAGCCATGGCTTACAAGTACTCCATGGGCCAACCCATGATGTATCCGCGCAATGACCTGAACTACGCGGAAAACTTCCTGCACATGATGTTCAACACCCCGGCCGAGACCAAGCCGATCAGCCCGGTTCTGGCCAAGGCCATGGATAAGATCTTTATCCTCCACGCCGATCACGAGCAAAACGCCTCCACGTCCACGGTGCGCCTGGCGGGCTCATCGGGCGCCAACCCGTTCGCCTGTATCGCTGCCGGTATCGCGGCTCTCTGGGGCCCGGCGCATGGTGGCGCCAACGAAGCCGTACTGACCATGCTCGACGAAATCGGCAGTGTGGACAACATTGAAAAGTTCGTGGCCAAGGCCAAGGACAAGGACGATCCGTTCAAGCTGATGGGCTTCGGTCACCGTGTCTACAAGAACTTCGACCCGCGCGCCAAGGTGATGAAGCAGACCTGCGACGAAGTCCTTGCAGAGCTGGGTATCAATGACCCGCAGTTGGAACTGGCGATGAAGCTGGAAGAGATCGCGCGCAACGATCCTTACTTCAAGGAGCGCAATCTTTACCCGAACGTGGACTTCTACTCGGGCATTATCCTCAAGGCTATCGGCATTCCGACGTCGATGTTCACCGTAATCTTCGCCCTGGCACGTACCGTGGGCTGGATCTCGCACTGGAAGGAAATGCTCTCCGGCCCCTACAAGATCGGTCGTCCGCGCCAGCTGTACACCGGTTACGAGCAGCGCGACCTGCCCGCCGACCGCGACTGATAGCGCCGCGAGACCAAAAAGGCTGCCCATCTGGCAGCCTTTTTTATTGGGCGAAGAACTCGTGCTTCAGCGCTTTTCCACCTTCGCTCGCAAACCCTGCAGGGTCTGCAGAGGCGCCTCGACGACGAAACTGCTGGCCAGCCACGACGGTACGCTGCCGCCCGGCTCGGCGTGCACCTCGTAAGTCACTTTCACCTCGCCATCAGCCAGTAGCTGCAACTGCCACAAACCATCAACACGCTGCACACGCACAAAACCCTTTTCTTCCGGCAGGCGATCCGGCACCGCCCTGAGCAACCGGGTGACACTGCCATCAGCAGCGGTTCGTGTCGTCACCTGAATCACCGAATCGCGCGCCTTCACCGGCCAGGGCATTTCAAAGCGAGTGTACAGCTCGCTCACATCGCCACTGCCCCTCAGCAAACGCTGCTGCTGGCAACTGAAGATCCAGGTGCAGGAACCCTCGACATCTTCCTGCGCAGCCTTCACGGCCGCCAGATCGCCGTTGATCGTCACCACGCCGCGGTAGGCCTTGTATCTCGAACCCTCTACGTCAGCCAAATACACGCTGACGCCGTCCTCTTCACGCTCCAGCCGCCACTGCCTTTCGGCAGCCTGGACCTCAGCCGCACACAGCAGCACAGTCATCACGAAATAACGCATCATCTACGAGCGGCTCCCAGCGACACTGTTGAGGATTCGATAGCCAGCGGATCACCAGCGGCTCAGAGAGTCAGACAGTGGCCTGCTCCAGCCAACCCAGCAAACGGATGGCACTTTCACGGTCGTCGGCACACACCTCAGCCTCGGCCCTGAAACCCGAGCAGACCGCAGGACGCTCCGGGCGACCAAAGATGGCGCAGAGAAAATTGTCATTGAGCTGAACACAGCGTACGCCGGCTGGCTTGCCATGGGGCATGCCTGGAATCGGTGAGCTGATTGAAGGTGCGATGCAGCAGGCACCGCAACCGGCACGACACTCCATGAGACGACCTCGACGGAAAACCAATCGCGGCGATGCTAATCAGCCGCGCATTGTCCGTCGAGGCCTTTTGCGATCAGCGGTTACGCTGCAGTCGCGCCACCAGGCTGGAGGTATCCCAGCGGCCGCCGCCCATCCCCTGAACATCGGCATAGAACTGATCGACCAGCGCCGTCACGGGCAACTGCGCACCATTACGTCGTGACTCCTCGAGCAGGATCGACAGATCCTTGCGCATCCAGTCGACTGCGAAACCGAAGTCGAACTCGCCAGCCAGCATTGTCTTGTAGCGGTTTTCCATCTGCCACGACTGCGCTGCGCCCTTGCTGATCACATCGACCACCGCATGACCATCGAGCCCGGCACACTGGGCGAAGTTGAGCGCCTCTGCCAAGCCCTGCACCAGCCCTGCGATACAGATCTGGTTGACCATTTTGGTCAACTGCCCGCTGCCAGCCGGGCCCATCAGGCGCATCATCCGCGCGTAGCTCTGGATCACGGGCTCAGCCACTGCATAGGCGTCGGCCGCACCACCGACCATCACTGTCAGCACACCATTGACCGCACCAGCCTGACCGCCGGACACCGGCGCATCGAGAAAACCCAGACCATGCTCAGCCGCAACTGCCGCCAACTCGCGCGCCACATCGGCCGACGCCGTGGTGTGATCGACCAGAATGGCCCCGGGCGCCATGCCGGCGAACGCGCCCTGCTCGCCCAGAATCACGCTGCGCAGATCATCGTCATTACCGACACAGCACATCACCAGCTCGGCGCCTGCCGCAGCCTCGCGCGGAGTAGCGGCACTGCTACCGGCATATTCGCCCAGCCATTGTTCGACCTTGGCCGGCGAACGGTTATAGACCGTCACCTGATGCCCCTTGCGGGCCAGATGCCCAGCCATGGGGTAACCCATAACGCCCAAGCCGATAAATGCGACCTTTGCCATAACAACCTCCTCAGGACATAGGCTGCTGAGCCTAACGGGCATGGCGCCAATCATCAAAGCTTTTGCAGCGCAACCGTACTCGTGCGCCGCTACGCGAACCTCGGCAGACGGACAACAGAAATCGTCGTTAAGCCACTCGCGCACCAATGACGTTTGCCCTGGTCGCAAAGGCCTTCCATACTGCCTGCCAATCGGCCTCACGCAGAGCCTTGAGAACATTCAGGAGCACCAATGGGACATTGGTTGGTCATCGATCTGGAAGCCACGACCGACGAAGGTGGCTGGCCGATGGCGGAAATGGAAATCATCGAAATCGGCGCCAGCCTGGTTGGAGCAGACGGCCATGAGCGCGATCACTTCCAGCGCTTCGTCAAACCCCAGCGGCGCCCCTGCCTGACCGACTTCTGTCGCCATCTGACGCATATCACTCAGGCCGATATCGACAGTGCAGCCCCCATGCAGCAGGTCTGGGCTCAATTCGAGCGCTGGCTGACCCAGCATGCGCCGCGTCTGGTTGGCTGGTGCAGCTGGGGCGACTACGATCGCCGCCAACTGCACCAGGAATGGTGCCAGCATCAGGTTCACAGCCTGCTGGCTGATCTGCCGCACCTCAATCTCAAGCAAGCCTTTGCCAAGGCGCGCCAATTGCAGCGCCCGGTCGGTCTGCACAGCGCATTGCAACTGGCTGGCATGCACTTTCACGGGCAGCAGCACCGCGCCCTGGAAGATGCCCGCAATACCGCACGCCTGTTGCCGCTGGTACTTCCACTCAAAGACTGATGACGAAGAAAAGCCGCTTGGGCATACTGGCGGCCCTTTTTACGGCTTGCCGCTTACGGCGGCCATCATCTGCCTCGTTATCAGCCGAGGTTACGGATGGTTTTCGGCCACTTTCCCCACCCCTTCCGAGGAATCGCAGATGTTCAAGGTCAACGAGTACTTCGACGGCACCGTCAAATCCATCGGCTTTGCCATGGCTGAAGGCCCCGCCACCATTGGCGTGATGGCTCCGGGCGAATACGAGTTCGGCACCAGTCAGCTGGAAGTCATGCATGTCGTCGCTGGCGCCCTGACCGTCAAACTGCCGGGCAGCGACAGCTGGAACACTTATGAGGCCGGCAGCAAGTTCACCGTCGAAGCCAACAGCAAGTTCCAACTCAAGGTCGCAGTAGATACCGCTTACCTCTGCGAATACCGCTAAGCCGCAAAGCGTTGTTAAAACCGGCCCCTGCGGCCGGTTTTTTCTTTGAATATCACCAGGATCAAAGCCCCATGCCACGCTCAGCCCTTCTCGTTCCCATCGCGCTGCTCGTGGTGGCCATGGTCTCGATTCAAAGTGGCGCGTCGCTGGCCAAGAACCTGTTCCCGATAGTCGGCGCCGAAGGCACCACCACCCTGCGCCTGGTGCTGGGGGCAATCATTCTGTCGCTGGTGATGCAGCCTTGGCGCGCCAAGCTGGACCTGCGCAAGTGCCAGTCGTTGCTTGCCTACGGCCTGGCGCTGGGCGGCATGAATCTGTTGTTCTACATGTCATTGCAGAGCATCCCGCTGGGTATCGCCGTAGCACTGGAGTTCACCGGCCCGCTGGCCCTGGCGCTGTTTTCCTCGCGCCGCCTGCTGGATTTCGTCTGGGTGATCCTGGCCGTCATCGGCCTGTGGATGCTCTTGCCAACTGGCGCCACGCAGAGTGCCATCGATCCACTCGGCGCGGCCCTTGCGCTCGGTGCAGGTGTTTGCTGGGCGCTGTACATCATCTTCGGGCAAAAAGCCGGCGCCGAGCATGGCCGCCATACCGTTGCGCTGGGCACCTGGGTTGCCGCCTTGCTGGTGTTGCCAATCGGCGTCTGGCAAGCCGGTAGCGATCTGCTCAACCTTGATCTGTTGCCTATTGCCCTCGGCGTCGCGGTACTGTCGTCCGCCCTGCCCTACAGCCTGGAAATGGTGGCACTTACCCGCCTGCCAGCGCGCACCTTCAGCGTACTGATGAGCATGGAGCCGGCGGTTGCCGCCATGTGCGGCCTGGCCTTTCTCGGCGAGAAGCTGCTGTGGGGCCAATGGCTGGCTGTCGGCGCGATCATCATCGCTTCGGCAGGCGCGGCCGCCACGATCAGGCCCAAGCGCTAGCTGCCGAACTGCAGCGCTGCCAGGCGCGCATACAAAGGGCTGCTTTCGATCAGCTCGGCATGACTGCCAATGGCAGCCAACCTGCCATGCTCGATCACCGCAATACGATCCGCCTGCTTCACCGTGGCCAGGCGGTGAGCGATGACCAATGTAGTGCGCCCGGCCATCAGCGATGGCAGCGCCTGTTGGATCAGGTGTTCACTCTCCGCATCCAGTGCGCTGGTGGCCTCATCGAGCAGCAGAATCGGGGCATCGACCAGCAAGGCGCGAGCAATGGCCAGTCGCTGACGCTGGCCGCCAGAAAGTCCCTGCCCTGCCTCGCCGAGAGGGGTCTGATAACCCTGTGGCAGTCGCTCGATGAACTCGTGGGCATGCGCCGCACGCGCGGCTGCCTCCACCTCGGCCTGGCTGGCGTCTGGTCGACCGTAGCGTATGTTGTCTCCCACGGAACCAAAGAACAGCGCCGGATCTTGCGACACCAGCGCAAAGCAGGCACGCAGCTCGCGCGGATCGAGCTGTTCGATCGGCACTCCGTCAATGAGGATGCGCCCGGCCTGAGGGTCGAAAAAGCGCAGCAACAGATCGAACAGCGTCGACTTGCCAGCCCCGGACGGCCCAACCAGCGCCAGCGTTTCACCGGCCGCCACCTGCAAATCGATGCCATCGATGGCGTAGCTGTCCGAGCGCGATGGATACGCAAAGCGCACCCCCTGCAGCTCGATGCGCCCGTCTACCGGCTGTGACAGAGGCTGCGGCTGCTCTGGCGCCACGATGGCGTTACTGGCACGCAATAGCTCGCCGATACGCTCGGCGGCGCCAGCCGCACGCTGCAATTCGCCGATCACCTCGCTCAAGGTGCCGAACGACGAGCCGACGATCAGGCTGTAGAACACGAAGGCTGCCAGCTCGCCACCGGAAATGCGCCCGGCGATCACGTCCATGCCGCCGACCCAGAGCATCACCCCCACCGCACCGAGCACCAACACAATGACCACGGTAATGAGCCAGGAACGCTGAGCGATGCGTTTGCGCGCCACATCGAAAGCGGCCTCGGCGGACTGGCCAAAGCGTCGCTTGTCCTCGTTCTGATGGTTGTAGGCCTGCACGGTCTTGATTTGCCCCAACACCTCGCCGACGTAGCTGCCGACATCGGCCACGCGGTCCTGGCTCTGCCGCGACAGCGCACGCACACGGCGGCCAAACAACAGGATAGGCACCACCACCAGCGGCAGGGCCAGCAACACGATGCCACTGAGCTTGGGGTTGGTGATCACCAGCAACACGCTGCCGCCGATCAGCATGATCAGGTTGCGCAGCGCCATCGACAGCGACGAGCCAATGACCGATTGCAACAAGGTGGTATCGGCAGTCAGTCGTGACTGGATCTCCGAGCTGCGATTACTCTCGTAGAAGCCAGGGTGCAGTTCGATCAGATGATCGAACACCCGACGGCGAATGTCGGCCACCACACGCTCGCCAATCCACGAAACCAGGTAAAAGCGCGTGTAAGTACCGAACGCCAGCGCCAGCACCAGCACAAAGAACAGCAGCAATGATTGGCGCAGCGCGGCCGGCGACTGCGTGGCCAGCCCCTGATCCACCAACAGTTTTATGCCCTGGCCCATGGACAGGGTAACCGCAGCCGTGAACATCAGCGCCAGCAACGCACCGATGACCCGATCGCGATAAGGCGCGATGAAATGCCAGGCCAGGCGCACGGCGCCACGCTGACGGGAGGAAAGCATCGATGTCATGGCAAGTCTCTGAAGTCAGCAGCCGAGGGATACCTCAACAACGCTGGCAGGTAGGAGGTGAACACCTGGCTCCACAGATGGGGACGAAGCCATGCAACATCAACCTGCTACATGCGCCATAGCGCAGCATCGGCTCTTGCAGGCTATTGAGAAACTACCTGCGTCGTCTGAGCATCGTTAAAAACAGCCTCAGAATGCTCATTTATAACGCCTAAATTGCGCTTTTCGGCTGCCTCGCCTGCGTTTATCACGGCCTGCCAGGGGCTGCTTAATCCCTCAGAAAGCGCCCTCGATGGTCGGCAGTTGGCAATAGACAAACCGGATGCCGTCCGAACAGACGGTAGCGATTCAGCGCAACGCGGTCATAGCCCCAATCACGCAGCGGACGCGGAATCAGGCGTATCCAGGCAAGCGTGCGCCAAGGCTGGGGTAACCGGACAAGAACACGCAAGAGCGCCGTGGAGCGCACATGCAACCCGGCTTCATCGATCAGCACCATGCTGTCGCAATGATCGGTCGGCAGCCCGTACCAGGCCAGCAAGGCCTGCCCCTGGGGGGACTGCACGGAGGCCAGACGAAACTGCCGCGCGCGGTCATGGCGGATAAGGAATTTCGCCCAGCCGTTGCACAGCTTGCAGACGCCATCGAACAGCACGACGCGCTCGCCTGCCAACAGCCCCGGTGGTAGACACTGAGCACTCATTGAGCGGCATTCGCCTGCCGGGCAGGCGGGCGGTAATGGCCAGTAATGCGGTAGGCGAAGAGAATGTCCTCTTCCTGCGTGCCCCGGCCGATATTGTGCAACACCAGCGGCGTCCCCGTTGCCGCCTGACGGTCGCTGACGATGCCGATATGCGTGAGGCCACGCCCCAGATCCCAGGTAACGATATCGCCTGGTCGATACGCCCCAGCCTGCTGGCTTAGCGGCAGCGACCAGCCCTGCCGTTTGAACCAGGTCATCAGGTTGGGCACGCGGCGGTGATCGATATTGCTGTCCGGGCGACTCAACCCCCAGTTTTTCGGATAGCTGGCGAAGTGGCCGCGCATGTCGCGATGCACCGCTTCCTGCAGATCCAGCCCTTGCAGTCGCAGTGCGCGGATCACCACGTCGGTACAGACGCCGGTAGCCATGGGCACGTCGCCGCCCGGATAGCTCAGGCGGCGATAGGTCGGGTCATAGCCCAGCGTCACGCCGACCTGCTGGCGAGCATCGAGCACCAGCCTTTGCGCTTCGATGGCCTGCACGGCAAACGTCAGCGACCAGAGCAGCAGCACGATCAGCATGCGCATAGCGCTCTCCTACCGACTCAGGGGGTACAGCAGTTCTTCCTTATAACCAGCCCAGACCCGCACGGCATCGGGAAATGCGTCGTCCAGGCTCACATCGCCACTGTCGACCAGCAGCGGCCGACCTTCCAGCGTTGCCAGCTTGCGTTTGGTCGCCACCACCCGCAGGCGCTCCAGCCCTATGGCGCGCAGCACGCGCGGGCTGATCTGCTGGTTGCCGCGACCGATGATATGGCCCTGGCCACCTATGGCGGTCACCAGCAGGTAAGCCGGATGCTCCTCGACCAGGGCGAACAACTCAGCCTCGTTGACATCACGGGCAATCACCTGGCCATCCTCGATCACATCAACACCGAGCAAGGTAGTGTCCAGCCCTAGATTCTGCGCCAGGCCGTGCAAGGTCGAGCCGGGCCCCAACACATAGCGCGCACCGGGCTCCCATTCGGCCTCCAGCCAGGCAGCCAGGTCAGCCAGTACCAGCTCTTCGGACTCCATACCGCCCTGCTTCACAGCCTGTACATACCCGCCTTCCTGCGGCACGCAGAGCTCGCCGTACCAGCGCGCGGTAACGCGCCCCTCACGCAAAGCGCTCTCGTCGATATCACGCACCTCACCGCTGGTGAGACGCACAAGCCCCCCCTCGACCAGGCGGGCGGTCAACTCGCCAGCCGCACGCGGGCTGATGGCGTAAACGCCGGACTGAATCTTCACCCCTGCAGGAATACCCAACACCGGCTGCCCTTGCCTGATCACCTCGCACACGTCACGGGCAGTCCCATCGCCACCCGCGAACAGAATCAGTGCCACCCCGGCATCCTGCAACTGTTGCACGGCACGACGGGTATCAGCGGCCGTGCTGGGCTCAGCCCCCAGTTGCCCCAGCAGACGATGCTCGAACCCCATCTGCGCCAGCAAATCGCCCCCCATGGCGCCGGCATAGGTGACGAACTCGATGCGCTCACGCAGGGCCAGCAGTGGCTCCAGCGCGGTTCGCGTGCGTTGTGCAGCCTTCGGCTCGACACCGAGCGCCAGCGCCTGCTCGGCCATGCCGTCACTGCCCTTGAGCGCCGCCGGCCCACCCAGCCCGGCCAGAGGATTGATGATCAAACCAATATGAAAACGCGACATGCCTTCCTCATTGCTGGCAGGCTGGCATGCAGCCTGCTTGTATCTGCCGTGCATTGCCGGCGTGACGGTTTTCCGTACACCTTCACTGTCACCGCACCTTCATCCGGCACCACTAGACTTCGCGCAGAACCGATCAGGAGACAGGCCCATGAGCTTGCACAACACTGCCAATCAGTCACAACAATTGAACAACCAGACTCGGCCAATGCCGGTAGGGGGATTCGTCATCGATGCCCAGGGACGCGAAGTGCCGATTACCGAAGCGATGATCCAGCAGGCCTGCCAGCTTCTGGAACAAAGCCAGCAGAACCGTCCACAGAAACGCTAAAAAATCAGCCGGGCTGCCAACTCGTGGCAGCCCATCGTTCATCGATCATGGCTCGCGCGGCGCGAGCTTCAGCGACACCGAGTTGATGCAGTAGCGCAGCCCGGTCGGGCGCGGCCCATCGGGGAAGACATGGCCCAGATGGGCATCGCATTTGGCACACCGCACCTCGATACGCTGCATACCGTGGCTGAAATCATCCAGTTCGCGGATCACTGTCGTGCTGAGCGGCTGAAAGTAGCTCGGCCAGCCGCAGCCGGAATCGTACTTGGCGGCGGAGTCGAACAGTGCCTCGCCACAGCAGACGCAGTGATAGACGCCGGGCACTTTGCTGTCATGGTATTGCCCGGTAAAAGGCCGTTCCGTACCGCCCAGGCGGCAGACATGGAACTGCTCCGGCGACAATGCTTCGCGCCAGGCATCCAGGGATTTCTCGACTTTATCCACGGACTGCTTCCCTCCTCGTAAAAAAGCCCGACCGACAGCTTTGCCGGGGTCAGGCTGCAACGTATCATTCGTGCCAAGTCTGTCACCCGCCCTGCGGGCTGCCAAGGTTCCGCCAAAGGATACTTTTGCAGCGTGATTCAGCGGGTACTTCACCGAATGGGATTTCTCACATGCAGGTCAGCAAATCGAACAAGCTCGCCAACGTCTGCTATGACATTCGCGGGCCCGTGCTCAAGCACGCCAAACGTCTGGAAGAGGAAGGCCACCGCATCCTCAAGCTGAACATCGGCAACCCGGCGCCGT
>CAZIZA010000053.1:0-1392 GCA_964543555.1 uncultured Pseudomonas sp.
GGAACTGCAACTGCCGCAACTGCCGCGGCGTGCGTGCCGGTACCCTGCGGGCGCAGCCGCGCACGCAATCGTCCATCGCCATTTCCGATGACGGTGAGCAGTGGATCCTGTGCAATGCCTCGCCGGACATCCGTGCGCAGAT
Source organism: uncultured Pseudomonas sp. (assembly GCA_964543555.1). Lineage (GTDB taxonomy): Bacteria > Pseudomonadota > Gammaproteobacteria > Pseudomonadales > Pseudomonadaceae > Aquipseudomonas. Next base: position 143 of record CAZIZA010000053.1, read on the forward strand.
CGAAGCCTTTCCGGCGCTGCAACCAGCGCGCAAGCTGCGTGACACCGCCATCGCCGGCATCGTCCTGCTCGACAGCCAGATCGACCATTGCACCGGTCTGCTGACCCTGCGCGAAGGCTGCCCGCATCAGGTCTGGTGTACCGAGATGGTGCATCAGGATCTGACCACCGGCTTTCCGCTGTTCAACATGCTCAGCCACTGGAATGGCGGCCTGCAGCACCAGTTGATTGAGCTGGATGCCAAACCCTTCAGCATTCCCGCCTGTCCGGCGCTGAGCATCACCGCCATCGCCCTGCGCAGCAGTGCGCCGCCGTATTCGCCGCATCGGGGCAATCCGCACCCGGGGGACAACATCGGCCTGTTCATTGAGGACCGTCGCAGCGGCCGCAGCCTGTTCTATGCGCCGGGCCTGGGCCAGGTAGACGAGCACCTGCTGGACTGGATGCGCCGCGCGGACTGCCTGCTGGTCGATGGCACGCTGTGGCGTGACGATGAGATGCGTGTGTGTGAGGTGGGCGACAAGCTCGGCAGTGAGATGGGCCACCTGTGCCAGAGCGGCCCTGGCGGCATGATCGAGGTGCTCGACGGCCTGCCGTCCGCGCGCAAGATCCTTATCCATATCAACAACACCAACCCGATTCTCGACCTGGACTCGCCCGAGCGCACCGAACTGGACGCTCACGGCATCGAGGTCGCGTTCGATGGCATGAGCATCGTTTTGTAGGCGGTGCGCACCGGGGAGTTCTGATGAGCCAAGCTGCCATGACACCTGCCGAATTCGAGCAGGCGCTGCGCGCCAAGGGCGCGCTGTATCACATCCATCACCCGTTCCATCGCGCCATGTACGAAGGGCGCGCTACCCGCGAGCAGATCCAGGGCTGGGTGGCCAATCGTTTCTACTATCAGGTCAACATCCCGCTGAAGGATGCGGCGATCCTCGCCAACTGCCCGGATCGCGAAACCCGGCGCGAGTGGATTCAGCGCATCCTCGATCACGACGGTGCGCCCGGTGAGGAGGGCGGTATCGAGGCCTGGTTGCGCCTGGCCGAGGCGGTGGGTCTGGATCGCCAGCAGGTGCTGTCGCAGGAGCTGGTGCTGCCCGGCGTACGCTTCGCCGTCGATGCCTACGTCAACTTCGCTCGTCGTGCCAACTGGCAGGAAGCGGCCAGCAGTTCGCTGACCGAGCTGTTCGCCCCACAGATCCACCAGTCGCGCCTGGATGCCTGGCCGCAGCACTACCCGTGGATCGA
>CAZIZA010000053.1:1492-16505 GCA_964543555.1 uncultured Pseudomonas sp.
CACAGATCCACCAGTCGCGCCTGGATGCCTGGCCGCAGCACTACCCGTGGATCGATGCCACCGGCTACGACTACTTCCGCAAGCGTCTGAAAGAGGCGCGCCGCGACGTCGAGCACGGCCTGCGCATCACCCTCGAACACTACCGTACCCGCGCAGCCCAGGAACGCATGCTGCAGATCCTGCAGTTCAAGCTGGACATCCTGTGGAGCATGCTCGATGCCATGAGCATGGCCTACGAGCTGCAGCGTCCGCCGTATCACACGGTGACCGAACAGCGCGTCTGGCATCGGGGGATCGAGCTATGAATGGAGCGCCCCACATGACCACACTCGATCCGAATAGCGTACCCGCCATCCGCCGCGGCTTTCGTCTGCAGTTCGAACCGGCGCAAGGCTGTCATGTGCTGCTCTATCCGGAAGGCATGATCAAGCTCAACGACAGTGCGGGCGAGATTCTCCAGCAGGTCGATGGCAAGCGTTCGGTGGCCGAGATCATCGGCAACCTGCACCAGCGCTTCCCCGATGTGCCCGGTATCGACGAAGACATCCTCGCCTTCATGGAGGTGGCCCATGCTCAGTTCTGGATCGAACTCCGTTGAGAGCGGATCGTTGCAAGGCGTAGGCGAGGCAGCCGAGGCTAGGCAGGAACAGGCGAAGAAGCGGAGTGTACAAGGCGTACATGAGCATTCTGAGCTTGTTCCTAACGACGCCTCGGCAACGCAGGTAGCCTTGCGGCGATCCGTAGAGGTTGGGCCGCCGCTGTGGTTGTTGGCCGAGCTGACCTACCGCTGCCCGCTGCAGTGCCCGTACTGCTCCAACCCGCTGGATTTCGCCAAGCAAGGCGCTGAGCTGTCGACCGCCGAATGGATCGAGGTATTCCGTCAGGCCCGTGAGCTGGGGGCGGCGCAGCTGGGCTTCTCCGGTGGCGAGCCGCTGGTGCGCCAGGATCTGGCCGAGCTGATCGCAGCGGCGCGCGGCCTGGGCTACTACACCAACTTGATCACCTCCGGCATCGGCCTGACCGAAGCGCGTATCGCCGAGTTCGCCGGGGCCGGCCTGGATCATATTCAGATCAGCTTCCAGGCCGCCGACGAGGAGGTGAACAACCTGCTGGCCGGCTCTAAGAAGGCCTTCGCGCAGAAACTGGCGATGGCTCGCGCGGTCAAGGCGCATGGCTACCCGATGGTGCTCAACTTCGTTACCCACCGGCACAACATCGACAACATCGAGCGCATCATCGAGCTGTGTCTGGAGCTGGAGGCGGATTTCGTCGAGCTCGCCACCTGCCAGTTCTACGGCTGGGCCGAGCTGAACCGGGCCGGGCTGCTACCGACCCGCGTGCAACTGGAGCGCGCCGAGCGCATCACCAATCAGTGGCGCGACAAACTGGCGGCCGAGAACCACCCGTGCAAGCTGATCTTCGTCACCCCGGATTACTACGAGGAGCGCCCCAAGGGCTGTATGAACGGTTGGGGCAACCTGTTCCTCGACATCACCCCGGACGGCACGGCGCTGCCTTGCCACAGCGCGCGGCAATTGCCGGTACAGTTTCCCAACGTGCGCGAGCACAGCCTCTCGTACATCTGGCACGAGTCGTTCGGCTTCAACCGCTTTCGCGGTGACGACTGGATGCCCGAGCCGTGTCGCAGCTGCGACGAGAAGCACAAGGATTTCGGCGGCTGTCGCTGCCAGGCCTTCATGCTCACCGGCGATGCCAGTAACGCCGACCCGGTGTGCAGCAAGTCGGCGCACCATGGCGTGATTCTCGCGGCACGTCAGCAGGCCGATGAGGCGCCGCTGGAGCTGGAGGCCCTGCAGTATCGCAACGAGAAGGCCTCACGAATCATATGCAAAGCGTAGGGTGCGCCGTGCGCACCGATCCTGACGCGATCTGGAGTGCTGAGCAGGCTGCAGCCGCCAGCGCCGACTTCGCCGAACTGCACGCTGCCCACGGTGGTGTGTTGTGGGTGGCGTTCGATCCTGCTCTGGCGCGTTGCGGGCTGTTCTTCTGTCGCGACGGCGTTGTGTGCGAGCTGACGCCGCCAGGGTTTTCCGTGCGCAGCCGGGTCTATGAGTACGGCGGTGGCGCTTGCTGCGCCACGGAGCAGGGGGTGGCGTTCGTCAATGAGCGTGATCAGCAGATTTACCACCTGCCGATTGCGTGTAGTTCCGTAGGAGCGGTTGGGCGGCATTCCGTTTCAGCCGCGAATCTTGGTGATTCAAGAGAAATCGCGGCTGAAGCCGCTCCTACAGTGTGTGAGCCGCTGACGCTGACGGTTCGCGCCAACTGCCGTTATGGCGACCTGTCCTTCGTGCCCGCCTGGCAGACGTTGCTGGCTGTGGAGGAAAGTCATGAAGGCAGCGCGGTGGTGCATCGCCTGGTGCGCATCGGTCTGAACGGCACGCGTGAGGTACTGGTCGAGGGCGCCGATTTCTATGCGGCGCCGGTGGCTGACCCCACTGGCCAGCGTTTTGCCTGGATCGAATGGGATCGACCACATCAGCCCTGGATCGCCACGCGCCTGTGCCAGCGCGAGTCCGACGAGCGCACTCGGGTGCTGTCAGGTGAGGCCGGTGATCGATCCCTGCAGCAGCCGCGCTTCGATTCCCGGGGCCGATTGTGGGTGTTGAGCGACAAGGCAGGGTGGTGGCAACCCTGGTGCGTCGATGGCAGCACAACGTTGTACGCCGAGCCCTATGATCACGCGCCAGCGCCCTGGCAACTGGGCGGTCGAACCTATCTGCCGCTGGAAAACGATGAGTTTCTGCTGACCCGTTTCGAGCAGGGTGTCGGCGCGCTGGTAGGGTGCGCCGTGCGCACCAGCGCTCTCGAAGGCAAAACAGTCGATGCGCAAAGCCTGGGCGGCCCCGCGACACCCTACCCAAAGGCAGAGCGGCTGTTGGCCGAAGGGTTTGCGCGTTTCCGTAGCCTGGCTGCCGACAACGAACATTTCTACTGCATCGCTGCCGCTCCTGATCGTCTGCCAGCGGTGCTTGCCATTCGCCGCAGCGATGGCGCATTGCAGATGCTGGCTGGCGGTGACCAGCCGCTGTCCGAAGCACAGCTATCACGACCTCAGCCATTCAGCTGTGGGGTCGGTGAGGGCGAACGCAGCCATGGTTTTTTCTATTCGCCTGCATCAACCGGGGAGCGCCCGCCGCTGGTGATCTTCCTGCACGGCGGGCCAACCTCGGCTTGCTACCCGGTGTTCGATCCGCGTATCGCCTTCTGGACGCTGCGCGGCTTCGCCGTGCTCGACCTCAACTACCGGGGCAGCAGCGGTTACGGTCGTGCTTATCGGTTGCGTCTGGCAGGCGAGTGGGGCGAGCTGGAAGTCGAAGACATTCGCGCCGCCATCGAGGCGCTTGCCGCGGAGGGGCGAATCGATCCGCTGCGCGTGTTCGTGCGTGGCGGCAGCGCCGGTGGCTTCAGCGCATTGCGTGCTCTGGTCGAGTTACCGCAGTTACGTGGCGGCGCCAGCCTCTACGGCGTCAGCGACCCGCTGGCGCTGCGCCGGGTCACCCACAAGTTCGAGGCGGATTATCTGGATTGGCTGATCGGTGACCCGGAGCAGGATGCCGAGCGCTACCGGGATCGCACACCCTTGTTGCAGGCCGACCGGATCAGGGCGCCGGTGATTTTCTTCCAGGGTGCGCTGGACGCCGTGGTGGTGCCGAGTCAGACCGAGAGCATGGTTGAGACGCTGCGTCAGCGTGGCTTGCCGGTGGAATGCCACCTGTTCGCCGAGGAACGCCACGGTTTTCGTCAGGCTGCCAATCTGGCCGAAGCGCTGCGCGCCGAGCATGCCTTCTATCAGCGACTGAGCTGATCGCAGGTCGCATTGCATTAACCCGGCAATGCAGTAGGCTGATCGCCATTCCATAACAAGAAATTTCAGGCCGTTGCATGAGCCACGATTTGAGTCAGCTGCGAAAATTCGTTTCCCCCGAGATCATCTTCGGCGCCGGTTCCCGGCATAACGTCGGCAATTACGCCAAGACCTTCGGTGCACGCAAGGTGCTGGTCGTCTCCGATCCCGGTGTGGTCGCCGCAGGCTGGGCCGGCGATGTCGAGGCGAGCCTGCAGGCCCAGGGCATCGCCTACTGCCTATACACCAAGGTGTCGCCCAACCCGCGTGTGGAAGAGGTGATGGAGGGCGCCGAGCTGTATCGCAGCGAAGGTTGCAACGTCATCGTCGCCGTCGGTGGCGGCAGCCCGATGGACTGCGCCAAGGGCATCGGCATCGTCGTCGCCCACGGTCGCAGCATTCTCGAATTCGAAGGTGTGGACACCATTCGCGTGCCCAGCCCGCCGCTGATTCTGATCCCGACCACCGCCGGCACCTCGGCCGACGTGTCGCAGTTCGTGATCATCTCCAACCAGCAGGAGCGGATGAAGTTCTCCATCGTCAGCAAGGCGGTGGTGCCAGACGTGTCGCTGATCGACCCGGAAACCACCCTGAGCATGGACCCGTTCCTGTCGGCCTGCACCGGCATCGACGCCATGGTGCACGCCATCGAAGCGTTCGTTTCCACCGGCCACGGCCCTCTGACCGACCCGCACGCGCTGGAAGCCATGCGCCTGATCAATGGCAACCTGGTGCAGATGATCGCCAACCCGAGCGATATCGCCCTGCGCGAGAAGATCATGCTTGGCAGCATGCAGGCCGGCCTGGCGTTCTCCAACGCGATCCTTGGCGCGGTGCACGCCATGAGCCACAGCCTGGGTGGTTTCCTCGACCTGCCACACGGCCTGTGCAATGCGGTACTGGTCGAGCACGTGGTGGCGTTCAACTACAGCGCGGCGCCGGAGCGTTTCAAGGTCATCGCCGAAACCCTCGGTATCGACTGCCGCGGGCTCAACCACGCGCAGATTCGCCAGCGCCTGGTCGAGCATCTGATCGCCTTCAAGCACGCCATGGGTTTCCGCGAGACGCTTGGCCTGCATGGCGTGAGCACCTCGGACATTCCGTTCCTGTCCAGCCACGCCATGGACGACCCATGCATCCTCACCAATCCGCGTGAGTCGACCCAGCGTGACGTCGAGGTGGTGTATGGCGAGGCGCTCTGACGAAGCGCTGGCCGGGCTGCTGGGGCTCGGCAGCCAATCGGCGCGCAAGAGCCACTACCCGGAGTTGCTGGCGCGTCTGGAAGAGCTGGAAACCGAGCGCAACCGCTATAAATGGCTGTTCGAGCATGCCGTGCACGGCATCATCCAGGCCAGCCTGCAGGACGGTGTACTGGCGGCCAACCCGGCGATGGCGCGCATGCTCGGCTATGACGATCCGCAGCAGGTGCTGTGGTCGCCGGATGATCTGGCCCGGCACCTGTTCGTTGGCGGTTTCGATGAGCTGGAGGTGATTCGCCAGCAACTGAGCCAGGGACAGGTGCTGCTGGGCTATGAGACACGCCTGCGCCGGCGCGATGGCAGCACCATCGACGTGTTGATGAACCTGTTGCTCAAGCCCGAAGGGGACGGGGTCTTCGAAGGTTTCGTCGCCGATATCACCGAGCGCAAGCAGGCGCAGCAGCGCCTGCAGCAACTCAATGACGAACTGGAGCGCCGCGTCGCGGCGCGCACCTTCGAGTTGCTCGAATCCAACCGCAATCTGCAGCGGCAGATCGAGGAGCGCGAGCGCATCGAGCTGGCCCTGCGCGATGCGCGCGACGCGGCCGAAGCGGCCAACCGCAGCAAGGACAAGTACCTGGCCGCGGCCAGTCATGACTTGCTGCAGCCACTTAACGCGGCGCGCTTGTTGATCTCCACGCTACGTGAACGTGAATTGCCGAGTGCCGAGCAGAACCTGGTGGAGCGTAGCCACCTGGCCCTGGAAGGCGCAGAAGATCTGCTGGCGGATCTGCTGGATATTTCCAAGCTGGATCAGGCGGCGATCAAGCCGGATCTCGATGTCTATCGCCTTGAAGAGTTGCTCGCTCCGCTGGCGTCCGAGTTCGAAAGTGTGGCCTCGGCCAGCGGTTTGCGCCTACGCGCGCGAATTGCCAATTGCGCGGTGCATACCGATTTCCGCTTGCTGACGCGCATCCTGCGCAATTTCCTCAGCAACGCCTGCCGCTACACCGAGCATGGCGGCGTGCTGCTCGGCGCGCGGCGCCGTGGCGCTTTCGTCGAATTGCAGGTGTGGGATAGCGGGCGCGGCATCGCGGCCGATCAACTGGACACGATCTTTCTCGAGTTCAGCCAGCTTGAGGTCGGGCGTGCGGCCGAGCGCAAGGGGGTCGGCCTGGGTCTGGCCATTGTCGAGCGCATCGCGCGCATGCTGGGCTACCCGGTGCAGGTGTACTCGCAGCCAGGGCGTGGTTCGGTCTTCAGTATCCGCGTGCCGCTGGCGCAGCAGGCTCCGCGGCGCCAGGTGCAATCTGCGACGCAGCCGGTTCTTGGCAACCCCCTTCCGGGGCGGCGCTTGTTGGTGATCGATAACGAAGTAGACATCCTGCACAGCATGCAGGCGCTGCTCGGGCAGTGGGGCTGCGAGGTGGTGACGGCCGTTGATCTTGCCGAGGCGCTGCAGCGTCTGCAGGGCAGGGCGCCAGAAGTGATTCTGGCGGATTTCCACCTCGATCACGGTGTGCTCGGTTGTCAGGTGATTCAGCAGCTGCGTGATGAGTTTTCCAGGCCGATTCCGGCGCTGATCATCAGCGCTGATCGCAGCGATGACTGTCGTCGCGAATTGCAGGCGCTGGGTGCGCCTTTGCTGAACAAGCCGGTCAAGCCAGGCAAGCTGCGTGCGGTGCTCAGTCAGCTTTTGATGGAAACGTGAACGCGCGCAGACTAATGGAGTGAACCTGAGCGATTTGGATGCTGTCTATTGGCTACCTCGTCCCTCAGGAGATAACCACAATGACAACTTCCATGAACCCCGTTATGCGCCGTCTGGCAGCTATTACTGCGCTGTTTCACCTGCTGCTGGTGGTACAGATTCCTGCCGCGAATGCGGCGATGGTCGGCACTCACGAGGTGATCGCCGAGCAGCAGCACAAGGTGGATCAGGAGCAGTTGATGGCCATGCTCGATGACGAGCAGGTGAAGGAGAAACTGGTATCGATGGGCGTCGACCGTGATCAGGTCGAGTCGCGTATCGCCAGCCTGACCCCGGCCGAACTGGCGCAGTTCAACCAGCAGTTGGATCAGGCACCCGCTGGTGCGGGTGTGGTCGGCATTATCGTGTTGTTTCTGGTGATCTTCATCATCACTGATATGCTGTGCGCCACCAACATCTTCAATTTCGTCAAATGCATAAATCGCTGATTCGCCTCTGCTGTATCGCATCGATCGTTCTACTCACAGCCTGCGCTCGCTCCCCGGTGTTATCACCGGTGGGCGAGCGTCTGCCTGAGCGGGTGGAACTCACAGACGTTCCCTTCTTTCCCCAGGACGCCTATCAGTGCGGCCCGGCCGCTTTGGCCACCATGCTCAACCAGCGTGGCGTGCTGACCACGCCGGGTGCGCTAAAGGACAAGGTCTACATCCCCAGCCGTGAAGGCAGCCTGCAGGTGGAGATGGTCGCCGCCGCACGCAATCACGAAATGCTGGTGTATCCGCTGCAGCCACGCCTGGAGGCGGTGCTCGCCGAGGTGGCTGCCGGCAACCCGGTGCTGGTACTGCAGAACCTGGCATTCGACTGGTATCCGCAATGGCACTTCGCGGTGGTGGTGGGTTACGACCGCCGCGAGCGCACGCTGATCTTGCGCTCGGCCACCACGCGCCGGCTCGAAGACAGCTTCAACAGCTTCGACAGGAGCTGGGCGCGCGGTGGTCGCTGGGCGGTTGTGACCCTGCCACCGGAGCGCCTGCCGGCACAGGCCGATATGCCTGTCTGGATGAAGGCTGCCAATGACCTCGAGCAAACCGGCAATGCTCAGGCTGCCCGGCGTGCCTATCGCCGCGCCGCCGAGGCCTGGCCGGAGCAGTCATTGCCCTGGTTCGCGCTGAGCAACAGCCGCTACGCCGATGGCGACCGCAAGGGTGCCGAGCAGGCGCTGCGTGAGAGCCTCAAGCGCGAGCCGGGTTTTGCCGCCGGTTGGTTCAACCTGTCGCAAGTGCTGGGTGAGCAGGGCTGTGCTGCTGAAGCGCAGCGGGCCCAGGCATGCGCACAGCGGCTGGCGCCAGAGGATGGGCGCTTCGCTACGCCGCCTAAAGTCAGTGGCACTGGTGGGCAATGTCTGGCCTTGCCGACTTGTCCGTGATGCAAATGAAAAAGGCGCTGTCGCAGAGCGTGTGAACAACGTTCTGAATTGCACCGATTCAATACAAACGCCTCGATTGATTCGAGGCGTTTGTTTTTGCTGATGCACCGTGCAGGTTCAGTTCCGCCGCCTGATCACGCGTGTGCGCCAAATACCAAAATTGCACGGTTGTGGTTGAGGATCTGCACGGCCATTACCCAAAGCCTTGCAAGTCGCCTGAAAAACTGTGCTGTGGTGTTTGCGCGAGACCGCGCTGGTCTTGAGGTCCGGAGCCAGACGACTTGGCCACTGGATCACCTCGCTACTGCGTTGACACTCAGCCCCGGTAGTCGAGAACAACGAATGCGGTGGAAGTCGCCATCCAGAAGCGCTTGAGAGTCCGGCTTTGCTGAACACCCTACCTGCCGATACACAGGAGCCATACAGGCCTCGATGACACGACCAGATGATCGTCAGCAACCCGTTCTTCCAATGTTGAAGGAAACGGACTGTTTGTTGACGATCTTCACCACGTGAACGCCCATAAACAACAATGCCCCTATCGACCGATAGAGGCATTGTTTTCACCTTGTACTCAGACTGCCAGGTATTCGCGCAGTCTGCGAAGTCGCCTTTACTTTACCGCAGCAGCAATTATTGGCCTGCCCAGCGCTTGAGCACCAGGGTGGCATTGGTGCCACCGAAGCCGAAGCTGTTGCTCATGACGGTATCGAGCTTGGCGTTCTCGACAGTCTTGAGCTGGATCGGCATATCGGCCACTTCCGGATCGAGTTCGTCGATGTTGGCCGAGGCAGCGATGAAATTGCCTTCCATCATCAGCATGCAGTAAATCGCTTCCTGCACGCCTGCGGCACCCAGGCTGTGGCCGGACAGGCTCTTGGTCGAGCTGATGGCCGGTGCTTTGTCACCGAACACTTCACGTACACCACGGATTTCGGCGACGTCGCCGACCGGGGTGGAGGTGCCGTGGGTATTGAGGTAATCGATCGGGGTATCGACGGTGGCCAGCGCCTGCTGCATGCAGCGCACGGCGCCTTCACCACTCGGCGCGACCATGTCGTAGCCATCGCTGGTAGCGCCATAGCCGACGATTTCGGCATAGATTTTGGCGCCGCGGGCCAGCGCGTGTTCCAGCTCTTCGACCACCACCATGCCGCCACCGCCGGCGATGACGAAACCATCACGCTTGGCGTCATAGGCGCGCGAGGCCTTCTCCGGGGTGTCGTTGTATTGGGTGGAGAGGGCGCCCATGGCGTCGAACAGGCAGCTCTGGCTCCAGTGCTCCTCTTCACCGCCGCCGGCGAAGACTACGTCCTGCTTGCCCAGCTGGATTTGCTCCATGGCCTGGCCGATGCAATGTGCGCTGGTGGCGCAAGCCGAGGAGATGGAGAAATTCACGCCCTTGATCTTGAACGGTGTGGCCAGGCAGGCCGACACGGTGCTACCCATGGTGCGGGTGACGCGGTATGGACCGACGCGCTTGACGCCTTTCTCGCGCAGGGTGTCGATGGCTTCCATCTGGTTGATGGTGGAGGCGCCACCACTGCCGGCAATCAGGCCGGTGCGCGGGTTGGAAACCTGTTCTTCGCTGAGGCCGGAGTCCTTGATCGCCTGTTCCATCGACAGGTAGGCGTAAGCCGCAGCGTCGCCCATGAAGCGGAACAGCTTGCGGTCGATCAGCTCTTCCAGGTTCAGGTTGACCGAACCGGAGACATGACTACGCAGGCCCATTTCGGCGTAGGACGGATTGAAGCGAATGCCCGACTTGCCTGCACGCAGGCTGGCGGCCACGGCTTCTTTGTCGGTGCCCAGGCAGGAAACAATACCCAGACCGGTGATCACTACACGACGCATGTGCAAGTCCTTCAGAAACTGTCGGTGGAGGTGAACAGGCCGACGCGCAGGCCTTCGGCGCTATAAATTTCGCGACCGTCGACGGCTACGGTGCCATCGGCGATGCCGAGAACCAGCGAGCGGTTGATGGTGCGCTTGATGTGGATGTTGTAGGTGACCTTCTTGGCGGTCGGCAGGACCTGACCGAAGAATTTCACTTCACCGCTGCCCAGCGCACGGCCGCGTCCCGGGTTGCCTTGCCAGCCCAGGTAGAAGCCGACCAGCTGCCACATGGCGTCGAGGCCAAGGCAACCAGGCATGACCGGGTCGCCCTCGAAGTGGCAGCCAAAAAACCACAGGTCCGGATTGATGTCGAGCTCAGCGACGATTTCGCCCTTGCCGTACTTGCCGCCGGTTTCGCTGATGTGTGCGATGCGATCGATCATCAGCATGTTCGGGGCGGGCAGTTGCGCGTTCCCGGGGCCGAACAGTTCGCCGCGACTGCAGGCGAGCAGATCTTCCCGAGAGTAGGCGTTTGGTTTTGTCATGCGAGCTCCTCAATTGTCCCCATGCTTCTAAGGCTGGGCGAATCGTCCTGGCCGACACGCCCTGAAAATGACGGGCGTCTGCCGGCAGCCTAGTCATAGACTGTTGCGTTGTGGTGAAAGTCACAGCGCAGTGAGTACAGTTGTACTCTGCTGGCTCCATGTTGTCACATTGGGGTCCGCTCGCGTCCGCGATGAAGCGGGAGCAGACCCTCGCAGTTTCCCCTCGTAACGCCGGCATGTCACTGGCGTCAGTGGGCTAGGGCTGTATCGGTAGCCAGCGTTGTAAAATACGCTGCAGGTCTGCACGTTTGAATGGCTTGGCCAGATAATCGTTCATTCCGGCGGCCAGACAGGCTTCACGATCACCCTGCAGGGCATTGGCGGTGAGGGCGATGATGGGCAGCTGTGGTCTGCCCTGAAGCTGGCGTATTTGCCGTGTTGCCTCGTAACCATCCATCAACGGCAACCTGCAATCCATGAGGATGGCGGCGTACTCCTGCTCGCGGCAGCTTTGCACGGCCTGTTGGCCGTCGCCGACCAGGCTGACCTGGTAGCCCAGGCTGCGCAACATGGCTTCGATCACGGTCTGGTTGACCGGATTGTCCTCGACCAGCAAAACGGCCTGGCCGTTGCCGCTGGCAGGGGTTTGACCGTCATGGCGGGTTGCCTGCGCGTTGCCGGGGCGAAATGGCAGGGGAATTTCAAGGATGAAGACCGATCCGCTGCCCAGTTCGCTCTGCGCACGCAAGGTGCCACCCATGCGCTCAGCCAGGGTGCGCGCAATCGGCAGGCCGAGGCCAGTGCCACCGTAGCGTCTGGAAATGGAGGTGTCTGCTTGCTGGAAAGCATCGAACATATGCTCCAGGCGTTCGTCGTCGATACCAATGCCGCTGTCGTGCACCTCACAGGTAAACCACAGCACCTGCTCGTCGAGTGTTTGCCAGCGGGTGACCACGCGAATCTGACCCTCTTCGGTGAACTTCAGTGCATTGCCGATCAGATTGACCAGAATTTGCCGTACGCGCGTAGGGTCGCCCTGTACTTCCAGTTGCTCCAGGCCAGGCTGTGCCTCCAGAAACAGATGTAGGCCTCGTTGCTGGGCGCTGTGCTGGAAAACCTGGATCGAGCCCTGTAAGAGCTCCATGAGGCTGAAGGGTATCGCCTCGAGTTCCAGGGCACCGCGTTCGATCCGCGAGAAATCGAGGATGTCATTGATCACTTTGAGCAGATGCTCGGTGGATTCAGTGGCCAGGGCCGCGTATTCGGTCTGCTCGTCATTCAGGCTGGTCGTTTCCAGCAGTTGCAGCATGCCCAGTACGCCATTCATGGGGGTGCGCAACTCATGGCTCATCATGGCCAGGAAGTCCGACTTGGCGCGGTTGGCCTGCTCGGAGTCTTCCCGCGCCTGGATCAGTTCGGCCATCGCTCGTTGTTGCTGTTGGCCACTTTGCTCCAGTGCGCTGGCCAGGTTGTTGATGTGTCGGGCCAGATCGGTCAGCTCATCGTTGCCGCGCTCGATCAATGCTGGGCTGTAGTCGCCGCTCTGGATTCGCTCGAGGGCCTTGCCCATGGCGCTCAATGGTTGCGCCAGGCGCCTGGCCAGGCGGCGTGCGAGCAGGAAGGTCAGGAGTAGGGCCAGCAGGGCCAGAACACCCGCCTTGAAGAGAATTTCCTGCTGACGGGTGTTGAAGGTGTCGTTGGATATTCCGACGACGACGCGCCCCAGATAGCCATCGCCGAGCGATTTACCCTGTGCCGGTATGCGATCCTGAGCTGACAGCGCCTGCAGACGAATCGGAGCCTGGAAGATCTCGACCTGAGGTGTGCTATGTCCCTGTTCCTTGGGGCGCTCGACATACACCAGGATGTTGTCGTCACGATCGCGGACTTCAGCGAAACGCACGTCATTAGTGCCCAGGGTGGCGCGCAGCAGCACTTCGAGTGTATCGAGCTTGCCGTTGAGCACAGCGTATTCTGTGGCTGGCGCCAACTGGTTGGCGATCAGCTGACCTGTATTGCCCTGCTCCTGGCGCAGATCCTGAAGGCGGGTAAACGTCAGGAAACCGGTCAGCAGCAGCGTAAGCAGCAGGGCCGGGCCGACACTGATCAGCTGGGTACGGGTGTGAATGTTCCAGCCACGGCGCTGGCCTCGGGCTGTGCCGTGACGGGTTGGCCGGAGATTTGCCGTGGGTAGGCCAGGGTGGCCGGAAGGGGGCAAGGGGCTGCCTATGGGCACGAGTCGTCCTTGGCAATTAACGTCGGTCGCTCATGGTAACTGAGCCATCGCGCTTTGCCAGTGTCAGACGCGCAGTCTGCGCCAATGCTCGTTTATGCCTGCTCATGCAAGAACGGTACTGAACTTTTGCCCTGACCAGGCACTCTCGGCTCCGTATAATGCGCGCAGACCGCCATCACGCATGGCCTCATTCGGAAGACCTATGACACAGCCTCAACCCATTGCCGTACTCGGCGGCGGCAGTTTCGGTACCGCCCTGGCCAATTTGCTGGCGGAGAACGGCCAGTGCGTCCTGCAATGGATGCGTGATCCCGAGCAGGCCGAGCAGATGCGCCAGAGCGGGGAGAACCCGCGCTACCTTAAGGGCGTCAAGCTGCACCGCGGCATTGAGCCGAGCAGTGACTTGAGTGGCGTACTGCAGCGCGCCGAATTGGTGTTTGTCGCCTTGCCTTCCAGTGCCTTGCGCGATGCCCTGCAACCCGTCGCAGCGCTGCTGGCCGGCAAGCTGTTGATCAGCACCACCAAGGGCATCGAAGCCAGGACCTTCAAGTTGATGAGTCAGATTCTCGAAGAAATCGCTCCTGATGCGCGCATTGGTGTGTTGTCCGGGCCGAACCTGGCCAAGGAGGTGGCAGACCACGCGCTGACCGCGACGGTGATCGCCAGTGAGGACGAAGAACTTTGTCTGCGCGTGCAACAGGCGCTGCATGGCCGTACCTTCCGCGTCTATGCCAGTGCCGACCGCTTTGGCGTCGAACTCGGCGGGGCACTGAAGAATGTCTACGCCATCATGTCCGGCATGGCGGCAGCGCTGGGCATGGGCGAGAACACCAAAAGCATGCTGATCACCCGCGCCCTGGCGGAAATGACCCGTTTTGCTGTCAAGCTTGGCGCCAACCCCATGACCTTCCTGGGGCTGGCCGGTGTCGGTGACCTGATCGTCACCTGTTCGTCACCGAAAAGTCGCAATTATCAGGTCGGTTTTGCCCTGGGTGAGGGGCTGAGCCTTGAGGAAGCGGTGCAGCGTCTGGGTGAGGTTGCCGAAGGGGTCAACACACTCAAGGTACTCAAGGCCCGTGCCGAAGAGCTGGAGGTCTACATGCCGCTGGTTGCCGGTTTGCATGCCATTCTTTTCGAGGGGCGCACGCTGGCGCAGGTCATCGAGCTGTTGATGCGCGGCGAACCCAAGACCGATGTCGATTTCATCCCCACTGCCGGCTTCTGAGCCCGGCAGCCCATGAAGGAGCGTAAGACATGAGCGATGAAAAGCAGGAACTGGAGCGTGAGTCGATTCTGCTGCGTATTCTGTGGATGGTGATATTCGTCATCGTCTGGCAACTGGCCGAGTTGCTGCTTGGTGCCGTGGTCTTGCTGCAACTGGGTTATCGCCTGTTCTACGGTGCGCCCAATGCCAGCTTGCTGGGGTTCGGCGACAGCCTCAGCCAGTACCTGGCGCAGATCGGCCGTTTCGGTACGTTCAATAGTGATGAAAAACCCTGGCCGTTCGCCGACTGGCCAACCCCCCGCGCACCTGACGGTGAAGTTGCTCACAGCATTCCGCCGGCAGCGCATCCTGTGCGCGATGAGGAGCCCAAGCTGTGAGGCTATGGTTGTTGCGCCATGGCGAAGCTGAAGCGCAGGCCGCCAACGATGCGGCCCGCGAACTGACTGCCCATGGTCGTCGAGAGGTGCAGCAGGCTGCAGCCCAGCTGTTGGGTCGCCCCCTGACTGCCATCATGGCCAGCCCATACGTGCGTGCCCAACAGACGGCCGAGCTGGTGCGCAGCGACTTGGGATTCAGTGGCACGGTGCAGACTGTGCCCTGGCTGACGCCTGACAGCGACCCCCGCGATGCGCTGAAATATCTCGATGAGCGTGAGCGTGCCGAGGTACTGCTGGTAAGCCATCAACCGCTGATTGGTGCGCTGGGCGGCTTGCTGGTGCACGGTCATCGCCAGGATCCGCTGCCAATGCGCACCGCCAGTCTGGCCGAGCTGGAGGGTGATATCCCGGCAGCCGGACTGATGGAGCTGTTGGCGCTGATTCATCCCCGTTAAGCCGGTGTTCTGTGGCCGCGTGCTCGTTGCTGCGAGCGCGCAGGTCCGTTTCTTGGCGCCTGCGGGCGCATCGTTCAATTGAGAAACATTTCTTAACTTGCACCTCTTTTGTCTGCATGGAATAGTCAACCAAGC
>CAZIZA010000054.1:0-8422 GCA_964543555.1 uncultured Pseudomonas sp.
TGGCCGACCGCATCGTGGTGATGAACAAGGGCGTGATCGAGCAGATCGGCACCCCGGCCGAGGTCTACGAGCATCCGGCCAGCGATTTCGTCTACCACTTCCTCGGTGATGCCAACCGCCTCTACGTCGGCAACGACCACCACGTGCTGTTCCGTCCGCACGAGGTCGACCTGTCCAGCGAACCGAGCCCGGAGCACAAGGCCGGTGAAGTGCGCGACATCCGCCTGCTCGGCGCAATCACCCGCATCACGCTGAAGGTCGAAGGCCAGGACGAACTGATCGAGGCCGAGGTGGCCAAGGATCACGTCAGCCTGGACAACCTCGCCCGTGGCACCACCCTGTACTTCAAACCCAAGGGTGGCAAGCCGGTGAGCGCCCAGATGTAGTACGTCCCAGGGTGGTCCGTAGGGGGGGCGTAGGGTGGGCTTCAGCCCACCGAAACAGAGCTCAAACTTTATTGGTGGGCTAAAGCCCACCCTACGAAGCAGATCACCCTGCCCACCCTACGAAGCTACGACGCCGCAATCGCCATGATCGCCCTGCGCCCCTGCGGCGACACCTGCAACGCTCGCGAACCCTGGCTGCGCCGCAGCCAACCCTCACCTTCGCACAAACCCAGCAATGCCGCGCCCAGCGCACCACCGAGATGCGGCTTGCGCTCGCTCCAGTCCGGGCAGGCGCAAAATCGCTGGCGGCGTTGACGACTGACCTGGTGCAGATCGATCCCCAACGCCTGCAACCCCTGCTCGCCGCTGGCGGTCAACTTCAGCGCACCACCCTCCTCGCTCAACCAGCCAGCCGCACACATGCGCGCGAACACGCCGACCGCCAGTTCACCGGCCAGATGGTCGTAACAGGTGCGCGCCTCGCGCATGGCCAGCGGCGTACCGCGCGAGACTGGCACCGCACGCGCTTGCCGTGGCTGTGCAGCCAGCGCGGCACTGGCCAGCGCCTCCACCAGTTGCCCAACCTCCGGCCCGGCCAGGCGATAGTAGCGATTACGCCCATGCCGCTGCTGCGCCAGCAGGCCGCCCTCCACCAGCTTGGCCAGGTGCGCGCTGGTCGACGACGGCGACAGCCCCGCCAGCAAGGCCAGCTCTCCGGCCGGCCGCGCACTGCCGTCCATCAGCGCCCAGACCATGGCAGCACGCCCCGCGTCGGCGAGCAACGCAGCAATCGAACTGAAACCCGGTGCGTATTCCATAATTCACCTCATGACGAAACATGGCGTGCAACAAATATGGATACTGGCAGGCAACTTCAGCCAGAGCCAGGGAGAAAGCCGATGCTCGCCGTGATCTTCGACGTCGAGGCCAAGCCTGGCCAGCAGCAGGAAAAGCGCGATGACTGAATACCTGCCGCTGATCCTCGTCACCTTTTTGCTCGCCGGCATGGTCAAGGGTGTGGTCGGCCTCGGCCTGCCGACCATCGCCGTCGGTCTGCTCGGCCTGGTGATGGCGCCACTGCAGGCCGCCGCACTGCTGATCATCCCGTCGATGGTGACCAACATCTGGCAACTGTGCGACGGCCGCACCCCGCTGCCGATGCTGCGCCGCCTGTGGCCGATGCTGCTGGGCATCCTGTTCGGCACACTGCTGGTCGCCGGCCTGTTGCAGAGACTCGATCTGCCCGGTGCCACCCGCTGGCTGGGCGCCGCCCTGGTGCTCTACGCACTGCTCGGCATGGCCAAGGTGCAGTTTCGCGTGGCGCAGGCCAAGGAAAGGTGGCTAGGCCCGCTGATCGGCGCCATTACCGGTGCGATCACTGCGGTAACCGGCGTTTTCGTGATCCCTGCCGTGCCCTATCTGCAGGCCATCGGCCTGGAGAAGGACGACCTGGTGCAGGCACTGGGGCTGTCGTTCAGCGTGTCTACCCTGGCCCTGGCGGCAGCGCTCGGTCACAGCGGTGAACTGCTGCAACCGGAGGTGCTCGGGCTGTCTGCCCTGGCCTTGCTGCCTGCCCTGTTGGGCATGGCCGCCGGCCAGTGGTTGCGCAAGCGCATCAGCGCAGATCGCTTCAAACGCTGGTTCTTCATCGGCCTGCTGCTGCTCGGTGCCGAGCTGGCGTTGCGTGGCCTCTGAACCAGCCCTCCCTGCGGCTCGACGCTTTAACCACCGAGCGCCCGCCCAATCTGACGAAAAGCCCCTGAACGGTAGCGATTTCCGACGAAATCACTCTTTTGGGTCATACTCCGCTACGCTTGGCGCAGTAATCTTGACGCTGCGTCATTGACGCCGCCCACTGCATACCTGCTCACAACAATAACAAGGAGCACCCCGGATGCGCTGTAAAGCACTGTTGCGCCATGCCGTCCTCTGGACGTTCGGCGTCTTCGTCGGCCTTGCACCGATGAACATCGCCCACGCCGTCAGCCTGCAGGAACAGATTCAGATACATGCCAGTCGCGCCACCAGCAGCCTGATGCTGTTACGCGGCGAAGGTTTCCAGAAGACTCACCAGCAACGCCTGGATGCCGACCTGAGCGCGCTGGCTGGCGCCATGCAGAGCCTGGCTCAAGACAATAACGCACTCAGCAACGCTCACCAGGCACTCGTTACCCAACTGCGCAACGGTGTTTCTTATGGCCCCGGCGAAGAGAACGTACCCTGGCGTTTCCCCGAAGACCTGAGCCGTGCCCTGCGCGACTTTCTCAGCGCCGCACGCGCCTTACCGGGCGCCGAGGGCCAGAGCGAGCTGGCAGCGAAAATCGAATACCTCAGCGTGCAGTATCTCAGCCGCTCCTACCTGGGCACCTTCGAGATCGCCCGCGAACAGCCCGGCACCTACCTCGGTCAGGATGAACGCCTGCTGCTGCCGGCCATCGACAGCGAACTGCAAGCGCTCAAGCACCCATCCAGCCCACAAGTGACGAAGCTGCAAACCCGCTGGAGCTACCTGCGCGCCGCGCTGGCGGATATGAATAGCCAGAGCAACACCTTGCAGAGCCTTTCCGGCCGTCCATTCGCGCCCATCACCGTGGATCGTCACACGCGCGCGCTAACCACACAGTGGATGGCGATGTTCTAGAAAAGCTCGCGGCTGAAGCCCTCCCACACACCCGAGAGACCGTGGGAGGGGCTTCAGCCGCGACAAACAGCAGTACGTACTCAGGCCAGTGCCTTCTTCTCGCGAATGCAGGTCGGGCCGGCGATCTCGACCACAGCCTGCTCGACGTCCTTGCGCAGGCCGAGCAGAAAGGCCAGCTCGGCCACCACGAACAGCGGCCCGATCACCAGCCCCATGACGTCATCGACGAAGGCCGGCTTGCGGCCTTCGTAGTAATGACCGACGAACTGGATGACCCAACCGACCACGAACAGGCCAATGCCTGCCGTCAGCCACAGGCCAGTGGAAGCAACCGCCAAGCTGGCACCAGCCCACAGGCAAAGCCCCATCAGCATGGCCATGAGCAAGCCGAAACGGGTATCCAGGCGCAGGTAAAAGATGACGCTGGCCAGCGCCACCAGGGTGGCCGGCGCCAGCCACAGGCCGGCGATTTCGAAACCAGGCCGCGACAGCAGTACGGCAACGGCCACGACGATCATCGGGATGCCGATGAAATGACTGACGATGTTGCGACGGTCACGGTGATAGGCCGCATACTGCGCCAGGTGATCGACGAGGGTTTTCATTGTTATCGTCCTCAGGGGTGAACAGGCCTGAGCATGATCGCCTCACCGCGCGCCGTCGCACTGTCGGCTAGCCGACAATGACAGGGATCGTCACCCTGCCGCGTCAATTCACAGGAGCCACAATGCCCCACCCTCGCCATTACCTCAGCCTGCTGAACCAGGGCCACTGGTTTGCTGCATTGCCAACCGCGCTGAGCCATAGCCTGCTGGACATGGCCCAAGTGCAGCGTCTCGACGCCGGCCAGCGGCTGTTTCGCCGTGGCGACAAACCCTGCGGGCTTTATGCAGTGGTGGAGGGTGCGGTACGTGTCGGCGCGGTCAGCGAGAGCGGCAAGGAGGCGCTGCTGACCCTGGTCGAGCCGCCCTACTGGTTTGGCGAGATTTCCCTGTTCGACGGTCTGCCACGCACCCATGATGCCTTCGCGGAAAGCACCAGTACCCTGCTGCTGCTGCCCCAGCACGACCTGCTCGCCCTGCTCGAGCGCCAGCCCGGTTATTGGCGTGACTTCGCCCTGTTGATGAGCCACAAGCTGCGCCTGGCTTTCGTCGCGCTGGAAGACATGAGCCTGCTGCCAGCCGCGCCACGCCTGGCTCGGCGCCTGCTGCTGATCGCCGAGAACTACGGCGAGAGCGAACCACGCCGTGTGCTGCACCTGGCCCAGGAACAACTGGCGCTGATGCTCTCGCTGTCACGCCAGACCACCAACCAGATTCTGAAGGAGCTGCAGACGCAAGGCGTGGTGCAACTGACCTACGGCGAGATCGAAATTCTCGATTTCGAACGCCTGCGCCAGCTGGCCTCCTGAACCGCTGGCGTCCTGCCACTGTCCAAAATCTGTTCATTTATCCGCAGGAAGTACCGTACCGATGCCCGACAACACCCACACCCCGCTGCCCGATGTGCTCGCCGGCCCGCTGTTGCGCCGCCTGGAGCCAGGTCGCCTGGTGCTGTGGCTGGTGGCCAGTCGCGAACTTAACCTGCAACTGTGGCTGCAGCCCGAGGGCGAGGCACAGCAGACACATGCACTGGACGAGCATTGCCAGCCACTGCCGCTCGGCCGACATGCCGTACTGCATCTGATCGATCTGCCCCTTACGCAAGCCCTGCCGCAGGACACACGCATCGCCTACGACCTGCAGATCATCGACAGTACGGGCGCAAGAGGCATGCATGACTGGGCACCTCATCTGCTCTATGGCGCCGCTGAACGTGCTGACTTCGTCCTGCGCTCGCGGGTCGATCAGTTGCTCCATGGCTCCTGCCGCAAGCCGCACCATGCCGCCGATGACGGCCTGCTCTGCGCTGACCGCCTACTCGCCGAACCACACGACGCGACACAACGTCCGGCCCTGCTGCTGATGAGCGGCGATCAGGTCTATGTCGACGATGTCGCCGGCCCACTGTTGTGCGCCATTCACCAGTTGATCGCCCGCCTCGGCCTGTTCGACGAGTTTCTCGAAGGTGCCCTGGTCGAGGACAGCCAGGCGCTCTACGCCAATCCGGTCGGCTACTACCAGCGTGCCGAGTTGCT
Source organism: uncultured Pseudomonas sp. (assembly GCA_964543555.1). Classification (GTDB taxonomy): domain Bacteria; phylum Pseudomonadota; class Gammaproteobacteria; order Pseudomonadales; family Pseudomonadaceae; genus Aquipseudomonas. The sequence goes on from CAZIZA010000054.1 coordinate 5,165, forward strand.
GCCAGCGGTGCAGAGCAACCAGACCCTGCGCGACAAGTTCTTCGGCGGTGTGGAGAAGCCGGTCTTCACCAGCAGCAATGCCGACAATCATCTGGTGACTTTCGCCGAGATGATCGCCATGTACCTGCTGGTCTGGTCGCCTGTGCCCTGGACGCTGATCAGCGAACAGCAGCCGCCGCTGAATGCGGACCAGCAGCAGCGTTACGCCGGCGAACGTGAGCGCATCGACACCTTCCGCCAGAGCCTCGGCCCAGCTTCGCGGGTGTTCGCCCACCTGCCGACGCTGATGATCTTCGACGACCATGACGTCACCGATGACTGGAACCTCTCGGCCCGCTGGGAGCAGACTGCCTACGGCCACCCGTTCTCCAAACGCATCATCGGCAACGCCCTGCTCGCCTACCTGCTGTGCCAGGGCTGGGGCAACAACCCCGATGTATTCGATGAGCCGCTGCAGGCCTTTGCCGACCTGCTGCAGCAGCGTCAGAACCATCACTTGCAAGCCAGTGCGCAGGACGCGCTGATCGACCAGTTGCTGCATTTCGAGCAATGGCACTACGTGCTGCCCACCACGCCGGCCTTGTTGGTGCTCGATACCCGCACACGCCGCTGGCGCAGTGAAGGGCATCTGTCGAAACCCTCGGGGCTGATGGACTGGGAAGCCCTGTGCGACTTTCAGCAGGCGCTGCTCGACCACCCCAGTTGCATCATCGTCTCGCCCGCGCCGATGTTCGGCGTGAAGCTGATCGAAGGCATCCAGAAACTGTTCACCCTGGCCGGCCATCCGCTGATGGTCGATGCAGAAAACTGGATGGCCCATCGCGGCGCGGCCAGCGTGATGATGAACATCTTCCGCCACTCACGTACGCCCCGGGACTTCGTCATCCTTTCCGGCGACGTGCACTACTCCTTCGTCTACCGCGTAAGCATCCGCCACAAACGCGCCAGCCCGACCATCTGGCAGATCACCAGCAGCGGCATCAAGAACGAGTTTCCGGCCAAGCTGCTGGACTGGTTCGACCGCCTCAATCGCTGGCTCTACGCGCCCTGGTCGCCGCTCAACTGGCTGACCAAGCGCCGCCGCATGCGCGTCAGCCCAATGATCCCCGACCGCAGCCGCTCGGGCGAACGCCTATGGAACGGTGCTGGGCTCGGCCAGGTATTCTTCGACAATCAGGGCCGGCCCACGCGCATCCTTCAGCTCAATGCCGATGGTTCGAAGCCGGTGACGTTCATCAGCGAGCGCGAAGAGCGGCCAGAACCCGTCACCACGCCTCGCAGAAGCAAAACTGCGCAGTAGCACGGACAGTGTCCAGCGCAAGCGCTTCCGGGTGCCGTTGGGCTGATCCAGGTTAGGTGCTACCCAGCACAGGCCGCATGAAGCTGCGCTCGTAGCTGATGACGCAGCGGGTTTCCTCAGCGTATTTGAAGGCCGCCAGGCATTCGGCATCGGCGAAAGCGTCCTGCCGATAGCGTTCGTAGTCCGCCAGGCTGGGGAAGCTGAACAGCGCCAGCGCCACGTTGTTGGCCCCCTCCGACGGCAGGAAATAACCGTGGTGGGTGCCCCCGAACTTGGCGACCAGGGGAATCCACAACTTGGCGTAATGCTCGAAGGCTTCGAGCTTGTAGGGATCGATGATGTAGCGCAGGTAACAGGTGATCATGCAAACCTCCGGGTGCCGAACCAGCCCGGATATGAACATATCCAGCCACTCGACCACCACCGTCACCTGTGACGTGCTCAGCGCAACTTTTCCAGCATCTGGTAGTACCACATGCCTGCCGCCAGCATCGGATTGCCAAGCTGGTCGCCCAGCGGCACCTTGATGTGCTTGCAGGCAGCGAAGGTGTCGTACTGCTCCAGGTCGCCGGTGATGGCCTTGGCCATGATCTCGCCCATGATGTGGGTGGTGGCCACGCCATGGCCGGAGTAGCCCTGGCAGTACCAGACGTTGGATGAGAGCTTGCCCAATTGCGGGATGCGGTTCATCACGATGCCCATGGCGCAGCTCCACTGGAAGTCGATCTGCACGCCCTTGAGCTGCGGGAAGGTGCGCTCGATGCACGGGCGCAGCTCGCCGGCGATATCGCGCGAATCGCGCCCGGAGTAGTTGGCGCCGCCGCCGAACAGCAGGCGGCCATCGCCCGTGAGGCGGTAGTAGTCGAGCACGAAGCGGCAGTCGTACACCGCGAGGTCATGGGGGTTGATCGCCTCGATCAGCTCGGCGCCCAGCGGCGCGGTGGTGACGATGCCGCCCATGGCCGGGAAGATCATGCCCTTGAGCTTGCGCCGCTCCAGCTTGTGGTAGACGTCACCGGCCAGCAGCACCTGCTTGGCCTCGATGCGCCCGCCCGTGGTGACCACCGCCGGACGCGGGCCATGGACGATATCCAGCACCTCGGAGTGTTCGAAGATCAGCGCGCCCAGGCTCTCGGCGGCTCTGGCCTCGCCGAGGCACAGGTTGAGCGGGTGCAGGTGCATGTTACGGGTGTTCTTCAGCGCGCCGCAGTACAGGTCGCTGCCCAGCTGAGCGCGTACGCCAGCACTGTCGAGCAGGGTGACATCGCCGCCCATACCGCGACGCAGCGCCTCGTCGTAGGTCGCCTTGAGCTCGTCCATATGACTGGCTTTCATCGCCGTATGCAGATGGCCGTGCTTGAGGTCGCAGTCGATCCCGTACTTGGCCACGCGGCTCTTGATGATTTCGTGGCCGCGCCAGCGCAGGTGCCAGATGAAGTCGTCCACCTCGTCGCCGAGGGTGTTGCGCATCTGCTTGCGCATGGCCTCATCGCCGGACAGGCTGCCGGTGACCTGGCCGCCGTTACGCCCGCTGGCACCCCAGCCGACCTTGTTGGTTTCCACCACGGCCACCTTGAGGCCGCGCTCGGCCAGCTCCACTGCCGTGGCAATGCCGGTGAAGCCGCCACCGATGATGGCCACGTCGACGGTGACGCTGCCTTGCAGCGTCGGGTAGTCGCTCTCGAAGTTGAGCGAGGCCGAGTAGTAGGACGGCGCGCGCTCGACGGCGGGTTTGACGGGCTGCTTGATCGTGTTCATTGCATGTCCTTGGGGTGCGTTTGCACCAATGAATCTGGGATCGCGGCTGAAGCCGCTCCTACCCATCACCAAAACCCTAGGAGCGGGGTCAGCCGCGAAGGGGGTTTGCCGGTGAAGCAACGTCGCGGCTGAAGCCGCTCCAAAGGGGGGGCGGGCCGGGCCGCAGGACCACGTCGTCGCGGTGGGGCAAGGTGTCGCCA
>CAZIZA010000054.1:8432-16468 GCA_964543555.1 uncultured Pseudomonas sp.
TTGTATCTGGGTTTGGGGGTTTTGCCTCTACTACGAGGAAGATATGGCGTTGGAGCGGCTTCAGCCGCGATGCTGTTCAGTCAGGCGTTGCTCAGATACCAGCGCCAGTCCTGCTCACCGACTTCGCCCATGAACTGACGATACTCGGCGCGTTTGACCGCGAGAAACACCTTGAGGAATTCGGCACCAAAGGCATCGCGCGCCCAACCGGACTGCTCCAGCGCCTGGATCGCCGCCGACCACTGGGTCGGCAGGTACTCGGTGGCCTGGGCGTAGCCGTTGCCTTCGATTGGGGCACCGGGGTCGAGGTGTTCGCTGATGCCACGATGAATCCCGGCGAGGATCGCAGCGGCGGCGAGGTAAGGGTTGGCGTCGGCGCCACAGATGCGGTGTTCGACGTGGCGGATATTGGCAGGCCCACCCGGTACGCGCAGGCTGACGGTGCGGTTATCCACACCCCAGGTTGGCGCCAGCGGCGCATAGCTGTTGGCCTGGAAGCGCCGGTAGGAGTTGGCGTTAGGGCAGAACAGCAGCAGCGAGTCGAGCAGACTGGCGAGCATGCCGCCGACCGCCTGGCGCAGCAGCGGTGTACCGGCAGGTTCCTCGCTGGCGAACAGGTTGTTGCCCTGCGCATCGGCCAGACTGACGTGCATATGCATGCCGGTACCGGCCAGGTGATCGAATGGCTTGGCCATGAAGCAGGCCTGCATGCCGTGGCGGTGCGCCACGCCCTTGACCAGGCGTTTGTAGCGTACCGCCTGATCCATCGCCGCCAGCACCGGGCCGTGCTCCAGGGTGATTTCCACCTGGCCGGGGGCGTATTCGGAAATCGCCGTGCGCGCGGGAATGCCCTGCGCCTTGCAGGCGGCATAGAGGTCGCGCAGGAAGGGCTCGATCTGCTCCAGCTCGCGCAGGCCGTAGACCTGGGTCTGCCGTGGGCGGCCGCCATCGGCGTCCAGCGCCGGCTGCGGGCGCCCTTCGGTATCACGTTTCTGGTCGAGCAGGTAGAACTCCAGCTCGCAGGCCATCACCGGGTAATAACCCTCGGCTTCGAGCTGCTCGATCACGCGGATCAGCAACTGGCGCGGGTCGGCCGGGGTGGCCGGCAGGCCTTCAGTGGGGTGCATCGACACCTGCACGGCGGCGGTGGGCATCTGCCGCCAGGGCAGGCGCACCAGGCTGCCGGGCAAGGGGTAGGCGCGGCAATCGATGTCGCCCACCTCCCAGACCAGGCCGGAGTCCTCGACATCCTCGCCCTGGATGGTCAGCCCGAGCATGGTGCTCGGCAGCGGCCGGCCACTCTGGTATAGCGCCAGCAATTCCTCACGGTGCAGCAGCTTGCCGCGCGGCACGCCATTGGCGTCGAGGATGAACAGCTCAATCAGCTCGATATCGGGATTGTTCGTCAGGAAGTCCAGAGCTTCCTCTACGGGGGCGAAAGTCGTCATGTTGCGCTCGCTTGCGCCAGTTGGGCGCTCAATGTCCGCACGGCCCGTTCAATGCTCGAACAGGTTGCACAGGCAGACAAATGGATTTCAGCGGCTGCGTGCATGGCGCAGCCATCGGTATTCAGCGGGCGGGGACGACATCCGGCGGGCGCGCGTGGCGGCAGTGCCACAACGCCCAGAAGGCGAGGATGATGGTCAGCAGCGGGTTGAGCCGCTCCAGCAGGCGACGCCGCGCGGGGGCACGGTGCGGCAGAACATGGGCATGGCAGACCGGGGAACTCATGGCTTGGCAGCGTCGCATACGCTTTGACGTGCGTTAAATCGGGTTTTTCATACGTTTGGTTATATATCCGCTAAACAATCTGGCCCGCGCCACCGAATCCGTCTGCAGGATGCGACGCACCACACACAGCGACGCACAATACAGCCTAGGGCTCCGGCCTATAGCCCAGGCGCAAACCACCCCAGTGCCTGCCCTTGACCATGATCGGCACGGAGAGGTCGTGCATCAGCTCGCCGGTATCGCGCATATAGGTCTGCAACAGTATTGCCTGTTTGTGGCTACCACAGCGGATGCCGGTACGGTCGTTGAACAGGCGCTTGCCTCGGCTACGAATGGCGTCTGCCGCTACGTCACCCGTTGGCGGGTGGTTGAATGCGGCGTTATGCGTCGGTACGTAGCCTTCCGGCGTGGTGGAGATAGCGAACACCAATCCCTCATGCCGCTTGAGCAGGGGCTCCTGCAAGCCTGGTAGTACCTGATCGGCGTACTGGTCGAAGCGCGTGCGGTACTTCTGCGGCTGAGTGCCGGCAATCGGCTGGTAGTGGCGATCGAACAGGTCGTCGAGGCTGATGCGTCCGGCCTGCACATCCTGCTCGAATTGCGCAGCGATGGCAGCGGCGCCTTCGCGAGCCAGGTCATAGGCACGCTGGTGATAGTCGTCCAGAGCGACTTCGGCGAGCTGCTCGCTGACCGTCTCGGCCTGGCCTACCAACTGTTCGGCCGCGTCGGCCAGTTGCCGCGTCTGCCCCTCGCTGCCCTGCACATCATCCTGCAACTGCAGCGCGGCAGCCGACAGACTGGCCAGCCGCTGGTGATTGTCGGCCGTGCCGGCGCTGATCTGCGCCACCTGCTGTTCGACTTCTTCAGCCTGTTCGGCGATGCCATGCAAACCCTTGCCGGCGGTCTCAATCTGCTGCGCGGCCTGCTCCAGTTCAACGCTTTGGCGCTGAATGTGGGCCACCACTGCCGTGCTCTGCTGGCGGATGTCGGCGATCATCTGGCTGACTTCCTCGGTGGCACTGGCAGTGCGCGCTGCCAGGTTGCGCACCTCATCGGCGACCACGGCAAAACCTCGGCCCATCTCACCGGCGCGAGCCGCTTCGATGGCCGCGTTGAGCGCCAGCAGGTTGGTCTGGCTGGCGATAGACTGGATCACCTGGGTGACCTGCTCGATCTGCTCGGTACGGCTGCCCAGACCATCGATCAACTCACGGCTGGCCAGCGCCTGTGTGCTGAGTTGCTGCATGCGCTCGATGGCCTGGTTGAGTTCGGCCTGGCCATTGGCACTGGCATCACGTACATAACGGGCAGCGGCCAGGGTGTGTTCGGCACGGGCGGCGCTGTCCTGCTCGGTGTGGGTGATGGCCTCGGCGGCCTGACTGACCTGCTGTACAGCGGCCAGTTGCGATTGCAGTCGACCGGCCAGGTGCTTCACCGCGTGGGCCACCTTGGCCGCAGACAGTGCGTTATGGCAGGTATGCCGCGACAGCCCACGGCTGAGTTCGACGAAGTCGCCGGCCACTTTCTGCTGAGTAGCCTGCACCGGCTCGTCACGACGCTGCCACGGCCCCAACCAGGGCCATAACGCCAGCAACAGGTAGGACGGCACGCTCACGTAGAGTGGCAGTTGCATCTGCTGATAGACGAGCATCAGCCCGGCAAGACCAACGGCATGTAATACGAAAGCGATCGGCGAACGGATAAAGGCAGCTTGCATGACCGACCTCAGAGTTCTTGTTCTGGTGCGCGGCAAAGCGCTTTGGGCGGACGGAATCACGTCGGGTTCTCTCCCTGAATATCTCACGCAACCTGGGCAGCAGACTACGCATAAGACAGGCCCGACGAAAAGTAAGCGCGTGCAGGTCGGGCACCATGGCCGGGATTCGAACAGCCTGGAAGCGCCAGCACCATAAAACTTTGGTAGCAACCAGCCTTGCATCCAGGCAGTGCTTCCCGAGCACGAACAGAGCGAATGCATAACACACGCCCGCTCACTACTCCGCTACGTAATAAGCTGTATCGGCACTTACCCGGGTGACATTAACCGACGTGGTGCAACATCACGGCATCGCGCGCCTGCGGCAGTAGCCGAAGTTGTTCGATGGCCCGCTAGCCGATCATGCGATGGCGCTTGACGAAACGCCGGTCCAGCCAGTCCTTACAGTGCCCGTAAAGCTGCCCGCCGGCACTCCAGTCATGCCAGCCGAGCAATGCGCCGCCGTCACCGGTGGCGAGCAGGGCCAGGCTTTGCCATTGCGCACGGTAGGGACGTAACGGGCGCCCCTGCAGCGCTGCCTGCAAGTTGGCTGCAAGGATCGGCACCTGACGCACCGCGAAGCGACCACTGCGGCGCATGCCATCGAGGCTGGCACTGTCGCCAACAGCGAAGATCTGCGCATGGGATTCACATTGCAGCGTCGGGCGAATGGCGATGAAGCCGGCCGCATCACTGGCCAGTTGGCTGGCCGCCAGCCATGGCCAGGGGCGGGCACCACTGGCCAGTAGCAGACGGCGCCCGCGCCATACGGGCTCATCGCCGCTTAGCAGCCAGTCGTCCTCGATACGCCCGATCGGGCAATGCTCACGTACCTGCACCCCACGTTGCCGCAAATGCCCCAGCGCACGCAGGCGCAGTCCGGGCGCCAGCCCATCGAGCAACGCACCGCCACAGAACAGCGCCAGTGCCGGCACGTTACCAGCCAGCGCCAGGGCCAACTCCACCCCCCCTGCACCACCGCCGAGGATGGCCATACGTCGTGGATCAGCCTGCCACTGCTGCCAGCCCTCGAGCAGGCGCTCGATGGGCCTGGCAGCCAGCACCTGCATGGCATCGCCCTGCTGTGGCGGTATGGCCATACCGGCACCGACATTCAGCGACAACCATTCACCGTGCAGGTTGCGCCCGTCGGCGAGATGAAGAACCCGTGCATCGGCGTCGAGCGAAACGATTTCGCCCTCGATCAGTTCCACCTTGGCCGCCCGGCATAGCGGCTGCAGCTCCACCCGGCAGTCAGCCGGGCTGAAGCGGCCGCTGATCAGACCCGGCAACATGCCCGCGTACCAGGCTTCCGGCCCCGGACTGAGCAAAGCGATACGGCCCGGCGGGCGCTCCACCAGCGCCCAGCGGCGTAATACGCCCAGATGGGCATGGCCGGCCCCGGCCAGGATCAGGTCGTACTGGGTCATGCGATAAATGCATCCCTCGCGGTACTGGTGCGGCGCCTGGCCGGTCCAGCGTTTGAAAGCTCGATAGTCCGATACATACTGATTTCGCAGCGCCTGCTTTTCTGCGCACTCTGACGCCTGGCATGGCTCAGCAAAGTCACACCCGTACGCAGAGAGTGTCGCGACAGCTGCGTAACCGCAACCGTTGACCACGAGAAACCTGTGACGTGCTGTAAACTCCGAGTCTTCGCCAGACACCTGCAAATAAGACTCGCAGCGCAATCATTGCGTCAGCAGTCAGCTAGACTTGCTCTCGCGCCCGAGCGCCTGAGACAAGACTGCGCCCAGCGGACAACGGCGCACTCGTAGTTGCCATGAGGCGCCCTGAATGCATCAACCGCTTCGCTCACTGATCGTGCTGCTCTGCCTGGTCTGCGCCCTGCCGATTGCAGCCAATAATGCCTTACCGCTGTTGCAGCTCAGCGAGACCGACCTGACCAAGCCGGTGGAGATCGAGCACAGCCTGTTGCTGGAAGATCCCAGCGGCCAACTGACCGCCCCCGACGTATTGCAGCGAATCGTCGCTGATGGGCAAGCGGTTCATGGCACAGCACGCATCGGCTACACGCGTAGCGCCTGGTGGCTTGCCGTGCAGGTGCAGGCGCCAGCAACCGAGCGCCTGCAACTGATCATCGGCCAGACGTTCCTCGATGATCTGGAAATCTGGCTGTTCAACGCTGAGCAGCCGCTCGCTCCGCTCTACAGTGGCGCCAAACGTGGATTCAGCGAACGTGGCGAGCCTCACCCACAGTTTTTGCTCAACCTCCCCCCCTTGGGCGATGGCCCTCACAGCCTGCTGCTGCGCGTGCAGAGTCAGTCTGCGATCAATCTGCCCCTGCAACTGGTCGGCGCTGCGCATGGCCAGCAACTGATTGCCCGCAGCTGGCTGCGTAGCGGTCTGCTGATCGGTGCGCTGCTGGCTTTGGTACTGTTCTATCTGGTCAAGTACAGCACCCTGCGTGAAGCACAACTGGCCTACTTCAGTCTCACTGCGCTGTGCGTGGCACTGTACAACGCCAGCCTTCACAACCTGGTCGGCCTGTTCTGGCCACAGTGGTCGCTGCTGCCGAAATTGCTGATCAACTTACCCACCGCGGGGATGATGATCTTCAGCTCACTGTTTATCGCCAGCGCCCTCGGCCTGCACCTGGGGCGCCTACGCTGGCTGCGTGATGCATTGTTTGCGGCGACCCTGCTGGTCAGTCTTGGTGGCATCTTCGTCAACCATCACTACGCTTACCAGACCCTCAACCTGCTGACCCTGGGCACCGGGCTGTACCAGTTATTGCTGATGATCCTCGGCGTCCACCAGCGCCGACCCTACGTCACCGGCTACCTGCTGTGCTGGAGCGGCGCGCTGGTACTGATGCTGCTGGTACCGTTGAGCCGTGCCGGGCTGATTCCACTTCCGGCCGGCTTCTATACGTGGTACGCCTACCTCCCCGCGCTGAGCATGTTGCTGTTCGGTGCCTTGCTCGACAAACAGTTGGAACGCGTACGCCGCGTGCTGGTAAACAGCCAGCAACAGGCCATCGACAACCTGGCGCAGTACCAGGCGCTGTTCCGTCACAGCGGCGAAGGCATTTTCCGCTGCCATCGCGACGGCCAGATGCTGGAAGCCAATCCCAGCCTGGCGCGCCTGCTGGGCTGCGAGCCCCTGCCGGACGATCTGCGCCTGCTGTCACTGCACAGCCTGCTGGGGGAAAGTCAGTGGCGCTGGCTGCTGCTGCAACTCGACGTGCAAGCGGGAGCAGTCAGTTGCGAGTGCCAGCTGTACGATCTCGAACAGCGGCCCCGCTGGGTCTATCTGTCGCTACACCTGCGTCCGCATCAGGCGTGTATCGAAGGCATCGTGGTCGACCTCAGTGAGCGCAGGGCGCTGGAGGAGCGTCTGCAGCAGTTGGCCGCTCACGATGCGCTGACGGGCCTGCTGAACCGTCGCGAACTGGAAAGACTGCTGTCGGAAACACTCACCGGGGTGGCCAAACGACGTTTCAGCCATCTGCTGCTACTGGGGCTGGATCGCTTCAAGCAGGTCAACGACCTGTTCGGTCATTCGGCCGGCGACCAACTGCTGAAACAGCTAGCCAGCCAGTTGCTGCATCAGTTACCGCGCCATGCCGAGCTGGCCCGCGTAGGCGGTGACGAGTTCGCCATTCTCCTGCGAGAGGCCGATGACAACGCCGCACTGAGCCAGGCCGAACAGTTGCGCCATGCCGTCGAGCAGTTCGTGTTCAGCTGGCAAGGACGGCCTTTCCGCCTGCACACCAGTATCGGCATGCTCGCACTCAGCTCCGGCGTGCGCGATTGGGAAACCGCACTGAACTGGGCCAGCAGCGCCAGCCAACTGGCCAAACACCAGGGCCGCAATCGCGTGCAGCAGTTCAATCCGGAAGATGGCGCGCTGCTCGAACATCAGCGTCAGCTGCAATGGATCACCCGCCTGCGCGAAGCCTGCGAACGCGGTCATTTCGAGCTGTTCTACCAACCCGTACAAGCGCTGCAGAGTGCCACCGCCGGCCTGCACTACGAAGTCCTGCTGCGCTACCGCGACCCGCAGAGTGGCGAATGGATCAGCCCGGCGCAGTTTCTCGATGCAGCGGCGCGGTATGACTTTCTCGGCGCCATCGACCGCTGGGTCATCCAGCATCTGTGCGCCTGGCTCGCCGCCAATCCGCGACACCTGGCGCAACTGGCTCAGGTCAACGTCAACCTCAGCGCCAACTCTCTGCTCGATTCCGACTTCCACCGGTTGCTGCACAATGAGCTGCAGCGCCACGGCCTGACGCCCGGAAAATTCTGCTTCGAGGTAACGGAAATGGTCGCCCTGGGTGAGCTGGGCGTCTCCTCCCAATGGATCGAGGAACTACGCCGCAAGGGGCTAAAAGTCGCCCTGGACGATTTCGGCAGCGGCTTCGCTTCCTACGCTTACCTGCGTCACTTGCCGCTGGACATCCTGAAAATCGATGGCAGCTTTATCAGCGGCATCGAGGACGACCCAATCAACCAGGCCATGGTCAGCTCGATGCGCCAGATCGCCGGGCAACTGGGCCTGCTCACCGTCGCCGAATTCGTCGAGA
>CAZIZA010000055.1:0-16306 GCA_964543555.1 uncultured Pseudomonas sp.
CCCTGCCGACCACCGCCTTTGCGGCCGCCCCAAGGGTCTTGATTGTTCGAGTTGCCACCGGGCTCATTCCAAGCCATAGCGTTCTCCGTACTGATAAAGCGAAGACGCGCCCACGGCGCGCCGGCTAATGCTACCCAAAGGCCTGGGGTGACAGCAAAGCCGCTGCCCCAGGCTTTATTGCAAAGTATGTTGCTCGATAAAGGCCTGAGGCTCCAAACCTTCACGACTGACCAGACGATTGAGCTCAACGCGGGGCAAGCGCACCGATAACAGACTATGCCCCAGCTCATCATGCGCTTCGCCCTGCACTGCACCCAGGGCAAACAACTGCGCCCGCAACCGCCCCATACGTTGCGGCAATTGCAGCGTGGCGACGAACAAATCCTCGCCCAACAACTCGGCCACAGCCTGGCGCAACAACTCCAGACCGCGCCCTTCGCGCGCAGACAACCACACCCGCACCGGCTTACCGTCGCCATCACGCTGGATCTGCGGCTCGACACCATCCAACAAATCCAGCTTGTTGTACACCTCGAGCGTCGGCAACTCGTGCGCGCCGATTTCCTTGAGCACGTTCTGCACTTGCTCGATCTGCGCCATTCGCTCGGGCTCATGGGCGTCGATCACATGCAGCAGCAAATCGGAATTGCTCGATTCCTCAAGCGTAGCGCGGAAAGCTTCGACCAGTTTGTGCGGCAGATGCCGAATGAAACCGACGGTATCAGCAAGCACTATAGGCCCAAGATCATCGAGTTGCAGGCGGCGCAGGGTCGGATCGAGCGTGGCGAACAACTGGTCAGCGGCATAGACCTCGGAGGTGGTCAGCGCGTTGAACAGCGTGGACTTGCCCGCATTGGTGTAGCCCACCAGAGACACAGACGGAATATCGGCACGCTTGCGCCCACGGCGCGCCTGCTCGCGCTGGCTACGCACCTTCTCGAGCTTCTGCTTGATCTGACGAATACGAACACGCAGCAGGCGGCGGTCGGTTTCCAGCTGGGTTTCACCCGGACCACGCAGGCCAATACCCCCCTTCTGCCGCTCGAGGTGAGTCCAGCCACGCACCAGACGCGTACTCATGTGGTCGAGCTGAGCCAACTCGACCTGCAGCTTGCCTTCGTGGGTACGCGCACGCTGGGCGAAGATATCGAGGATCAACCCGGTACGATCGAGCACACGACACTCGAAGGCGCGCTCGAGGTTACGCTCCTGGCTGGGTGTCAGGGTGTGATTGAAGATGACCAGATCGGCCTCGATGGCCTTGACCTGGTCGCGCAACTCTTCGACCTTGCCACTGCCGATCAGGAACTTGGCCGTCAGACGACTGCTGGGAACAGTGAAGAATGCAACCATGTCGGCGCCTGCCGACATGGCCAACTCCTGAAACTCCTGGGGGTCTTCGCTCGCCTCGGAGTCTTGGCCTTCCAGATGAACCAGGATGGCCCGCTCACCGCCCTCATGACGCTCGAAGAACAATGTAGCCCCCTATCAGGCGTTACCCGGCTCGCTGTCACCCTGTTCGGAATCACCAGCGCTTGGCAGGCGTACCGGACGGCTGGGCACAACGGTGGAAATGGCATGTTTGTAGACCATCTGGCTGACCGTGTTCTTCAGCAGGATGACGAACTGGTCGAAAGATTCGATCTGGCCCTGCAACTTGATGCCATTGACCAGATAGATGGAAACCGGGACGCGTTCCTTACGCAGGGTATTGAGGTAAGGGTCTTGTAGCGAATGCCCTTTTGACATGTGCCGCACTCCTTCAGAGGATCAATTCAATAATTTTAGTCGGTAAACAATGGCTTCAGGCCGCCCCACCCCCAAGGATAGACGGCCAGCGGCAAGGTCTCATTGCAATATGGAGACGCCTGCCAGGTATTTCAAGGCGCGAGACAGATTGTCGCAGGCCAGACTGTCCAGCCAGTGAACATCGCTCCAGCCGCGCAGCCAGGTGAACTGTCGCTTGGCCAGTTGGCGAGTGGCGATAATGCCGCGCTCGACCATCTCATCCCGGGACAGCTCACCATCGAGGTATTCCCACACCTGGCGATAACCCACCGCCCGTATAGACGGTAATCCAGCGTGCAAGTCACTTCGACTACGCAGAGCTTCGACCTCGCCCACAAAGCCCTGTTCCAACATCGCCCGAAATCGTTGAGCGATGCGCTCATGCAAAATCTGACGCTGCTCCGGTGCGATAGCAAGCTGAACAACAGTATAGGGCAATTGTCCGGCGCCCGATGTGCCCGTATCAGGATTTCCTGCGGCCTGGCGACGACGATGCTCGGTCATGCTCAGGCCACTGACCCGATAGACCTCAAGCGCCCGAGTCAGACGCTGCGGATCATTGGGATGGATGCGCGCAGCCGACTCCGGATCGACTGCAGCCAGCTCACGATGAAGCACGCCCCAGCCTTCAGCGAGCGCACGCGCTTCAAGCTCGGCGCGGACGGCCGGATCAGCGCTGGGCATGTCGGCCAGCCCGTCCAGCAGCGCCTTGTAATACAACATGGTGCCGCCGACCAGCAGTGGAATACGGCCACGCGCCGTACTTTCAGCCATGGCCGCCAACGCATCGGTGCGAAATTCCGCTGCCGAGTAGCTTTCAGCCGGGTCGCGGATGTCTATCAGAGCGTGGGGAAACTCATCGAGAATGGCGCGCTCGGGCTTTGCCGTGCCGATGTCCATGCCGCGATAGATCAGTGCCGAATCGACGCTGATCAGATCGCAAGGCAATACGCGCGCCAGCTCCAGGGCCAGGTCAGTCTTGCCGGCAGCAGTCGGGCCCATCAGGAAGATTGCGGGAGGAAGCGAAGACATCGATATGGCTCGAAACACGAAGAGGGACGCCCCTGACTCAGGGCTTCATTCAATTACTGACCGCGCATGAACAACTTGTCGAGCTGATCCATGCTCAATTGCGTCCAGGTCGGACGCCCATGGTTGCACTGACCGCTACGCTCGGTCTGCTCCATGTCACGCAACAGGGCATTCATCTCGGGAACAGTGAGACGCCTGTTGGCACGCACCGCGCCATGGCAGGCCATGGTGGCCAGCAGTTCGTTGAGATGCGCCTGAATACGGTCACTGCTGCCGTACTCGAGCAAATCGGCCAGCACGTCACGTACCAGTTGAGTTGCCTCGGCCTGCTTGAGCAGCGCAGGTATCTGCCGGATTGCCACAGTTTCCTCACCTAGACGCTGCAACTCGAACCCCAGGCGCTGGAACCATTCCCCATGCTCCTCGGCGCAGTCCGCTTCGCGCTGACTGAGGGCGATGGACTCCGGCACCAATAAGGGCTGGCCACGCAGACCTTCACTGGCCATGGCGTGCTTGAGCCGCTCATAGGTGATGCGTTCGTGTGCTGCGTGCATATCCACCACCACCATACCCTGGGCATTCTCAGCGAGAATGTAGACCCCCTTGAGCTGGGCTACTGCGTAGCCGAGTGGCGGAATATCGCCCTGTTCCTGCGGCAGCGGTGCGGACGACCCGACGGGCAGCGGCGCGAAATAGTCACGATAGGTGGCCTGCGCTTCGGCGGCGGGTACGCCGGAATTGCCGACCGGCTGTTGATAGCCTGCACCAGCCCCACGCCATGCCGGCTGCGGACTGGCTACTGCGGTTTCCAGCACACTGGCAGCCAGGCCCATTTCCCCCTGCGGACCAAACTCACCGGCAGCCAGCCCTGTTGGGCGCAGCATCGGCGGTACGGCAGCAGGCGCCGCAACCTGATCCTCGGGACGTACATCGGCCAGGGCACGATGCAGCGTGCCGTAAAGAAAATCATGCACCATGCGACTGTCACGAAAGCGCACTTCATGCTTGGTCGGGTGAACGTTGACGTCGACCGTCGACGGATCGATTTCGAGAAACAGCACGAAGGTCGGGTGCCTGCCATTGAACAGTACGTCGCGATAGGCCTGGCGCACCGCATGCGCCACCAGTTTGTCGCGCACCATACGGCCATTGACATAGAAATACTGCAGATCAGCCTGACTGCGGGAGAAGGTCGGCAACCCAACCCAACCCCACAAGCGCAAACCACCACGCTCGATCTCGATAGGCAACGCCTGCTCCAGAAACGCCGAGCCGCAGACCGAGGCGACGCGACGCGCACGGCTGATCTCGTCGCCCGCCTCGTGCAGACTGAGTACGGTCTTGCCGTTGTGACGCAGGTGAAAGCCAACATCGAAGCGCGCCAGCGCCAAGCGCTTGATCACTTCCTGCAGGTGATCGAATTCGGTCTTCTCGGCACGCAGGAACTTGCGCCGCGCCGGGGTATTGAAGAACAGGTCGCGCACTTCCACCGAGGTGCCCACCGGATGCGCAGCCGGCTGCACCCGAGGCTCCATATCGCGGCCTTCGGTTTCCACCTGCCAGGCCTGCTCGGCGTCAGCCGTACGCGAAGTCAGAGTCAGGCGCGATACCGAACTGATCGAGGCCAGCGCCTCACCGCGAAAGCCCATGCTGAGCACAGCCTCGAGGTCTTCCAGCTCACGAATCTTGCTGGTGGCATGACGGGCCAGTGCCAGGGGCAAATCATCCGGGGCGATGCCACCGCCGTCGTCACGCACCTTGAGCAGCTTGACACCCCCCTGCTCGACCTCGATATCGATACGCCGCGCACCGGAATCGAGGCTGTTTTCCAGCAGTTCCTTGGCGACCGAAGCCGGACGCTCGACCACCTCACCCGCTGCAATCTGGTTGGCCAGGCGCGGGCTGAGCAAATGAATCCGGGACATGACACTCACTACTGGGCTGCCAGGGACGTGGCAGGTATCTGCAATGTCTGGCCGACCTTGATCACGTCGCCATTGAGTTTGTTTGCGCTGCGCAGGACAGCCAGGCTGACCTGATAACGCTGAGCGATCAGCGCCAGGCTTTCACCACGCGCCACTACATGCTCGCGTGGCCCGGCAACGATCTTGCCTTCGTCACGCAACCAGGCAACGTAGGTGCCCGGCGGCGGGTTTTCGTGGAAGAACTGTTTCACGCCGGACGTAATCGAGCGCGCCAATGCCTGCTGATGACTGGCGGTGTGCAATTTTTTCGCTTCATTGGGATTGGAGATGAAGCCGGTTTCCACCAGGATCGAGGGAATATCGGGTGACTTGAGCACCATGAAGCCTGCCTGCTCGACGCGGCGCTTGTGCAGCGGGGTGATGCTCCCCATGTTCGACAGCACCTTCTGCCCGACATTGAGGCTTGAGGACAGCGAGGCAGTCATCGACAGATCCAGCAACACGCCGGCCAGCATCTTGTCCTTATCGTCCAGGCTGACGTTGCCGGCGCCGCCAATCAGGTCGGACTGGTTTTCGGCATCGGCCAGCCACCGGGCGGTTTCGGAAGTTGCCCCGCGCTCGGACAAGGCGTAGACCGATGCACCGAACGCCGCAGCGCGCGGTGCCGCATCGGCATGAATGGAGACGAACAGATCCGCCCCCTTCTTGCGCGCGATCTCAGTGCGCTTGCGCAGCGGAATGAAGTAGTCGCCCGTGCGCACCAGTTCGCCGCGGAAGCCTTTCTCGGCATTGATCTGCCGCTGCAGCTCTCTGGAAATAGCCAAGGTCACGTTCTTTTCGTACTGGCCTTTGACCGGCGACAGTGCACCCGGGTCTTCACCGCCGTGACCGGCATCGATGGCGATGACGATATCGCGCTTGCCATTGGGCACGGGTGTCAGCTTCGGGGGGGGCTGGGTTGGTGTGACCGGAACCGGGGGCGCAGTGACGGCTACGCTCGGCGCCTGCGCAGCGGGTGGTGCGCTGCCCTGGTCGAACAGGTCGACGACCAGGCGATGGCCATACTGCTGATTCGGTGCCAGGGTAAAGCTCTTCGGCGAGACCGGTGCCGACAGATCGATGACCACACGCAACTCTTCGGCGCTGCGCTGAGCTGACCGCACGCTGGTGATCGGGGTATTGGCGAGCGAAAGCTGCTCAAGGTTGGTGGCCAGCTTGGCCCCCGTGACATCGATAACAATGCGATCCGGTGCGGCCAGGGTGAACACACTGTGCTGAACCGGACCGGACAGATCGAAAACCAGACGGGTGTTGTCCGGTGCACGCCACAGGCGCACGCTGCGCACATCGGAGGCGGCCAAAGCCTCGGCAGCCAGAGCCGCCAACAATACCCCCACAGCGGTAACCAGCGCGCCTATGCGCATAACCAACCCCATCGCGTCTTATTCATTGCTTGCCGCCAAGAACCTTGCACCAGGCCTCCCCTCGAGTCCCATGCCCCTGCAGCAATAGCGAGCGGCCGCTCGCTTGGGGGGTAATGGTAATGTCAAGGTCGGGCTTTGGCAAAACGCCCGCACCCCGCTGCGGCCACTCGATCAGGCACAGAGCAGCCCCCTCGAAGTAATCACGAATGCCGAGAAACTCCAGTTCCTCGGGATCGACCAGGCGATAAAGATCGAAATGGAAAGCGCGCACCTCACCGATTTCATAAGGTTCGACCAGAGTAAAGGTCGGACTCTTGACTGCCCCGACATGGCCCAGGCCGCGCAGGATGCCACGTGACAGGGTGGTTTTGCCGGCTCCCAGATCGCCGTGCAGATAAATTGTACCGACACCGCCACTGACCTCGGCGAGTGACGCGCCCAGGGCCAACATCGCAGCCTCGTCAGCCGCCTCGAGTTTCACTTCGTACAAGGACACACCTCCTCCAATAACTGACGAATGGTACAGGGCAGATCACCGGCCGCCAGCCCACGCCCCTGCGCAGCGAGCACCTCACCAGCCCGGGCATGCAGCCAGACTGCCAGGCAGGCGGCATCATACGCAGCCATGCCCTGCGCCAGCAGCGCACCAATCAGGCCGGCCAACACATCTCCCAACCCAGCACCCGCCATCGCCGGATGGCCGCGATCGCACAACGCCAGCCGTCCATCCGGTGCCGCGACCAGGCTGCCCGCGCCCTTGAGCACCACCACCAACCCCAAACGCTGCGCCAATTCTCGCGCCGCTGCCGGCCGGTTCGACTGCAGCACGGCCGTCTCGATGCCCAACAAACGCGCTGCCTCACCGGGATGCGGCGTCAGCACACCTTGACGCGGTGCAGCGACCTGCCCGGCAGCGAGCAGATTCAGCGCATCGGCATCCCATACCTGCGGCTGCTCGATACCCGCCATACCAGACAACAGGCTTCGCCCCCAGGCAGCCTGACCGAGGCCAGGCCCCACCACGCAGACATCGGCACGCTCGACCAGGCTCAACACCTGATTGGCCGAATCCAGTGCCGCACACATGACTTCTGGCCGCCGCACCAGAGCGGCGGCAACGTGCTCGGCGCGAGTCGCCAATGACACCAGGCCGGCCCCTGCACGCAGCGCGCCATCCGCGCAGAGCAACGCGGCGCCGCCCATCCCCAGATCGCCACCGACT
This sequence comes from uncultured Pseudomonas sp., assembly GCA_964543555.1. Lineage (GTDB taxonomy): Bacteria > Pseudomonadota > Gammaproteobacteria > Pseudomonadales > Pseudomonadaceae > Aquipseudomonas. The sequence continues at coordinate 7,392 of CAZIZA010000055.1, forward strand.
ACCAGCACGTGACCAAACTGGCCTTTGTGCGCCACCGGCGAGCGCACGGCCAGGCGCGGCAGATTGGCGAGATCGAGACGCTGCGCCACGCTGGGCGCCTGAGCCAAGAGTTGAGCATCGCCGTGCAGATCATCGAACTGCAGCTCACCGCACAGCTCCGGGCCGACGCCCGTGAGTAGGCCGAACTTGAGCGCAATAAATGTCACAGTCAGATCGGCGCGAACTGCCGCACCCAGGCGCGCCCCGGTGTCGGCATGCAGGCCAGACGGTATATCCACCGCCAGCACTGGCACGCCACTCTGGTTGAGCAGGCGAATCGCCTGAGCATAAGGTTCACGTACGTCGCCAGACAGACCTGTACCGAGCATGGCATCGACCACGACACCGACCAGAGGCATGCATTCGCGCCAGGGCAGAATCTCGACCCCGGCCGTTCGCGCCTCGGCGCAGGCCTGCGCAGCAGCACCCAACAACGCGCCGGGATCGCCAACTGCCAAGACCCGCACGCGCCAGCCGGCGCGCTGAGCCAGAGCGGCGATCAGGTAGCCATCACCGGCGTTGTTGCCACGCCCGGCCAGCACAGTGATTTCGCCGGCATCCGGCCAGCGCCTGCGCAATGCGCGCCAGGCGGCATGGGCAGCACGCTGCATCAGTTCGAATCCTGACGTACCAGCGGCAATCAACTGCGCGTCCAGCGCTCGCACCTGATCAGCACTGTGCAGGCTTAATGGCAAAGAAGCGGGGAATGAATGCATGGCTCGCTCACCACGGATGTCTGGCAGAATTATACCCACGCCCATCGCCTGCGCCCGCCCCATGTCCGATAAAACCCTCGACCTAAACGTTCTGGCCCTGTCCATCAAGGACTGGGGGCGCGAGCTGGGCTTTCAGCAGGTCGGTATCACCGACGTCGAACTGGGCGAACACGAGGCGCACCTGCAACGCTGGCTGGAAGCCGGCTACCAGGGCGAGATGGACTACATGGCCGCCCACGGCAGCAAGCGCTCGCATCCGGATGAGCTGGTTCCCGGCACCCTGCGCGTGGTGTCGCTGCGCATGGACTACCTGCCCGGCGACACGCAGATGGCCCAGCGCCTGCGCGAGCCGGAACAGGCCTACGTATCGCGCTACGCGCTGGGCCGCGACTACCACAAACTGATCCGCAAGCGCCTGCAACAGTTGGCCGAACGCATCCAGCAGCAGATCGGCCCGTTCGGTTACCGCGCCTTCGTCGACAGTGCGCCGGTACTGGAGAAAGCCATCGCCGAAAAGGCTGGCCTGGGCTGGATCGGCAAGAACACCCTGGTACTCAACCGCAAGGCCGGCAGCTATTTCTTTCTCGGCGAACTGTTCGTCGACCTGCCACTGCCGGTGGATGCCCCGCACGCCAGCGAGCATTGCGGACGCTGCAGCGCGTGCATGGATATCTGTCCCACTGCAGCTTTCGCCGGACCCTACTTACTGGATGCCCGGCGCTGCATCTCCTACCTGACCATCGAGCTGAAGGGCTCGATCCCGACAGAGCTGCGCGCGCCGATCGGCAACAGGGTGTTCGGTTGTGATGACTGCCAAATCGTCTGCCCCTGGAACCGCTTCGCCCGCCCCACCGAACAGGGCGACTTCCAGCCGCGCCATGGCCTGGACAACAGCGGCCTGGCCGAGCTGTTCCTGTGGACGGAAGAGGAGTTTCTCAGCCGCACAGAGGGCTCCCCGCTGCGCCGCGCTGGCTACGAACGCTGGCTCCGCAACCTCGCGGTCGGCCTGGGCAACGCGCCCTCGACCATCCCGGTGCTGGAAGCCCTGCAGGCGCGCCGCGAACATCCGTCAGAGCTGGTGCGCGAGCATGTGGCGTGGGCCTTGGAGCGACACGGCGTTCTGTAGCCCGAATAGAATCCGGGAACAGCGCCGCCCCTTTCCCGGATGGCATCAGGCTACGCACGCGCGAAGCAGCGAAGTGGCTCGTTTACACCTTGAGGAAGTGCTCGCGGTAGTGGCGCAGCTCGGCGATGGACTCTCGGATGTCGTCCAGCGCCTGGTGCGTGGCGGTTTTCTGAAAACTGTCCTTGACCTCGGGCGCCCACATACCCGCGAGAATCTTCAGCGTCGAGACGTCCAAGTAGCGGTAGTGGAAGTAGGCTTCCAGCGCGGGCATGTACTTGTAGAGGAAGCGGCGATCCTGGCCAATGCTGTTGCCACAGATCGGCGACTTGCCCTTGGGCACCCACTGCTCAAGAAAGGCGATGGTCTGCGCTTCAGCCGCCGCCGTGTCGATCTTGCTCTCGCGCACGCGCTGCGTCAGCCCGCTCTGGCCATGGGTGCGGGTATTCCATTCGTCCATACCGGCCAGGGCTTCGTCGCTCTGGTGAATGGCGATCACCGGGCCTTCGGCCAGCACGTTCAGCTCGCTGTCGGTAACGATGGTGGCCATCTCGATGATCACATCGCGCTCCGGCTCCAGGCCGGTCATTTCCAGGTCGATCCAGATCAGATTGTCGGGGTTTTGCATGGTTAGGCTCCTTGGCTCAGGCGCCAAGTCTAGCGGATCTCGGCACCCCTCATGTGCCAGAGAAACAGCGACGTTTGCCGCCCTTCGTTGACCTCGAGCTCACGATCAGCCGGCACGCCCGGAATCTCGAAGGTGTTGCTGATCAGCCAGCTACTGGGGTGCATCTCGACCTGGGCCTTGGCCCACAGACGCGGCATCGGCACGGGCGAGAGAAAGCAGTAGACGACATCGAAGTCACCGAGCTCGACCTGCCACAGACTCCGATAACGAATGCTGCAGTTCTCCTGCAACAGACAACGCAGCCAGGCGAACACGAAGAGCAGAGGCGCCGTCTCGACCCCGACGAACTGCCCGCGCGGAAACCGCCTGGCCAGTTGCAGCAACGTACCGGCAGTACCACATCCCAGATCGACGAAGCGCAGCGGCAGCTCACGTTCGCCCAGACACTGCTGCAGGCGCTGCTGTGCCTTGTGCCCGCTCAAGTAAAGTGGCACCTGTTCACGCAGGCTGTTCCAGTTGACCAGCAGCAGCAGTACGAAGCCCAACAGAAACAACCAGGCCGGCAAATCGGCGCGCTGCATGACCAGCAGCGCAGGTAGGAACGCCAGATTTATCCACAACCACCAGCGTGACAGCCCCAAGCGCCAACCGATAGCGGCCGACACGACACCTTGCAGCAGTGCCACCGAGAACAGCGACATGCGCCAGGGCAGCAACGCCAGCAGATAGACCAGCACCACCACCAGCGCCAGCGCCAGACCCTGCGCTAAAAAAGCGCGCAATAACGGTAGCCGCAGCACCGTTCGTTCCTCGCCTGCCGTCATTCCCGACCTCTGTTCCTGACAGCCGAATGGCCACCTGGCGCTCATGCTAAACTCGCCGCGATCAACACTCCACTACCCGGATGCTCCATGGCCAAACGCCAACTCAACCGCCGCCAGAACTGGCGGATCGAAAAGATTCAAGGTGAACGCGCTGCCCGCGCCGCCAAACGTGAGTCGCGGGCCATGGACGCTCTGGAAGGCGGCGACCTGGGGCCAGAGCAGACCGGCCTGGTCATCGCTCACTTTGGCGTGCAGGTGGAAATCGAAGGGCTGCAAGGCGAACTGGCCGGGCAGGTATTTCGTTGCCATCTGCGCGCCAACCTGCCGGCGCTGGTCACTGGCGATCAGGTGGTCTGGCGCCCGGGCAATCAGGGCGACGGCGTCATCGTCGCGCAGCTGCCGAGAAACAGCGAACTGTGCCGACCGGACATGCGCGGTCAACTCAAACCCGTGGCGGCCAACGTCGACCAGATCGTCATCGTTTTCGCGCCGCTGCCCGAGCCACACGCCAACCTGATCGACCGCTATCTGGTGGCCGCCGAGCATGCCGGCATTCGCCCACTGTTGCTGCTGAACAAGGCCGACCTGATCGACGAACAGAACCAGGTGGCGCTGGATGCGCTGCTCAAGGTCTATCGCCAGCTGGAGTATCCATTGCTGGAAGTCTCGGCCCATCAGGGCGACGGCATGGAGCAGCTGAAGAAGCGCCTGGACGGCCATGTCAGCGTCTTCGTCGGCCAGTCCGGGGTGGGCAAGTCATCCCTGGTAAATGGCCTGCTGCCCGGCGTCGACACTCGCGTTGGCGCGCTATCGGAGCTGACCGGCAAGGGCACGCACACCACCACCACGGCACGTCTGTTCCACTTCCCCGGTGGCGGCCAGTTGATCGACTCACCCGGCATTCGCGAGTTCGGCCTGGGCCATGTCAGTCGCGATGACGTGGAAGCCGGTTTCATCGAATTTCACGACCTGCTCGGACGCTGCCGCTTCCGCGACTGCAAGCATGACCGTGAACCCGGTTGCGCGCTGCTGAAGGCACTCGAAGAGGGCCACGTACAGCCTCAGCGCATGGCAAGCTACCGACACATCATTGCCAGCCTGCCGCAGGACGATTACTGATTGTTCAACTGATCGAGCGGGCTGTTGCCACTCTCGAAGATGTTCAAGCGCTCACGCAACTGATCCGCAGGCAGCGCTCCGGCGGGTGCTGCCGAGGGCGCCTGGCCTGGCTGCGCAGGCTCTTCAGGGCTTGCGCCCTGCTCTCCCTCGATATCCCGCTGCGCCTTCTTGGTCAGCACGACAATATCAATACGCCGGTTGACCGGATTGAACGGATCTTCTCGATCGAATAGTGCCGACGAGGCATAGCCCACGACACGCGCCACCTGCTCGTCCGGATAACCGCCGGCGACCAGCACCCGCCTGGCAGCATTGGCACGATTGGATGACAACTCCCAGTTGCCGAAATCACCCCGCCCGACGAAGGGCTTGGCATCGGTATGGCCACTGATACTGATCTTGTTCGGCACGGCACGAATGGTATCGGCCATGACCAGCAGGATATCTTCGAAATAAGCCTGCAGGTTGGCACTACCCAAGGCGAACATTGGCCGGTTCTCGGCATCCATGATCTGGATGCGCAGGCCGTCCTGCGTGATTTCGAACAGAATCTGGTCCTTGAAGCGCTGCAGCTCGGGATTTTCCTCGACCTTGTTCTGCAACTCCTGCAACAGCAATTCGAGACGCTCCTGCTCCATCTTGTCTGCCAAAGTCTCGATCTGATCAGTGCTGACGCCCGTTTCGTCCGGCTGGCTTTCGGGCGTCTCGGAGATATCCGGATTGAGCGTACGCTCAGGCGCAGGCGTCGGCGTGCCGCCCAGGTCGATGGCGTAGGGGCTGGCACTCTCGGTGAAGCCGATAGGGTCCTGGAAATAACCGGAAATGGCCTTCTTCTGCTCTGGCGTGGCCGAGGTCATCAGCCACATCACCAGAAAGAACGCCATCATGGCTGTCGCAAAGTCGGCGAAAGCAATCTTCCAGGCGCCGCCATGGTGTCCGCCCGCGACTTTCTTGACCCGCTTGACGATGATGGGTTGGTTATTTTCCATGGCTTAGCTGCCGCGCATGGCCTGTTCGAGCTCGCTGAAGCTCGGGCGGTGTGCCGGATACAAGACCTTGCGCCCAAACTCTACGGCCAGTGTCGGCGGCATGCCCGAAGCGGAAGCGACCAGGGTCGCCTTGATCGCTTCGTAGAGGTTCAGTTCTTCCTTGGCATCATGCTCGAGGGCGTTCGACAACGGGCCGAAGAAACCGTAGGAAGCGAGAATGCCAAGGAACGTACCGACCAGCGCAGTGCCCACTTTCTGACCGATCTGTGCGTTGTCCGCCTCGGCCAGAATCGACATGGTGATCACGATACCCAGCACCGCAGCAACGATCCCCATGGCGGGCATACCGTCGGCAACTTTAGCCACGGCATGCGCTGGATGCTCAACTTCTTCCTTGAGACTGGTCAGCTCCATATCGAACAGGCCTTCCAGTTCATGCGGAGCCATGTTGCCGGAAGACATGATGCGCAGGTAATCACAGATGAATGCCGTCATCCGCGCATCCTTGAGCACACCGGGATACTTGCTGAAAATCGGGCTGGCGTTGGGGTCTTCAACGTCGGCCTCAATGGCCATCATGCCCTCGCGGCGACTCTTGTTGAGTATCTCGTACAGCAGCTTGAGCACTTCAAGGTAATAGGCGTGAGTGAAGCGACTGCCAAACATGCTCAATGACTTCTTGAACACCGTCATGAACATGCTGCCGGGGTTGGCCTGTAGAAATGCCCCCAGCGCAGCGCCGCCGATAATCAGAACCTCGAAGGGGTGAACCAGGGCCATGAACTGGCCGCCCGAGAGGATAAATCCGCCGAGTACGCAGCCGAAAACGACGATGATGCCGATGATTTTTACCATGGAATAAACGCTAGCAGAGCCTAATGAATGGGTTATTGAAAACAACCCTTCTAATTATCGGAACTTATACGCCAGACTATAGCCAGTTATGGTCAAAAGCCAGTTCGACTCGAGCCAATATGCCGACGTCAAAGTCTCTACCACGCACGCTGGACGCCTGGGCCCAACATCTGGGCAAATTGCCACTGCCAATCGAGCAGCAGCAGCACATCCGCCTGCGTCGCATCCTCGCTGACAGCCGCCGCACCTGGCGCGAAATTGCCGAGGCGATAGAAGCCAGCCCATCCTTTGCCCTGCAAGTACTGCGCGAAGCCAACCAGTCGAGCAACAGCCTCAGTGATCCAGCCGAGAGCGTTGAAACTGCGCTGTCGCGCCTGGGGCTGACACGCTGCGAAGCCCTGCTCAACCAGGCACCCGAGTTACCCGAGCAAGACATCCCACTCGCCCTCAAACAAATCCTGCTGATCAGTCAGCATGCCAGCCAACAGGCGCGCGGCCTGTTCGGCGCACGCCTGGCACGCCTGTGGAATGAACTGCACGGCTGCAGCCTGCTGTTCCTTTCCCCTATCTGGCCGCTGCTGTGCGCCCACCCTCAACTCTTCGAAGCCTGGGAACAGCGCGTACTGCTGAAAGGCGAGCGGCCGGAAGCCGTGGAGAAAGAGCTGCTCGGCGTCTCTCTGATTCAGTTGTGCATTAAGCTGGCCGAGCGCTGGCGCCTGCCGGAATGGATCATACGCGGCTATCGCCTGCTGGAGCGTGATCGCCGTCAGTTGGTCAAGGCGCTGCATATCGCCCGCGACAACGAGCACCCATTGCACCAACAGCAGTTGCTCGATGCCGATATCCCTCTGCGTCACTGGCTGACCCACCCCAGCAATTGCGTGCTGCTGGCCAACGGCCTTGCAGTATCGGCTCATCAGGCCTGGGACACCCCGCACTGCCTGCGCTGGCAACGCCTCACCGGCCTGTACCTGCAGATCCCACTGAACGAGCTGCAGCAGGAAGTCCATCAACATGCCGTCAGCAGTGCGCGCCTGATCCACGACGTGGCGCTGTGGCATCCGGCCCAGGCCTTGATCTGGCCGTGGCAGGCCCACCGCCTGAAACCCGTTGCCAGCGCGCTGCCGCCCCCCAAACGGGACAACCTAGCCGCGTGGCGCCAGCACTGCGCACGCCTGCTGGCCGAACCCAGCAGCTTCACCAACGTCCCACAGTTGACTGCATGCGCCCGCGACGCTCTGCAGGCCTGCGGCATGCAACGCATCCTCGTGCTACTCGCCGACCGCACGCACACCCGTCTGCAGGCTCAGCAAGTGGCCGGTCTGGATGCCAGCGCAGCGATGCTCAGCCTAGACCCGGCTCAAAGCCAGGTCCTGAGACGCTTGCTCAGCGCACCGGGACAGTTGCGCCTGACGCCGGACAACGTAGCGCAGTTTTCTGCCCTGCTGCCTGGCAACCTCAAGGCATTGTTCCCCAGCGAGCACCTGCTGATACGCTCACTGGCCAACAACGGCCGCGTGGTCATGCTCCTGGTCGCCGATCAGAGCGGCCAGCCACTCAGCGACCTCAGCCTGCAGGCTGTCGGCAAAACCGCACAATGCATTGAGCGCGCCCTGGGCAGCTTTTCCAGACGCGGACGCTGAAGCGTTCTGTTTCCGCTACAATCGATCTCTTTTTCATTCAGGGAGGCCGTCATGTCCGCCTTCGACAACTTGCCATTGGTGATCGAGCCAGCCCAACTGGCAGAGCGCCTGGATGCCACAGAACTGATCCTGCTCGATCTGAGCAGCGCGGCGCGCTACGCCGCAGGGCACATACCGGGCGCGCGCTGGGCCGATGCCAAACGCACGCAACTGGGCATACCACCCGCCCCTGGCCTGCTCCCCGAGCGAGCGCAACTTGAAGCGCTGTTTGCCGACATAGGTCACCACGCCGATGCCGTTTATGTGGTCTATGACGATGAGGGTGGCCCCTGGGCCGGTCGCTTCATCTGGCTGCTCGACGTGATCGGTCATCCGCGTTACCACTTCCTCAATGGCGGCCTGCAGGCCTGGATCGGCGATGGTCTCGAGCTGAGCCAGGAACACCATGATGTTCGCCGAACCGAGGTATCACTGACACTGAGCGATGCCCCCACCGCCACCTGCGAATACCTGCAGGCACGGCTAGGCAGTGATGATCTGGCCATATGGGATGTGCGCAGCACTGACGAATACACGGGCACGAAACTCCACTCTGCGCGTGGCGGGCACATCCCAGGCGCCCTCCATTTCGAATGGACCGCCGGCATGGACCCGCAACGAGCCATGCGCATTCGCACGGATATCGCCGAAATCCTGCAAGATCTGGGCATCACGCCCGACAAGGAAGTGATCACACATTGCCAGACGCACCGCCGTTCGGGCTTCAGCTATGTAGTCGCCAAGGCGCTCGGCTATCCACGCGTGAAAGCCTATGCCGGCTCCTGGTCCGAGTGGGGCAATCTGCCCGACACCCCCATCGAACGCTGATCGCGTCGACAATCAGAGATCCCCGGCCTGGCGACGCCAGTGCCGATTCAGAACCACCAAGGAAACACGATGAAACAACGTCTTTTTATCCTCAGCCAGTACCTGCTGCCTC
>CAZIZA010000056.1:0-16187 GCA_964543555.1 uncultured Pseudomonas sp.
CGGGCAAGACCATTCAGGAACTGGGCTTTCGTTCGCGGCACAAGCTCAACGTGGTCGGCCTGCGCCGCCAGGGCCAGGCGCTGGAGGGCGTGCTGGTGGACGAGAAACTCAAGGCCTCCGATACCCTGCTGGTGGCCGGCGCCTGGCGCGACATCCATCGCCTGCAGGGGCTGAGCCGCGATTTCCTGGTGCTCAGCCTGCCGGCGGAAGTGGCCGAGGTGGCACCTGCCGCACGCAAGGCGCCTTACGCCCTGCTGAGCCTGGCGGTGATGGTGGGGCTGATGGTCAGCGGCCTGGTGCCCAACGTACAGGCCGCGCTGATCGCCTGCCTGCTGATGGGCGCGTTTCGCTGCATCGACCTGGACAGCGCCTACCGCGCCATCCACTGGCCGACGCTGATCCTCATCGTCGGCATGCTGCCCTTCGCCCAGGCGCTGCAGCAAACCGGCGGTGTCGAGCTGGCCGTGCAGGGGTTGGTCGGCGGCCTGGGCGATGCCGGGCCACGACTGATACTGGCCTGCCTGTTCGCTCTCACTGCGGTGATCGGCCTGTTCATCTCCAACACCGCCACGGCGGTGCTGATGGCGCCGGTGGCCATCGCCACCGCGCAGGCGCTGGGCGTGTCGCCGCTGCCCTTCGCCATGACCGTGGCCCTGGCGGCCTCGGCCGCGTTCATGACGCCGATCTCCTCGCCGGTAAATACTCTGGTGCTCGGCCCCGGCCAATACCGCTTCGGCGACTTCGTGCGCATCGGCGTGCCCTTCACCCTGCTGGTGATGATCGTCAGCGTGGCGCTGGTGCCGCTGATCTTTCCGCTGTAGGAGCTGGCTTGCCAGCGATCATCCGCTACCGCTAATCGCCCGCAAGCAGGTTCCTTCAAGAGCAGAGACCTAGGGTGCGCCGCGCGCACCAGCTTCCCTTGCCCCGAATGCAGTGCGTGCCCAGCCCGACTATGGGAAAATCGCGCGCCCGCCCAAGCAGATATCCAGCATGTCCCAGCCGCCAAAACGCCCGCGCAAGCCTGCTCCCGCAGCCGTAAAGACGGCACCGAGCAAGGGCCAACTGCACCCGCGCAATCGTCATCAGGGGCGTTACGATTTCCCCGCACTGATCGAGGCCAGCCCCGAGCTGGGCGCTTTCGTCATCACCAACCCCTATGGCAAACCGAGCATCGACTTCGCCAACCCGGCAGCGGTCAAGGTATTCAACCGCGCGCTGCTGGCGCAGTACTACGGCATCCGCCACTGGGATATTCCCGACGGCTACCTGTGCCCGCCGATTCCGGGCCGTGCCGATTACCTGCACAACCTCGCCGACCTGCTGGCGACTGACAACCACGGGCAGATTCCCCATGGCACCAGGGTACAAGCCCTGGATATCGGCGTCGGGGCCAACTGCATCTACCCGCTGATCGGCCATTGCGAGTACGGCTGGCGCTTTATCGGTGCCGATATCGCCCCGGCGGCGCTGGCCTCGGCACGCAGCATTGTCACAGCCAATGCGCAGTTGACGGGCGGCATCGAGCTGCGCCAACAGCGCAATGCCGAACACATCTTCCTCGGCCTGCTGGGCAGCGATGAGCGTATCGACTTGACCCTGTGCAACCCGCCCTTTCACGCCAGTGCCGACGAGGCCGGCAGCGGCAGTACGCGCAAATGGCGCAACCTCGGCAAGCTCGACCCCAAGCGCAAGCTGCCGGTGCTCAACTTCGGCGGCCAGGCGGCCGAGCTGTGGTGCCCGGGTGGCGAGGCCGCCTTTCTCAAGCGCATGGCCAGCGAAAGCACCCAGGTGGCAAAGCAGGTGTTGTGGTTCAGCAGCCTGGTCTCCAAGGGCAGCAACGTGGAACTGCTGCAGGGCTGGCTGGCCAGGGCCGGCGCGACTGAGGTGCGCATCCTCGGTATGTCCCAGGGGCAGAAGCAGAGCCGCCTGGTGGCCTGGACGTTCATGGACGGGAAAGCGCGCAGCGCATGGCGCGACAGCCGCTGGCACTGAGTTAATCGACAGGGCAGGTCCGCTCGTGCAGCACCTGGGCAACGTACCTGCCAATCATCAGCACTGCGATCAGCAGCGCCGACAACTCGCGCGCCAGCGCCGTGACGAACAACGCCAGCAGGAACGCGCCAGGATCAAGATGATGGGCCGCACCCTCCACGCTCAGCGCGCCGCTGACGCACAGCAGCACTGCCGCGCGGCTGGCAATCCAGCCGCGGACGATGCGCAGTCTGCGCACGCCACCAGCGGTCATGCCCAGGTAGCTGATAACGAAAAGGCCCAGGGTCAGCCAGGCTGCGAAGGTCAGGCGCGATTCCTCCAAACGGATGCAGTTAAGCAGCGGACCCTGGCCATGCCAGTGACGCGCGGAAATAGCCACGGCATGGTTTTTGGCGTGTTTCAGGGCCGCGATATGTAAGTCGTCACCCGTCCCAGATAGGTCGGCGACTCGCGCTGACGCTGCACCTCGTCCCAGATTCGTTCGGCCAACTCGGGGTCACGCGCCAGCAGCGCGTTGGACAGCATCAGGTAATAAGGCTTTTCCTCGAGCAATTGCGGCAGTTTTTCCACCCGCTGAGCCAACTGCGGATTGGCCTGCAAGAGGAAATCGCCGCGCAGGGTCTGCAAGGCGACGGCCTCGACCCGCCCATGGGCCAGCATCTGCAAGAGCGCCAGTGGGTCGCGACTCGACTCATCCACCTCCAGCCCGTGAGCCAGCAGCACATCACCAATGGAAAAGCCACTAAGCGAGCCGACACGACCATTCACCTGGCTGAAACGCTGGCCGTCCCAGGACACCGCGCTGCCGACTCGGCGATACAGGGTATAGCGCGAAGAATGCAAACGCCTGCTGGCATCTGGGCGGCCATCAGCATCGGTAGGGTAATGGCCCATCTGCAAGCGCTCGGGTTTGAAGCTGGCGGCGAAGGCACCGTCATAGAGTCCCTGCTGCATGCCCGACAGACAGCGCTTCCACGGCACTGCCACGTAAACTACCTGCAGTGCCAGCGCCTGCTGTACCAAGCTGAGCAATTCCAGATTGAGGCCGGTGTCGTCGGTCATCACCCAGGGGTAGGCGTTCTGATCTTCATGGCAAAACGTCAGAGTAGGTGGCGCGCCGTAACAGGTTGCGACCAACAGCCAGAGCAGGCAGTAAGGCAGCACTTTGTGCAAAGGCGAGACTCCATCAGCGGAACGCCTGACCGCGGGCATTCGTACGCGGCTTGTCACCGACTTAATGTCCAGTTACAGACATAGGTATATTAGTCAGGCGTACGCGCTGCAAGTTGATGCCCCCGCACGCACTCATGCAGCTACCGAACCTCTCCATGCCGGGGCCTGGTGGCCGATAGCGTGACTGGGATCAACTGAATAAAAACAGTAGAGTACAGCTGCGCTGTTGCCCAAGCCGTCGAGTACCTCAGATGCGTGAACGCTTGCTGATCATGCTGTTTGGCCTGCTTTGCGCCGGCTCTCTCGCAGCTGCAGAGGGACCTCTGCTGAGGATCAGCGCTGGCGAATGGCCACCCTACCTGTCCGCCAGGCTGCAACACCAGGGGCCGGTGGCCCATCTGCTGCGCGATGTGCTGGCCGAGGAAGGCTACCGCGTCGAATTCATCTTCCTGCCCTGGCCGCGCGCCTACGCCGAAGCCGCCGCAGGCCGGTTCGACGCCAGCGCGGTATGGATGCACAAGGCCGAGCGTGAGGCCGACTTTCTCTTCAGTGCCCCACTGCTCAACGAACAGTTCGTGTTCTTCCACCTGAAAACCCAGCCGTTCGACTGGCAGCGCTTCGATGATCTGAGTGGCATGACCCTCGGCGGCGGCCTGGAATACAGCTATGGGCCGGCGTTCGATGCCTTCCTTGCCAAAGGCAAGGTACGTATCGAACGGGTGTCCAGCGACCGCCAGAACTTCGAGAAGCTGCTCAAGGAGCGCGTGGTGCTCTACCCGCAGGAACTCAACGTCGGCTACGCCGCGCTGCGTAACGAATTCTCAGAGGCCGATGCCGAACGCATCACCCATCACCCCAAGCCGCTGCTGGTCAACCTCAGTTACCTGATGCTGCCCAAGCGCCTGGCGCAGAGCGAAGCGCTACGCGAACGTTTCAACGCTCGCCTGCAACAGTTCCGCGACGACGGCCGTTACCAGAAATATTTCAACGACCTGCAGGCTGGCCACTACCAACCCGTGCCGGAGCCGGCCAGTCCGTAGCCCGGATGCAATCCGGGGCAGCGCTGCCAGACATTCCCGGATTACATCCGGGCTACGAATCAGCGAATAAAACCGCGGCTGACCTCGCGAAACAGCTCGGTGCCGGCCTGCTCGAGCCACTCGAAGGCGACCATCTCACGCGAGACGATCACCGCGCCGGCGCGCTCCATGCGTGCCAGCGCCAGGGCTTTGTCACGTGGGCGGCGCGACCCGACCGCCTCGTCGACCACGAACACCTCACGCCCGGCCGCCAGCAGGCCCATTACCGTCTGCAGCACGCAGACATGGGTTTCCGTGCCGCAGACGACGAACTGCCTGCGCTCGCCACCGGGCAAATCGAACAGCCCGGCCCCGGCGGTTGCCGAGAAATGAATCTTTTCCCGCAGGCCATCACCCGGCAGCAGCTCATGCAGGCCCGGCTCGGTGTAACCCAGCCCCTTGGGATACTGCTCGGTGGCGATCACCGGCACCTGCAGGCGCTGCGCCACCTGCACCAACCAGGTGGCCTGCTCGATCACCGCAGCACCGCCGTCGATGGCCGGCAGCAGCCGCTCTTGCAGATCGATGACCAGCAGGGTGGAGTCCTTCGCTCGCATCAGCATCGTTACGCTCCTTCCTTCACCGCAAAACGCGCGTCGAGCCGGCTGTAGCCGAGGCCGACGCCCTTGTGTACCCGAAGTTGCACGGGAATGCGTTCCTTCATCGCCTCGACGTGACTGATCACGCCGATGGTCTTGCCGCTGGCGTTGAGGTTGTCCAACGCATCGAGCGCCACCTCCAGCGTCTCGCCATCGAGGGTGCCGAAGCCTTCATCGAGGAACAGCGAGTCGATACTGGTCTTGTGGCTGACCAGATCCGACAGCGCCAGGGCCAGCGCCAGGCTGACCAGGAAACTCTCGCCACCGGACAGCGTGCGGCAATCACGCGCCACATCGGCCTGCCAGGTGTCGCGCACCTCCAGCTCCAGCTCGCCGCTGCTCTTGCGCGCCAGTTGGTAGCGGCCATGCAAACGCATTAGTTGGCGGTTGGCCAGGTGGATCAGGTGATCGAGGGTCAGACCCTGGGCGAACTTGCGGAACTTGGCGCCATCGGCCGAACCGATCAGGCCGTTGAGCTGTTGCCACAGCGCATGTTCACCAGTCTGCGCGTCGATCTCGGCAAACAACGCCTGCTGATTGCTGCGCCGCGCCGCGTCAGCCTGCAACTGCGAACGCAACTCGCCCTGGCGTTCACTCAGGGCGCGTAAGCGTTCCTGCACTGCCTGGAGCTGCTCGGCCAACTGCTCCAGGCTCAAGGCGGTCTGCGGCTCGGCCATCAGGCGCTGCACCTCGGCCTGGGCCGCTGCCTGCAGCGTCGTGGCCTGGGTATGGAGACGTTCGAGATCAGCCTTGAGCTGTATCAGCCGCTGACGTTCGTCATCGGCCAGCACAGCGGCCTCGAAGGCAGCCTGATCGGCAAACGGGCTGCTCGCCAGCGCCTGCTGCCAGGCCTCCAGGCATTCGGCCTGCCGCGCCTGCACACGCGCCAGCAGCGCTTCCTGCGCCTGCTCGCGACCACTCAGAGCATCGCGTTCCCGCTGCGTAGCCGCCAGCCGTTCGCCGGCCTCATGCACGGCCAGCTCCGGCTTTGCCGCAGGTGCCGGCTCGACCAGGCAGGCCTCACCCGCCGCCTGCCAGCGCTGCTGCCAGTGCGCGGCCTGTTGCTGGGCTTCGTCCAGTTGCCGCTGCGCCTCACGTACAAGATCCTGCAGTTGTTGTTCATGCGCCTGAGCCTGCTGCCAGGCCTGCCAGGCGGCTTCCTGTTCGGCCAGCCAGCGCACGCCGTCCTCAGGCAATGCGCTGGCGAAGCCCGCCAGGCTGGCCAACAGTGCTTGCGTCAGTTGCGCCTGCTCGGCCTGCAACTGGCCCAGATGCGCCTGTTGCTCGCCCAGACGCGCCTGGGTGTTGTCCAGATCACGGCTGAGCAAACCGTGCAGCCGCTGCCCTTCAGCCTGCTCGCGCTCGGCTTGTTCACGGACCTCACGCAGGCGATGCAGCTCGCCCTGATGGGCGTGCACGGCATCCAGGCGTGCCTGCAGTTCAGCCAGCGTCTGTTCATGCTGCCGTTGCAGGCGCTGCAACTCGGCGGTGCCTTGCACATCGATGGCATGCTCGCGCAGGTGCTGCTGCCACTGCTGATCCAGCGCTTGCAGTTGGACCTGTGCCTGGGCCTGTTGCTGCTGTACCTGCTCGATCTGCGTGGCCAGGCGGGTCAGCTCATGGCTCAGATGAGTCCCCTGGCTTTCCAACCCGCTCAAGGCGCTGCGGCACTGCGCCAACGCCTGCTCGGTGGCGGAGACGTTTAGCGCCTGGTACTGGCTGATCGCCGGATGCTCGTGCGAGCCGCACAGCGGACAGGCGTCGCCTGGCTGCAAGCGGGCGCGATACGCCTCCAGATGCTGAATGCGCTGCTCCTGCTCCAGCAGTTTTTCCTTGTCGACAATCTGCTGCTTGAGCGCCCTGTAGCGTTCACGCAGCGCGCTGATTTCGGTGTGCTTGCCGTCATGCTGTTGCTGCAACTCGGCCAGGCGTGGTGGCAACTCGGCAAGCTGCGTACACAGGGCGTCACGGCTGAGCGCCAATTGTTGCAGACGGTCGAATACACGGCTGTGCGCTTGCAACTGCTGCCACGCCTGGCGCAGGCCGGCTTCACCAGCCTCGCCCAGCAGAGTCTGCACGACGCCCTGCTGCCGGGCTTCAGCGCTGGATGCCTGCTGCACCTGTTGCTGAACCAGGGCCAGGCGCGCGTCCTGTTCCTCGCGCTGGCGCTGCAAGCTGGCAAGCTGCGCAGCAGATTCACTCAGGCGCGTTTGCGCCGCCTGCAACGCCTGCTCGCCTTTGCTGCGTTGCGCGAAGCGCTCCTGCCAACCGCTGAGCAAGCCGCCCAGGCGCGCATGGGCGCTGCGCTCGACCAGCAGCGTCTGCACGTCAGCGTGCTGGCGCTGCGCCTGCATCAGCGCTGCCAGGCGTTGCTCACGCCACTGCGCGGCATAGCGGCTGACCTGCCACAGCGCCTGGCGCTCGTGTTCGGCACAGGCCTGCATCTGCGCACGCAGCTCACACAGGCTCTGCTCGGCCTGCTGAGTATCCTGCTGCGCCTGCTGCCAGGCCTGATGCAGCGGCTGCAAACGTGCGGCGGGTTCACTGGCGGCCAGGCGCTGTAGATCATGGCTGGCATCGGCCTGACGCTGGCGGGCCTGCTCCAGCCCCGCTGAGGCGTCGGCAGCCTGCTGCTCGGCCCGCTGCAACGCCTCACGCCAGCGCTGCCCAGCCAGCAGTGCCTGTTGTTCAGTCAACAGTGGCGCCTGCTCCTGTGCCAGGCGCTCGGCCTCAGCCTGCAACTCGGCGCGCTGTGCTTCGTCCAGTAGCTCCATGCCCTGGGCGCGGCTTTTCAGCAGATTCAGCGTCTGTTCCGCCGCCTTGGTGCGTTCATAGACCTGCTGCGAGATCTGCCCGTACACCTCGGTGCCGGTCAGCTCTTCCAACAGCTCGGCGCGCTGGTTGGCATTGGCTTCGAGGAAGGCGGCGAAACCGCCCTGAGCCAGCAGCATGGACTTGGTGAAGCGCTCGAAATCCAGGCCGGTAATCTCTGCAACCAGAGCAACTTTTTCACGTTTGTGTATGGTCAGAATCTCACCATCTAAACGTGCCAACTCACATTTTGGCTCTTGTAACTCACCATCCACACGATCACGGGAACGACGCTGACTCCAAAAAGCGCGGTAGCCCTGGCCTTTGACCTCGAATTCAACCTCAGCCAAACAATCGGCTGTGTGCCGGGTCATTAACTCGTTGCTGCCTTTTGCAACACTGCTCATACGCGGTGTGCGGTGATACAGCGCCAGGCAGATCGCGTCGAGCAAGGTCGTCTTGCCCGCGCCGGTCGGCCCGGTGATGGCGAACAGGCCACTGCCGGCGAAAGGCTCGGCAGCGAAGTCGATCTTCCATTCGCCCTTGAGGGAATTGAGGTTCTTGAGGCGCAGGCTGAGGATTTTCATGCACAGGTCGCAAGCCATTGAAGGCACACATTCTGGCATATCGATGATTCAGTCGCGGCAATAGCCCTCGCCGCTGCGCACAGTCAGACAGTTCTGCTTGCCCAGCAACCCTTTCATGCCGGTGGCTTCGCCATCGCTGGCACGGATGCGCTCCACCACACCGTCACGGACGCAGACGATCTGCCGCCGACGAAACGCCTGGGGCGGTCGAGGTTGACGATGCTCAGACGATAATCGGCTGGCGTGCCGGTGATGTCCTGGTAGGTGCCTTCCGGCCCGTTCCAGCGCCCCAGCCCTTGCTCGGTCACACGGCCATCCAGCTCGTGACTGGATGTGGCACAACCCGCCAATAACAGCGGCACGGCAGCCACACACAGGATCTGAGCAGTACGCTGCACAGAACGTCTCCAGATCACACAGCATCATGGGCACAATCTTCACATGCCGCGCAGGCAATGGCGCCAGCTAACGAGTTATTCCAGGCGTGCACTCAGAGCGTTTCGACACAATCACGGCCATTGGCCTTGGCGCGGTACATTGCCTGATCCGCACGCTCCATCAGGCTGCCCAGACTTTCGCCAGGGCGATATTCGGCAATGCCGTAACTGGCACTCTTGTGCAGTACCCGCTCGAAGGAGAACTCGTTGATACGCTTTTGCAGGGCATGCACCACGCGCTCGGCGCTCACCGCATTGGACTCTGGCAAAATGATCAGAAACTCTTCGCCACCGAGCCGGCCAACCTTGTCCACCACGCGCACACCATCACGCAGCAGTCCGGCGAACTGCCGTAGCACGGTGTCGCCCACCGCATGCCCGTGAAGATCATTGACACTCTTGAAGTGGTCGATATCGACCAGTACCACCGAAAATGGCGCGCCGTAACGATTGGCCCGCGCGACCTCCTCGATCAGAAAATGCAGGGTGCGCGCACGATTCCATAGCCCGGTCAGGCTGTCGACACTGGCGCTCAGCGCCAGGCTGTCCTGATGCAGGAACATGCGCTTGTGTGCCTTCTCCAGCATAAAGGCACTGAGCAATCCAAATGAAAACGAGGCCAGCGTCCAGATCAGATGCAGGCGTTGCGGTCCGGGCGCCAGCGAATCGTCAAGGGTGAAGAGTACGATCGCCGCCAACGACACCAGCGCCGTGAGCATGGCCCGCTTGAGCGCCAACCCGGAGATGGCGAACGTCCACATCAGGTTCAGGTAGATCTCCGGCGCGTACAGCACGAAACGCGGCGTGCCGGCATTGAAATACAGATTGGATAACACCGAAATGATCGGCGCCGTCGTTAACAAGGCCAGCATCAACGACTGCCGCTCAGGGCGAAAGCTCAATAGCGCGACGGACAACAACGTACCGGGCACCAACAGCGCATGGATGACCAGGCGTAGCAGCGGCTGATCGCTCTCCACGTTCTGCTCGATTGCTGCGTACATCAGATACAGCACCATCGTCAGGAGGGCGACGTAGCGAATCTGCGCAATCGTGGCCTGCCGATACCACTGCTCAAAAGCCTGCCGGGTAGCCTCGGGCAAGCCGTGCAAAGGATCAAGCGCTCGCCCCCAGGTCGTGATCACAGCCCTTTCGCTCCCCTATCAAAAAGCCACTACTGACAGCATAGAACGACTTCCGGGCGCCACTTCACGGTGTAAGGACTTTTCGTGGGGCTCTTGCAGGCACGCCATCCCTCAGCCTGAGGATAGCGTTTGCACGGGACGCCTGAGGGTTGCGAGTGGTTGGCTACAGGGCTACTGCCGGGGCGCGCAAGCCCTGCAGCGCAACAGGACCGGCACCAACGACAGTCTGCATGATCGACTGAACACCTGCCCCCCGCTGCGCGAACTACAGAATGGCCAGGGCGAAAAGCCCACAACAGGCCTAATGCTGTTCATTTAAGGCAGCACGCACTTAGCTCCCCTCTCCCATTTATGGGAGAGGGGCTGGGGGAGAGGGCTGGAAACGCAGCAGGACCGCCAGCTCCCCTCTCCGAACGCGGCCCGCCCTAGCCCTCTCCCCGTGGGGCGAGGGGACTGATCGCGTTCAACCGTTTCTTATGTGAACAGCATTACACAACAGGCCGGATATACGCATGCATCCGCACTACGGGCTTGCGTCAGGTGTTGGGTAGTGTCTCCAGCACCTGCCGATACAACCCCTGTAAACGCTGAGCATCCTCTTCCTCCAGCGCCTCCTGCTGCAGGCGGCGGGCGAAGACGTCTTCCACGCTCAGTTCGTCCAGCGTTTCCCGCGCTTCACTGGTCAGGTTGGCCGATGCGTTGCCGCGCTCGCGGCGGATGCGTAGCACTTCCAGCGGATGCCCTTCACACAGGGCGTTAATGCGGCTTTGCAGGTCGCTGAGGTAGTCGTCGGTGCTCACTTGCACTTCCAGCCATACGGGCCGTTCGGGTGTGCCCTGCTTGGCGATTTCGGCGATGGCATCGGCCAGTTCCTTGAGCGAGCCGCGCAGGCTGGCCATGGGCTGGAATACCGGCACGGGCAGTGGCGTGATCGATTGCAAGGTGGCAGTGCCGAATTCCAGCAGCAGCACTTCCTTCTGCTGGCGCGCCTCGTCGAAGGACAGGGCAATGGGCGAGCCGCAGTAGCGGATATGCTCCAGGCCACCAACCTTTTGCGGGCGGTGGATATGGCCAAGGGCGATGTAATCCGCCGGCGGGAAGGCGCTGGTGGGGAAGGCCTCCAGGCTGCCAACGTAGATTTCCCGTACCGATTCGCTGGCACTGGCGCCGACGGTGGTCAGGTGCCCGGTGGCGATAATCGGCAGCGCCTGGCCCAGTTCGTCGCGTTTGCTCAGCGCCAGCTCGTGCAATGCCCGGTAATGCTCGGCGATGGCCTGTTGCAGCGATTGCTGTTTGGCCTGCGCGCTTTGCCCGGCCTGGCTGGCCATGACGTCACGCGGACGAATGAAGGGGATGGCGCAAAGGACAGCGCCCGGCTGGCCGGCGCGATCCTTCAGTACCAACACCTGTTCGGCCAGGTCGAGCCCCACACCCGGCACCACATGAGTGCCCAGTTGCGCCAGCAGGCTGCGGCTTTCGCCGAGCATGGCCGGTGAATCGTGGTTGCCGCCGAGTACCACTAGGGCGCAGCCGGCATCGCGCAACTCCACCACCAGCCGGTAATACTGCTCGCGGGCATAGCTGGGCGGGGCACCGGTGTCGAATATGTCGCCGGCGATCAGCAGCACGTCCACTTGATGCATACGTACCTGCTCCAGCAGCCAGGTGCAGAAGGCCTGATGCTCGACCTGGCGGGTCTTGCCCATGAAGTGCTGGCCGAGGTGCCAGTCGGAGCTGTGCAACACACGCAGGCTCATAGCGGCCAATCCTGTACGACGATATGAGTCTTGACCCGTTGCATGTGCGGGAAGGCTTCGATGGCCGCACGCACTTCGCTCAGACGCGCCATGTTCGGTGCTTCGACCAGCACCAGCATGTCGGTCTCACCGCTGATGCCGCTGCAGTGGCGGATTTCCGGGTATTCGCGCATGCGCTCGACGTAATCCAGGCAGCGGCCGTTCTGGTAGAAGAGTTCGAGGAAGGCCCTGACCCCGCCCTCGCCCGGCACCGCGACCCGGGCATGGTAGCCGCGAATCACCCCGCTCTGTTCCAGATGGCGGATGCGCTCGCTGACGGCCGAACGTGACAGGTTGACCTCACGGGCGATCTGGCTGACGGAGGTGCGCGCGTCGCTGCGCAGCAGGGCGAGGATCTGGCGATCGAACTTGTCCACGGGCTTCTCGGGGTGGCAATCAGGTTGACGGAGGAAACCGCCATTTCGTCGGCAAAAGGCGACAGCCTGCAAGTGGGCGGCGCTCTACCATGGCGGCTTCAATAAAGGCGTGAGCATACCCCATGAGTCGATTGAACAAGGAGTTGGGCCTGCTGCAGGGTGTCGCCCTGCTCAGCACCTCGCTGCTCGGCACGGGCATCTTCGTGGTGCCGGCATTGGCGGCCACGGCGGCGGGCGCGGCGTCGTTGTGGGGCTGGATGATCCTTATTGCTCTGGTGCTGCCGGTGGCCTTCACCTTCGCTCAATTGGGCAAGCGCTTCCCGCATGCCGGCGGCGCACCACACCTGATCGGCCGCGCCTTCGGCCTGCGCATGGAAGGCGTCAGTGCGCTGCTGTTCCTCGCCGTGCTGCCCGTTGGTTTGCCGGCAGCCCTGCATATCGCCAGTGGCTTCTGGTTGGCGCTGTTCGACCTCGATCGCGCCGGCCTGTTGGCCATCGAGCTGGTCACACTGGGCGCTATTCTTCTGCTCGGCCAGCGGCCGCCGAAGGCCTCGGGTTTGCTGCAGGGGCTAATCGCCGTGGCCATCGTCGCCAGCGTGGCGCTGATCTGGTGGATGGGTGATCTGCCACGCGCCAGCCAGCCGCTGTTACCGGCCATGAACGGCCAGTGGCATTTGCTGCCGACGGCGCTGGGGGTGATGTTCTGGTGCTTCGTCGGCATCGAAGCCTTCACCCACTTGGGCGAGGAGTTCAAACGCCCCGAGCGCGACTTTCCCCTGGCGCTGCTGCTCGGTGTGCTGCTGGCTGGCCTGGTCTACTGGGCCTGTTCGGTGGCGGTGTTGAGCTTCGCCACCTATGGCGACGTGCACAGCGATACCAATGCCCTGCCCCGTCTGTTCGAGCAACTGCTGGGCGATCAGGCACGCGTGCTGGTGGCGGTGCTTGGTTACCTGGCCTGCTTCGCCTCGATGAACGTGTATATCCAGGGCTTCGCCCGGCTGATCTGGAGCCTGGCCGAGGAAGGCCGCTTGCCCGCCACGCTGGCCGTGCGCAACCGTCAGGGCGTGCCCGGCAAGGCGCTGCTGCTGGTGGTGATCAGTTGCGCGCTGTGCGCCGTGCTGTCGGCTACCCTGAAGCTGTCGGTGGACGATCTGATTCGCTATGCCAACGGCAATTTCGTGCTGATTTACCTGTTCAGCATGGCAGCGGGCTGGGTGCTGTTGCGCGGCATCTGGCGTTTGCTGGCCGGGCTCAGCGCCTTGCTCTGTGCTGCGGTGCTGGTGATGCTCGGCCGTGATGCGTTGTATGCCGTGGCGCTGCTCATCGCCCTGCTGCTGCTCGATCACCTGCGCGCCAGGCACAAGGCGCTGGCGTAACGATCCACCACGCAAGCCTGGTGGTGGATGAAAGAGCGTCATCCACCCTACGGATGACCTGAAGGCGTATGGGGTTCTATCCTTGCATGGAACTCGCCGAAAGGAAGCCTCATGCGCCGTGTACTTAATGACCTGAAAATCATGATCCTGGCCAATCTGTGGATCGTGCCGGTAGTCGCCGCTCTGGTCTGGGCGCTGTTCCAGTTCGTCGCGCCGCCACCGCCGATGAGCGCCAGCATGGCCACCGGCACGCAGGGCGGCGCCTACCAGCAGTTCGCCGAACGCCTCAAGGAAGAACTGGCCAAGGAGGGCTTCGAGCTGAATCTGGTCCCCACTTCAGGGTCACGTGACAACCTGCAGCGCCTGCTGGCCAGGGAACCCGAGGTGCAGATCGCCCTGGTGCAGAGTGGCCTGGAACGCCAGTTGGCGCCTGACGAACAGCGCCAGTTGCAGAGCCTGGGGGCGATCTATCAGGAGCCGCTTTGGCTGTTTTATCGCCGTGACGTTGAGTTGGATCGCATCGCCGATCTGCTGCAGCTGCGCCTCGGCCTGGGCGGCGAAGGCAGCGGGACACGTGCCGCCAGCGACGCCATTCTCGGTGCCAACGCCATCCTCCCCGAGCAGTATCCCGATACCTGGCAGAGCATTGGCGGCGGCAAGGCTGCTCGCGCGTTGATGGCCGGCGAGCTGGATGCCGCCTTCTTCGTCGGCCCGGCAGAAAATGCGCTGGTGCAGCAACTGGCCGCCACCCCGGACATCGCCCTGGCGCACTTTCGCCGCGCCGCCGCCTACGAGGCACGCCTGCC
Organism: uncultured Pseudomonas sp.; assembly: GCA_964543555.1. GTDB lineage: Bacteria > Pseudomonadota > Gammaproteobacteria > Pseudomonadales > Pseudomonadaceae > Aquipseudomonas. The sequence continues at coordinate 14,179 of CAZIZA010000056.1, forward strand.
CTTCTTCAATCAGGTAAAGGTCGGCGAAGGCCTACTCGATCTGGCCAGCAACGCGCCGGATCGCGACATCGTCACCCTGGCTCCGGTGGCCACGCTGGTGGTCAACGACGACTTCAACCCTGGCCTGGTGCCGCTGTTTCTCGACGCCAGCCGCGAGGTGATGAAGAACGGCACCCTGCTCGACGCCGCCGGCGCCTACCCCAACGCCGAGCCGCGCACCTTCGAGTTGCACAAGGATGCCGAGCATTACTACACCAAAGGCCTGCCGATTTTGCAGCGCTACCTGCCGTTTCGCATCGCCTCGCTGGCCGACCGCTACATCATCCTGCTGATCCCACTGATCGTGGTGATGATCCCGCTGTTCAAGGCGGTCGGGCCGATTTACCAGTGGCGCATCCGCGCGCGCATTTACCGTTGGTACAAGTACCTGCGCGAGATCGACCGTAAGCTGCACGCCGGCTCGCTGCCTGACGAGCTGGGCAGCGAGATCGAACGGCTGGAGCAGTTGGAAGATGAACTGGCAGCAGTAGACGTGCCACTGTCGTATTCCAACGAGCTGTACGAGTTGCACATGCATGTGCGCTACGTGATCGAGCGGTTGCGGGCGCTGCAGCTGCGCCGCCAATACTAGGCTCTGTACGAAAAGTGCCTGCGCTCGGTGATGCTTCGTTAAAAACGGGTTCGGAATGCTCATTTACAGCTTGTAAACTCCGCTTCCTCACCCGTTTTTGCCTCGCCTGACCTTCGCTCGACGACTTTTCGTACACACCCTAGGCTGGACATCGCTTTTCATGTCCACCGATGCGCAGCCGCTGATGCCGCAGCGGTGGATGAAAAAGCGTCATCCACCCTACATAACTAGAAGAGCCATCGCGGCTGAAGCCGCTCCTACAAGACCTCTCCCTGTAGGAGCGGCTTCAGCCGCGAAAGCTCTGTTTTTTTAGCCCGCGACGACCAATGTGGGCTTTAGCAACGATCTGCTGCATACCTTTCACCAATGCATCCACACCAGAATCCATGACCCGCTTCGGGTAAACTTCGCCTTTCGTTTCATTTGCCCATCGAGACCGCCATGCCGATCCGTCACTGCATCGTCCACCTGATCGACAAGAAGCCCGACGGCAGCCCTGCCGTGCTGCATGCCCGCGACAGCGAGCTGGCCACGTCGCAAGCCATGGAAAACCTGCTGGCCGACCTCAACGAGAGCTATAACGCCAAGCAGGGCAAGGCCTGGGGGTTGTTCCACGAGGAGTCCGGCGCCTACCCGTTCAGCGGCTGGCTCAAGGCCTATCTCGATGGCGAGCAGGACTTCACCGCCTTCAGCCGCCAGGCCGTGGAACAACTACAGAAGCTGATGGAAGAATCCAACCTGTCCACCGGCGGCCATGTGCTGTTCGCCCACTACCAGCAAGGCATGACCGACTATCTGGCCATCGCCCTGCTGCACCACAGCGAAGGCGTGGCCGTGACTGATGCGCTGGACGTGACGCCGGCCAAACATCTGGATCTGGGCCAATTGCACCTGGCCGCGCGCATCAATATCAGCGAGTGGCAAAACAACAAGCAGTCCAAGCAGTACATCTCCTTCATCAAGGGCAAGAACGGCAAGAAAGTGTCGGACTACTTCCGCGACTTCATCGGTTGCCAGGAAGGCGTCGACGGGCCCGGCGAAACGCGCACCCTGCTCAAGGCCTTCAGCGATTTCGTGGAAAGCGAAGACCTGCCCGAAGAGCAGGCCCGCGAGAAGACCAAGACCCTGGTCGGCTACGCCACCAGCCAGGCCAAACTGGGCGAGCCGATCACGCTGGACGAACTGTCCGGGCTGATCGACGAAGACCGCCCGCGCGCCTTCTACGAGCACATCCGCAACAAGGATTACGGCATGGCCCCGGAATTTCCGGCGGACAAGCGCACCCTCAACCAGTTCCAGCGCTTCACCGGCCGTGCCGAAGGCCTGTCGATCAGCTTCGAGGCGCACCTGCTGGGCTCGAAGGTCGAGTACGACGAGG
>CAZIZA010000057.1:0-16021 GCA_964543555.1 uncultured Pseudomonas sp.
GCCGGCCGAAGGCCGCGCAGTATAACGCAAAGCCAGCGCTGGCGGGCAGTGGCGACGACCGTTTGTCATGCAGGATGTGGCAGAGCGCAAAAACCGCCTAAACCTTGCTCTGGAGCAATGCCGGCACGGGCTGCGCGCGCAAACTGACGCTCCACTCGCATGGAAGAGGAACAGCACATGAACCAGACCATGAAAGCCGCAGTCGTCCACGCCTTTGGCGAACCCCTGCGTATCGAGGAGGTGAAAACGCCGCTGCCCGGGCCTGGGCAGATCCTGGTGAAGATCGAAGCTTCGGGCGTCTGCCACACCGACTTGCACGCCGCCGAGGGCGACTGGCCGGTGAAACCGAGCTTGCCGTTCATTCCCGGTCACGAGGGCGTCGGCTACGTTGCGGCGGTCGGTAGCGGCGTCACGCGGGTCAAAGAGGGTGATCGCGTCGGCGTGCCCTGGCTGTACACCGCCTGCGGCTGCTGCGAGCACTGCCTGACCGGCTGGGAAACCCTGTGCGAGAGCCAGCAGAACACCGGTTATTCGATCAACGGTGGCTATGCCGAATACGTGCTGGCTGACCCAAACTACGTCGGCATCCTGCCGAAGAATGTCGACTTCCTGGAAATCGCGCCGATCCTCTGCGCGGGCGTGACGGTGTACAAGGGCCTCAAGGAAACCAGGGCGCGCCCCGGCCAGTGGGTGGCGATCTCCGGTATTGGCGGTCTCGGCCACGTGGCCGTGCAGTACGCGCGCGCCATGGGCCTGCACGTGGTCGCGGTGGACGTCGACGATGCCAAGCTGGAGTTGGCGCGCAAGCTCGGCGCCAGCCTGACCATCAATGCGCGCAAGGAAAACCCGGCCGAGGTGGTGCAACGCGATATTGGCGGCGCTCACGGAGTGCTGGTCACTGCGGTGTCCAACGCCGCTTTTGGCCAGGCCATCGGCATGGCGCGCCGGCACGGCACGGTGGCGCTGGTCGGCTTGCCGCCGGGCGACTTCCCCACGCCGATCTTCGATGTGGTGCTCAAGGCCATCACCATCACCGGCTCCATCGTCGGCACCCGTGCCGACCTGCAGGAAGCGCTGGATTTCGCTGGCGAGGGTTTGGTCAAGGCCACGGTGCACAGCGACAAGCTTGACAACATCAACGGCATCTTCAATCAGATGCGCGGCGGGCAGATCGAGGGGCGCGTCGTGCTGCAGTTCTAAGACAGGGAAATCGCCACGGATAGGCAATTTTCCTACAGAACGGACGCGGAAGAGCGCACAGATCGCCGCCAGACGGCTGGCTATACTGTGCGCCCTTCATCCGTACAAGGACGTGTCGTCATGAAACAGTACGTTTCGCTCGTTGCTCTCTCCCTGCTCTCTCTTCAAGCCGCTGCGCTGGATCTGGCCAAGCATCCGCAGGTCTTCGATGCCGGCCAGGGCGTCAGCCTGGCGCTGGCCCCTTCTGCCGACGGCAAGCAGGCGCTGGTGCAGGTCCGCGGCATCAACCACCCGCTCGACGAAGTGGTGTTCCTCACCGACGTTCGCGAGCTGGGCAACGAGCAGCGCGACTACGGCATCCGCCTCGATGGTCGTGACTACAACCTGTTGAACAAGCGTCGCGCCTGGAGCGGCGAGAGCTACCAGCTCAACCTGCCGAACACTCAGGGCTTCGAACTCAGCTACAACGAGGACAAGACCAAGGCGCTCAAGCCGAAGGATCTCCTGGCGCTCTATGAGCAGCAGGAAAAGGATGGCCTGCAGGCGCGCCTGGCTGCCTTCGACCGCAAGCAGCGTGTTGCCGATTACAGCGCGCGCCTGCAGCAAATGGACGGCGAAGCCACTAAGGCCTGCGGTACCTCGCTGGCGACCAAGGTGGACTGGAGCGCGATCAGCGACGAGCAACTGATTGGCCTCAGCGTGCCGAGCTTCTGCGGCGAGGTGGTCAATCAGATGGCCTATCTGTGCGGCCGTGATGACCGCTACAAGGCCGAAGCCAAGACCCTCAAGGGCGTCGACTGCCGCTTCGGCGAGGGGATGAAACTGCACGAGAAGGATGGCCAGCTGCAGTTCACCACCCACCCGGATGAAGCCAACCAGGGCGACTTCATCAACGCCATCCTGCGTAACCGTTGATCGTATCGGGCGGGCGTTGCCCCGCCCCTCGCGGCATATTTCTTGCGTTCTATTCTCAGTCTTCCCCCACGGAACGCATCATGCTGCACGCCTCGCTGACCACCCTGCACGTGGTTTCCCTGATCCTGCAACGCTTCGCCGACCAGCCCGAGTTGCGCCCGCAATTGCTGGCCGGGAGCGGTATTGGTGCGGCTGATCTGGACAGTTCCGACGCGCGCATCACCCGGGTGCAGGAGTTGCAGGTGTGTGCCAATGCCCTGGCCCTGCGTGCCGACATGGGGCTGGAGTTGGGGCGCAGCCTGCATGTTTCCTCCTATGGGCTGTTGGGTTACGCCGCGCTCTCGGCTGCCACCTTTGGCGACGCCTGGCGCCTGCTGCTGCAGTACCCGGCGCTGCTCGGCACCTATTTTCGCCTCGATATGCAGGTGGAAGGCGAACTGGCCTGGATCTGCGCCAGCGGCTATCGCGATGCCGAGGCGCTGGAAGTGTTCAACGTGGAGATGTGCCTGGCTTCGCTGAAACTGATCGGCGATGAGCTGCTTCGCCAGCCGCTGCCGCTGGAGGGTGCCGAGTTCACCTATGCCCAGCCGCGCTATATGAAGCGCTATGCAAAGAGTTTTCCCTGCCCGTTGCGCTTCACGGCGCAACGTAATGCCTTTGCCTTTCCTGCCGCGTTGCTGGAACGCCGCCTGCCGCTGGCCGACAGCGTTACCCATGGCGACATGGTCGAGCGCTGCCGGCGTCTGAACGCTGAGTTCAGCAGCCGCCAGGCCTGGCTGGAGCGAGTGCGCCAGTTGCTCGCCGCGCAACTGGCCGAGCCGCCGGGGCTGGAGAACCTGGCGCATCAGATGCACTGCTCGCCACGTACCTTGCGTCGCCACCTGCAGGAACTGGGTACCAGCTATCAGGGCCTGCTCGACGAGTTACGCTTCGAGCGTGCCAAAGCGCTGCTCAATGAGGAGCAATGGCCTGTGTACCGCATCGCCGAAGTGCTCGGCTTCAGCGAGACCGCCAGCTTCCGGCATGCCTTCCAGCGCTGGAGCGGCGTGCCGCCGAGTCGCTTTCGCGCCTGAGCAGGGACGCTGTGCAAGGCGCGCCCGGCCTAAGATCTGTTGCTGTTTCGTCATGCGCCGCGTGACGGCGAAAATTTCGCCAGACAAGCAGGCGAACCGCGAGGAGCCTGTCCCCCGTTTCCCATAATGCTTCAACCGGGCACAGGCGTTTCCACCAAGTGCCGATTTCGGTAAAGCCCTGTACCCAGCTCCATTCATTTAAGTCGCGGCCCAACACTGCCTTGACGATCGAGTAGTTCAACGCTCAAAAAAAGGCCGGCAATTATAGCGGCCAAACCCGATAGATCAGGTGTTCAGCCTAACCGCTCCAACGTCCGTAAGGCTGAATGTGATCGTCTGCCCCGGATTAGCCCAATAAATACCAGTCCAGCTGCCTGTAGCAATAAGGTCGCCGGCGCGCAAAGGCATGCCTTGCGCTGCAGCGTGCCGCGCTAACCACGGTAGAGACGACAGTGGATCGAGAAAAGGATGCGAGCCGTGAGCGTTGACCACTTCGTGGCTATCAACCCAGAGCTTCGCAGTTTGGTGTGACCAAATTGGCAGATCCAATAACTGTACAGCATCGCCAAGAATGAGAGCACGATTGAGCTGTTGGTCGGCAAGTCGAAGCAACGGATCGGCATTTATACCGCCTTCCAGGCGTGTGTCGCAGAGTTCAATCGCTGGTAACCACGCATCAATCGCTAAGCGAATTTCGCTCAGATCAGGGCTGTCGGTAAGGTTCCGCCCGAGACGGACAACGAGCTCGCCCTCGATACCGAGCGCAGTGGCGTAACCGGGCGGTACGTGCCAGCCTGATCGATGAATGGCAATGGCCTGGACCGCCGCCGCGCTGATCATGCCGCCCGGGGCGCCCCCAAGTTTCCAGGCGGACGGACGCGCGTCGTCGAACCAACCCAAGGCATCACCGACCCGGCGTTGTACAGCGTAGGCCGCGGCCGTGTCGGGCAAAGCCAGCCCGCTCAGGGGCTGGCGTCGGCCTGTGCGCCAGCCGGTTATCAAGCGCCTGGCAACGGCGTCGATGTGGGCCTCGCTCACATCGGAATCTCGGTCTGGCGGCGGCGTGGCTTGGCCGGGTCGGGTCGGGCACAGGGCAGGAACTGACCACGGCCTGCGTCGCCGCGTGGCTGTTCGCCGTCCCATACGACGTCACCACGAGACAGTGTCATCGCTGGCCAGGCGCTCAGATGCATGCCCGCATAAGGGGTGTAGTCCACATTGTGGTGCAGGTGGTCGTTGTCCAGATGGAAGGTCTGTCCTTCGTCCCAGATCACGAGGTCCGCATCCGAACCGATGGCAATGCTGCCCTTGCGCGGATAAAGACCGTAGAGCTTGGCGGCGTTGGTCGATGTGAGGGCGACGAAGCTCTGGGGCGTGATCCGCCCGGTGCGTACGCCCTCGGACCAGAGCAGGGCCATGCGCGTCTCAACGCCGGGAATGCCGTTGGCAACCTGGTCGAAAGAAACCTGCTCGCCATGAGCCTTCTTGCCGTCCGGGCCGTCGTAGCGGAAGGGCGCATGATCGGAGGAGAACACCTCGAACGAGCCGTTTTCCAGTCCGTCCCAGATGACCTGCTGGTTGGCCTTGTCCCGAGGCGGCGGACTGCAGATGCATTTGGCGCCTTCGAAGCTGTCGTCGCAACCCAGCGAGTCGGCGGTCAGAAACAGGTACTGCGGGCAGGTCTCGGCGTACACCTTGAGGCCTTTGCTCTGCGCCCAGCGAATCTGTTCAACGGCCTCTCGTCCGGATACGTGGACAATGAGGATCGGCACGTCCACCAGTTCCGCCAGAGCAATGGCACGATGGGTCGCTTCGCGTTCCACCAGCATCGGCCGCGACGTGGCGTGGTAACGCGGCGCAGTGTGCCCGGCGGCAAGCAGGCGCTCGGTGAGCCAGGCAATACAGTCAGCGTTCTCCGCATGCAGCATCACCATGGCACCTTCTCTGCGCGCCACCGAGAGGGTATCGAGAATCTCGCGGTCGCTGAGCTTCAGCGCATCGTAGGTCATGTAGATCTTGAAGGAGGTGTAACCCTCGGCGATCAAGGCCGGCAACTCGTCGCGAAGGACTTCCGGTGTCGGGTCCGTTACGATCAGGTGGAAGGCATAGTCGATCACCGGCTTCGTGCCCGCACGGCGGTGATAGTCCTCCACGGCGGCGCGCAGGCTCTTGCCTTTCTCCTGGCAGGCAAACGGAATCACCGTGGTGGTGCCGCCGCACGCCGCGGAGATGGTGCCGCTGAGAAAGTCGTCGGCCATGGTCGAGCCATCGCCGGTGGGCTGGTCCAGGTGCACGTGGCTGTCGATGCCACCGGGCGTGACGTGGCGGCCCTGCGCGTCGATTTCATGGTTGCCAGCCGGCAGATCGAGGCCCAGCGCGGCGATGCTGCCATCGCGGATGCCTATGTCGCTGGTGAAGGTGTCCGCCGCGGTGACCACACGGGCGTTGCGTATGACGGTATCGAACGGTTGCATGTCAGGCTTCCTGAAGTAGCCGGCCCCAGCCGGTGATGCGACGGGTGTCCACACCGGTGCGGCGGAGCATGTCCCAGACCACCGTGGTCACGGTGTCCAGTACGGGAACGCCGTGTTCGGCTTCCCAGTAGGCGACTCGATGGGCGGCGTAAAGGTTGGTGCAAAAGGTCGCGACGGCTTCGGCGCCAGCCGCGACCACGTCCGCCACCTGACGGTCCAGCGTGGCTTCGTCGACCAGGGCGAACGCGAAGTTTTCCTGGATCTGCAGATGGCTTTCTGCCGAGGCGTCGATGCCGATTCCGGCATAGTTAGTGATGATCCTGTCCTGCACCTCGGTGAGATACGGAGAGACGAGTCCCAATCGACGAATCCCGAAGGCCGATAGCGCTTTGTTCAACGCCAGGACCGATGTGCTGGTGGGCACGCCCGTGGCCTCGGTGATGGCGGCGCAGAGGGCCTCATCCTGTTCGAAGCCCAGCCAGCCGGCGGAAGTGCCACTCCAGCCGATGGCATCGACATGGGCGTCGGCCAGCAGCTTGGCCGCCTCGAGGATACGCGTCTGCTGGAACTGCCCTAGAGCGTCGGGGCTGAGGGCGATCTGGGTCACGGAAAACCGCGCGAAATGCACGCTGACGTGCGGCAACCCTGAAACCAGTGACTGGGTCAGTGGCTCGAGCGATGTGTTCGAGGAGGGCGTGAGAATGCCCAGGCGGATACGTGAGCTCATCGGGAGTTTCCAGCGACGGACGGATAAGGACGGAGCGGATTCGGATTAGGGCGGCGTTGCCAGAGGGCCTGACAGACGCGCTCGGCCTCGGCGCGTATTTCGGCTTCGTCGACACGGGTTGCGCGGCCTTGATCAATGACCTGCTCGCCGTTGACGAAGACGCTTTCCACATCGGCAGCCGTGGCGTTGTGGATCAGGCTGCCCAGCGGGTCGATGCAGGGTGTGAGATGCAACTGGCGGAAATCGAGAACGGCGAGATCGGCGAGCATGCCCACGGCAAGTCGGCCAATGCGATCTGCCCAACCCAATGCGCGCGCACCGTTAGCGGTGCCCATGGCGAACACGTCGCTGGGTTGCCAGTCATCTGCGACGAAACCGGCTTGCAGACGGCCAATGGCCAGGGTCCAGCGCATCACCTCGATCATATCGCCGTGCATGGTGTCGGTGGCGAGACAGATCGGCGCGCCGGCATCGATCAGGCGGCGGGTCGGGGCGATCCGCCCAGACATCGCATTGCCCACCGGGATATGCACCACGTGTGCGCCGCTACGGCCGAGCCGCGTAATGTCGGCATCGTCGGCGTGAATGCAGTGGCCAGCCAGCAGGCGACCGTTAAGCAGTCCCAGTCCGTCCAGCAACTCTACGGGGGAGCAACCGTGTTGCGCACGGACCCAGTCCACTTCGTCCTGGCTTTGTGCGAGGTGTGTGCTGATGGGCAGATCGTGCCGCTCGGCGAGGGCGGCGATCTCGCGCAGAAACGCTACCGAACAGGTGTCCGGTGCGTGAGCGGTCAGGTGCGCCTGGATGCGACCATCGGCCTGCCCGGTCCAGCGCTCGACGAACGCGGCGGCGCGCTCCAATTGCCGCTCGCCACGGGCGCGATCGAAACGACGGTCGCCTTCCAGCACCGAAGCGAAATCGACATCCGCCAGGCGCTGACTGGCGAACAGTCGCACGCCGGTTTCCGCCATGCCGGCTACGGTGGCTTCGGCGTGAACGAAGCTGTCGACCAGCGTGGTACAGCCGGCGCGCAATGCTTCCAGGGCACCGAGGCGGGACAGGGCGAGTGCTTCTTCCTCACTCAGCCATGACGCCTGCGGGAGGCCCGGTGTATAAGACGGGGCGAAGCCGCAGTCCGGCGCTACACCGCGGACGAAGTTCAATCCGGCGTGATAATGGGTATTGACGAAGCCGGGGACAACGACTCTGCCAGGCAGCGCCAGTGTGCGGTTTGCCGCGGGGCGCCCGTCGCCGATGAATGCGACGTGCTTGCCCCGTATACCGAGATTTGAAAGGCGGGCGACGCCGTCTTCCAGCAGCACGGTCGCGTCCGTGATCAGCAAGTCCAGAATGTCTTCAGTCATCAGGCAGCCATCCATCCGCCGTCCACCATCAAGGTGGCACCGGTCATAAAAGTCGAGTGATCGCTGGCAAGAAACAGCACGGCCCGGGCAACGTCTTCCGGGCGCCCGAGGCGTGGCCAGGGCGTGCGGCGTAATGCGCGGTCGAGCACGCTGGCTTCCACGGCACGACCACCCGCGCCGGTCTGAATCTTGCCCGGCGCCACGGCGTTGCAGACGATGAGGTCGACTGCGTAGTCGGTGGCTATCTGTCGGGTCATATAGTCGACTGCGGCCTTGGTGGCGCCATAGCCGAGGTCGCCGGGCGCGGCGATCAGACCGTGCTGAGATGAAACATTGATGAGCCGGCCACGCACCTCGTTGATGGGGGACTGGCTGAGCATCTGGCGTACCGCGGCACGGCAGCAGCGGTAGACGCCGGTCAGATTGATGTCCAGCAAGCGCTGCCAATCGGCCTCGTCGAGTTCCAGCAGTGGCCGCGCATGGCGAATGCAGGCGTTGTTGACCAGCACATCCAGGCGACCGAAACGTGCCACCGTATCCGCCATGAGAGCGTCTACCTGCTCGCTGCGCGCGACATCGGTGTGAATGAAGGTCGCGTCATTACCGTCGCGGGCGATGAGATCGGCGGTCGGCTCGCCGCCTTCGATGACCTCGGTCGTCACGTCCGCAATCACGACGTGGGCGCCGTTGGCAGCCAACTGGCGCGCAATCGCCCTGCCAATGCCGGACGCAGCGCCGGTGACGACGCATATCTTGCCGCTCATGTCCAAGCGTGCAGAGGGAAACGGAATATGTTTAGTCATGGTGTGCTGTGGCACCGACCGGTGCTGTTGTCCTCGAGCCAGTGGTGGTAGTCCGCATACGCCTCGGTCAGCCCGAAGCGCGGTCGGAAGGTTGTGTCGCTAAGAAGCCGCTGGATGTCCATGGAGGCGCGGTCGTAGTCAGCGAAGTAGTCGATGTTGGAACGTTCGCCCAACGCCGCCAGGCGCCATTCGAAGCCCGGGTAGCGAGGCGCGATGCACGCACACCAGTCGGCCACGCTCCACTCGAATCCGGCCGCGAGGTTGTAGACTGGATAGGTCCAGCGCGACTGATCCAGCAAGCTGGCCATGGCACAGGCCGCATCGCGTACGTACAGCCAATCGCGCCGACCCGCGCGGGGCAGGATCGCCGTGTCGCCCTGGCGGGCGCGCAACAGGACCTGGAGAGGGGCGCTCAGCGTGTCCCGCACGCCAGTATCCACTTCCCATGGTCCGAAGCAGGTGCCCAGGCGCCCCACCACGAGCGACATGCCGCGGAGGGTCGCGAGACGCATAGCGGCTTCTTCCGCAGCGCGCTTGGACATGCCGTAGAGGCCTTCTGGCAGCAGTGTGGTGTCATCTTCGTACAGGGCTGCCGGCATACGTCCGCTGCGCCCATAAACAGAGCCGGAGCTGGCATGCAATACGCGCTCTACACCGGTATCAGCGGCCGCGTTGATTGCGGCAAGCACTCCGCCGACATTGACATCGAAGATGCTCTGCGCCGCATACCGCTCGCGCGCCTCATTGGCGGTGATCGCGGCCAGCGTCACGAGCCGTTGCGGACGGTGTTCGCTCATCACATCATGCAATGCATCTGCGTTTCTTACGTCACCGATGCAAGGCACGAAGCGACCGGGCAGCGCCGCGAACGAGCGGGTAGCGATTTCGGTTGGCGCCGAGCGGTCGAAGCCGATCACCGTCTCGCCTGTCGCGAGCAGGTGCTCGGCAAGGGCCAGGCCGACGAAGCCACTGCTGCCAGTGATGAGCGTGGTCATCTTAGGCCGTTTCCTTGACCGCTTCGGGTCGCAGCAGTGCGAGAATATGGCGCTTGTAGTCGTTGAATGCGGTGCTGGTCGGATCGCGAGGACGTTCCAGTTCGATTGGCAGAAGCTCGCGGATGCGGCCGGGCCGTGCGGACATCACGGCGACGTGAGTGCCCAAAGCCAGCGACTCATCGATGCCATGGGTGACGAACACGATGGTGCTCTGGCTTTCACGCCAGATGCGGATTAACTCGCCGTGCATGTCCATTTTGGTTTGCTCGTCCAGCGCGCCGAACGGCTCGTCCATCAGGATCACTTCCGGATTCATCAACAGCGCACGGGCAATCCCGACGCGCTGGTTCATGCCGCCGGAAAGTTCGCTCGGAAAGTGATTCTCGAAACCTTTCAGGCCCACCATCTCGATATAGCGTTGGGCCTTTTCACGGCGATCGGCCTTGCTGGCACCGCGCATCTTCAGATGGAAGGCGACGTTCTCCCAGACCGGCAGCCATGGCATCAGGTTGGCCTGCTGGAACACCACGCCGCGGTCGGCGCCCGGCTCGGTGATTGCCTGGCCACCGACCGTAACCGTTCCGGAGGACGGTCTGTCGAAGCCGGCGATCATGTTGAGCAGTGTGGACTTGCCGCAACCACTGGGGCCGAGGAGGCAAAGAAACTCATTGCGCTTGACCGAGAGGCTGACGTTCTCCAGTGCAGTGACGACCTGCTTGCGCTGGCTGTCCTCGAATACGCGCGATACGTTGTCGATGGTTATCAGAGCCATGGTTTCAACCTTCCTTCGCTTGCAGAGTAGAGCCGCGCTGCCAGCGCAGAACGCGTCCAGCGATGTACTTGATGACGTAATCGCTGAGAAAGCCGAGCAGGCCGATGCTGACCATCGAGGCGATGACGATGTCGTAGCGTAGGAAGTAATACGAGTCCCACAGCACGTAGCCGACCCCGCTTTTCACCGCGACCATTTCAGCCGTCACCGTGAGCATCCAGGCCGAGCCGATGGCGATCCTTAGGCCCGAAAAAATGCTCGGCAAAGCGGCGGGGAATACGATGTGGCGCAGCAGCTTCGACGGCGATCCGCCGGTCATGGCGCCAGCGCGCAATAAGTTGCGGTCGCACGTCTTCACGCCGTGGATGGTGCTGAGCAGCACCGGGAAGAACGAGCCCATGAACACCAGGAAGATCGCGGGTTTGTCGGCGATGCCGAACCAGATGATCGCCAGCGGAATCCACGACACAGGCGGAATGGGACGCAACGTCTGCAGAGTCGGCTCGATCAGTGCTTCGATCCGGCGTGACCAGCCGATGGCCATGCCGATGCCGACACCCAGCACGGTTGCGATCATGAACCCGGCGAACACCCGGCCGGAGCTGGCAGCAATATCGGACAGCCACCGACCGGAATAGCTCTGGGTGTTGCCGTCCGTGGAGAAGATCCAGTCTGCCCAGGCCAGCATGACCTGGGACGGCGCCGGCAACAGCGCGGGCGGCAGGATGCCGGAGCGGGAGAAGGTCTCCCAGCCGGCGAGGAGCAGGACCGGCACGATGAAGCGCTCGATCCTTTTATAGACACGTTGCGAGAGTGAGGAATACATCACGAGTCCTGAATCAATAGCCAAGGTTCGTCTTGGACTTGCCGGTCACTTTTTCCAAGAAGCTGTAGTCGAGGTTCTTCTCGACCGCCTCGGTGACGTCGGTGTTGATGTATTTCAGGTCGCGCATCATCGTGGCGATGGCCACCGCGGATTCGCGGTACATCTTGTAGTCCGGATACAGGTTGTCGACTGCGCCGGTGGCGATGGCATTGTCGAGGCCCGTGACCTTCTGGATGGTGTCGACGAAGAGTGACTTGTCGTTGGCCATCATCTCGTTGACCTTGACGATGGCGCCCACAGTTTCCTCGACGCCTTTTGGGTTGTCATCGATGACATCCGAGCGGGTGACGATCAGATTGGTCAGCTTGCCGGCCGCCTGGTCGTAGGGAAAATCGAAGAACTTTGCCGCCTTCACTTCGCGGATCTGGGTGGCGAACGGATCGACCGAGGTAATTAGTTCGACTTCGCCACGACGCAGCGCCTGCACGTGGTCCGACGGGTTGGGAATATTGATGAACCGAACGTCCTTATTGATATCGATGCCATGCGTCAGGAATGCACCGCGCATGTGAATGTCCTGCGCGTTACCCCGGGAAGCGGCGACCCGGAATGGTTTGCCGTCTTCTTTGTATTGCGCGATCAGTCTCTTCAGGCCGTCCCAGTCACTCGGTTCGATCGGAAGGTCGTTGCCGACAAGAATCTGCGAGCCGCCATTGATCTGGCCGGAAATCCCGACGATGTCGAAGCCCTTGTCCAATGCCGTGGCATAGTGCAGGTAGGTGACCTGAGCCACATCGATGCTTTTTGAAAGCAGGGCCGTGAGCACATCGTTACCGGTGTTGAACGAGATCGCATCGAGTTTCACGCCCGTCGCGTTCTCTGGCGTGAGCGACAGCGGCGTGCAATGGGCGCACTTGGCGTAGCCGAGTTTGATGGGATCGGCTTCCTGCGCTTGGCTCATGGCCGGGGCCAGGGAAACGGCAAGCATCAGAGGCGCCAGGAGAGTGCCGGCAGTGCGCTTGAGTACAGCATAGGACGAGCGGATGGGTCGCATGTCGTGGCTCCTTTATTGTCACAAAAATGGTGTCTATTTGTGGCAAAAGTACTGCAACAGCTATGCCAGCATGGTGGCAGGCGCCCGGCAAGGGCTAATCACAAGCGCGCCGTATCCCCCGTATTCCGTGGACTGCGCCCAGAACAAAAAGGCTAGTAGAGCTTATGCGAGTAATGAATAGCGGCACGCATGGCGATCTGGCCTAGGCATTAAATGCGCGATGTAGGTGCAAGCTGGAGCGTGGTGTTCCTCAGTGGTGCGAATTTGCACAATTGAGGTTTTTTTTGTGACAATCGATGCTGCGTAAATGATCGGCGAAAGGCAGCCGCAAGGAATTGATGTGTTGATTGAGAAAGAACGCTCTCGCTCGCGCAAAGCGCGCAGCACTGGCCAGATACTGGGCACGAACGACACGCTGGACGCCATCTATGAGCGAATCCTGATGGCCGTGATGGAGCACCGTTTGATTCCGGGCACCAAATTGGTCGAGGAGAAGCTCGCCGGAGTATTCCAGGTGAACCGCACACGGATTCGCGAGGTGCTGTCGCGGTTGGCCCATGAGGGTGTGGTGACAACCATCCCGAACCGCGGTGCTTTTATCGCCAGCCCGTCGGTGGAAGAGGCTCGACACATCTTTCAGGCGCGCAGAATCATGGAGCCTGCTCTGATTCGCAGCCTCGTTGAAAAGGGCGATCCCGAGCATTTCCAGAAGCTGCACGCCCATGTGGCCGAGGAACGCGCTGCGCGCGATCGCGATGACAAGCGCGCGGTGATCCGGCTGTCAGGCGAGTTTCACTTGCTGATGGCCGAGATGGTCGGCAGCCCGCCATTGATCAAGCTCATGCGCGAACTTTCATCGCTGACCTGCCTGATCATCCTGCTGTACGACTCGCCCAACGTGCCGGCCTGCCCTAACCACGAACACACCGACATCATCGCCGCAATGGAGGAGGACAACGTCGATAGCGCAATTGCACTGATGCTCGGACACCTCGACCACATCGAGGCCACACTCGATCTATCGCTTCCCGAGGACACTGAGGTGGACCTCGAAGCGATATTCGGTTGAGCCTGTGAGCAGGCTCGCTGGCGCGGTTGAGCTGGCTGCACGGGTTCGTTGCGGCGAAACGCGTGCCGAAGCCATTGCTGAACGTCAATTGGCGCGGATCGCTGGCCTGAATCCATCGCTAAACGCACTGGTCCAGGTGGACGAAAACGACGTGCGGCGTCAGGCAGCGCTTATTGACACACGCTGTGCGGCCGGTGAAAACCTGCCGCTGGCCGGTGTGCCTGTCACTATCAAGGATAATCTTTGGCTCAAGGGGCAGATAAGTACTTGTGGCTCTTGGCTCTACCGTAACCACCGAGCCCAGCGTGACAGTTGGGCTGTGGCGCGCCTGCGACAGGCAGGTGCGCTGCTGGTGGGCGTGAGCAATTGTTCGGAATTCGCCTGCAAGGGCGTGACGGACAACCGCTTGTATGGCGCGACCTGCAACCCTTGGGACCTGACCCGCACGCCAGGCGGCTCGTCCGGCGGTGCCGCCGCGGCCGTGGCGGCTGGATTGGGCATGCTGGCGCTGGTCACCGATGCCGGTGGCTCTGCGCGACGGCCAGCGGCGCATTGTGGCGTGGTGGGTATGAAGCCGAGCGTTAGCCGCGTTGCAGACCCCTGGGGCTTTCCCGTCATTGGCCGCGAACTGAACGTGATCGGCCAGTTGGGGCGCCGTGTCGCGGATGTCGCCTTGATGCTCGAGGTGCTCACGGGCTCGCACCCGGCTGATCGCTTCTCGGCACCCATGCCAACTTTGGTGAGGCGCCCGATCGAGAGGTTGCGTATCGGTTATAGCCTGGACCTCGGTTTGGAATATGCCGTCGATGCCGATGTTGCGGCTCGCATCGAGCAGGCCGTGAGGCGATTGCAAGCGGCCGGCGTGCAGATAGAGCCGGTCGTACCCGATTGGCCGAAGGCGCTGACCGCTGCCTCTCTGCTGGCAGCACAGCACGCCGAACTCGCAGCACATTTCGGTGAGGCTTACCGTGCCAACTCAAGCTGCTTCGATCCGGCAATCGCTGAGCAGATCGAGGCGGGATTCTCAGTACCCGCTACGCAGTTGGTGGCGCTGGCGGCACTGCGGGACGCCCTAGTCGATACGACGGCGGCACTTTTCGAAACGGTGGACCTGCTGCTATGCCCGACCGTCCCGGTTGAAGCCTGGTCGCGGGAGGTATTGGGCCCATCGATGATCGGTGGCCGGCCGGCGACCCCGCGTGGGCACGCGGTTTTTACCCCGCTATTCAATCAGGCTGGCGTTCCGGCCCTTTCGGTTCCATGTGGTCTGGGTGCGCAGGGATTGCCTCTGGGACTGCAGATCGTAGGGCCACGCTTTCACGATGACGATGTGCTCCGCCTGGGAGCATTCGTCGAAGACATCCTGGCCCTGGAGCTGGCACCTCTTTGCCTCTCTGAGATGCCCGACACATTGGAGCAGGCATGAAACTGTTGATCGTCAATCCGAACATATCCCAGAGCGTCACTGACCTGATCGAGGCTGAAGCCCGGCGCGTGGCAGCGCCCGACACGCTCATCACCATGGCCACGGCTGCCGCTGGCGTGGCCTACATCGAGACACGCTTCGAAGCCATGCTCGGTGCGCACGCCGTCGCTACTATCGCTGGCGAGCGGCTGGGCGACTACGATGCCCTGCTCGTCGCGGCCTTCGGTGACCCGGGGCTTCTCGCCCTTAAGGAGGCGCTGGACGTACCCGTGGTCGGCATGACCGAAGCGGCCCTGATGACCGCGGCCCAGTTGGGACAACGCATCGGCATCATCGCTATTTCCCACCGCATCACCGCGTGGTACCGCGAATGCGTCGACCAGTACGGGCTTTTGTCGCGCCTGGCATGCATTCGCCACATAAACAGCCCCCTGCGCGATCCTGGGACTGTCCAAGGTGACCATGCCGCCCGTTTGCTAGAACTCTGCAGGCAGGCAGTCTCGGAGGACGGTGCAGACGTGCTGATCCTAGCGGGTGCGCCCCTGGCGGGTTTGGCACGCAGCCTGATCGGCCAGTTGCCGGTCCCTGTCGTCGATGGGGTATCGAGCGGGGTCTGCCAAGCTGAATTACTCGTGCGGTTAAAGCCTGGGCTTGCTAGGCAAGGGAGTTTCGCGCGCCAGCCGATTAAGGATAACGCTGGCCTGCAGGCACCCATCGTTAAATTCTTGAGTTATCAGAACGCCTGATCTCCGAGCACAACCGGCAGCGATCTGTCGACGCTGTTAAACAGTTACTTCAGGGGACGCCTGAGGCTGAAGTATGTCTACTGTAGAAGTGGCTGCATTTACTGCAAATTGCCTTTCGGTGCTTCACCGAGCACCCTTTCTAAGGGTTAGGAATTAACCTTATGGTCTGGTGATATTTCACGCCAATCAACTGATCTATAAGAGAAAAATCTTATCGCTGAAGCTCTGTCCCTGCCTTTAGACGAGGTGGCAATGCCACTACGACCGCTGCTTAGCGATGGATGCTCATGGACCCGCCAGGCTGATTATCGTACCCAGGCTCTCGCGTTGAGTCGCAAACTCCCGGCGGCAGAAACCATAGTCGCGAATACGGTATATAACAGCCAGAGAATCCGAGAGCCGGTTGTGCGATTTTGAAACGGCAACAGCCCCTAAGGCGCCTCGCGCACGTTGCGGTAAATCTGCAAGCGCGCGGCTTCATGCAGGCCGCGGCTCAGCGCCAGCAGGCGCTGGAACTCTTGCGGGTGCTGCTCGGCCACGTTGTCGCGTGGCGTCGGCGAGCGCAGGTCGTGCAGGG
>CAZIZA010000058.1:0-16020 GCA_964543555.1 uncultured Pseudomonas sp.
GATTAACAAGAAGTTTTTGAAGCGCTTCATCGCTGAAGTGGCGCGCATTCTACATGAGCACCGCGAGCTGTAAACCCCCGACATGCAAATAATTACGTAAATCGAATCAACTAATCTGCCGACTATATATGGAGGCTCAGAGAACCCCTGCCTCGTGTAACTCGGCAATCTGCGTTTCACTCATGCCAAGCAACCTCTGCAGCAGGCTATCGGTGTGCTGGCCCAGCAGTGGTGGAGCCGAGCGATAGGCCACCGGCGTTGCAGACAGGCGCAGCGGACTGGCCACCTGCGGAGTAAGACTCCCCAGTGCATTAGGCAGATCGAAACGCAGCCCTCGCGCCTGTACCTGAGGGTCGGCGAACACCTGCTGCAGATCATTGATCGGCCCACAGGGCACGCCAGCCTTTTCCAGCAACTCGATCCACTGCGCTGTGGTCTTGAATACCGTGACCTGGCGCAACAGCGGGATCAACTCGGTACGATGGGCAACCCGGGCCTTGTTAGTGACAAAGCGCAGGTCATCGGCAAGGTTCGCAATACCCGCCACTTCGCAGAATTTGCGGAACTGCCCGTCGTTACCCACCGCAAGGATGAAGTTGCCATCGGCACTGGGGAAGTCCTGATAGGGCACGATATTGGGATGGGCGTTGCCCAGACGCCTCGGTGATACACCTGTCGTCAGGTAGTTCATGGCTTGGTTGGCCAGACAGGCGACCTGCACATCCAGCAAAGCCACATCTATATGCTGACCTATACCCGATTGCTCACGTTGATTGAGCGCGGCCAGCACACCCACAGTCGCGTAGAGACCGGTGAGGATATCGGTCAGCGCCACGCCGACCTTAATCGGTCCGGCACCCTCTTCATCTTCCGGCCGCCCAGTCAGACTCATCAGACCGCCAAGCCCCTGGATCATGAAGTCATAACCAGCACGCTTGGCATAGGGCCCGGTCTGGCCGAAGCCGGTGATGGAGCAGTAGATCAGCCTTGGGTTGATCGCCTTCAGCGACTCGTAGTCGAGCCCATACGCCGCCAGGCCACCGACCTTGAAGTTCTCCAGCAGCACATCGCACTGTGCGACCAGCTCACGCACCAGACGCTGACCTTCGGGCTGGGTGAAATCGAGAGTCAGCGACTGCTTGTTGCGATTGGCACTTTGAAAGTAAGCCGCCTCACGCGAGTCGTTGCCCTCGGCATCCTTTATATAAGGAGGCCCCCAATGCCGGGTGTCATCACCGCTACCTGGTCGCTCGACCTTGATCACCTCGGCCCCCAGATCACCCAGGATCTGCCCGCACCAGGGGCCGGCCAGTACGCGGGACAGATCAAGCACACGGATATGGGACAGTGCACCGGACATGAGCTTCTCCGCAGGGTGCGCCACGCGCACCATGGATCGTAAGAAAGATGTGCGTCCTTAAAAGAAAGCCTGAATGCCGGTCTGCGCGCGACCGAGGATCAGTGCATGCACATCGTGCGTGCCCTCATAGGTGTTAACCACTTCGAGGTTGACGAGGTGACGGGCAATGCCGAACTCGTCACTGATGCCATTGCCGCCCAGCATATCGCGCGCCATGCGGGCGATATCCAGCGCCTTGCCACAGCTGTTGCGCTTCATGATCGAGGTGATCTCCACAGCGGCGGTGCCTTCATCCTTCATCCGCCCCAAGCGCAGGCAGCCTTGCAGGGCCAGGGTGATCTCGGTCTGCATGTCTGCCAGTTTCTTCTGGATCAGCTGGTTGGCCGCTAGCGGCCGACCGAACTGATTACGATCGAGCACATACTGGCGCGCGGTGTGCCAGCAGAATTCGGCAGCGCCCAGCGCACCCCAACTGATGCCATAGCGCGCAGAGTTCAAACAGGTGAACGGGCCGCGCAGACCGCGCACATCCGGGAAGGCGTTCTCTTCAGGGCAGAATACGTTGTCCATGACGATCTCACCGGTGATGGACGCGCGCAGGCCGACCTTGCCATGAATCGCCGGCACGGAAAGACCTTCCCAGCCTTTTTCCAAGACAAAGCCGCGAATCTCGCCGGCATCATCCTTGGCCCAGACCACGAAGACATCGGCAATCGGACTGTTGGTGATCCACATCTTGCTGCCGGTCAGGCGGTAGCCGCCGCCGACCTTCTTGGCACGCGTGACCATGGCGCCGGGATCGGAACCGTGGTTAGGCTCGGTCAGACCAAAACAGCCGATGTACTCGCCGCTGGCCAGTTTGGGCAGGTACTTCTGCTTGGTCGCCTCGCTACCAAACTCATTGATCGGCACCATCACCAGCGACGACTGCACGCTCATCATCGAACGGTAACCGGAGTCGATGCGCTCAACTTCTCGCGCGATCAGGCCGTAGCACACGTAGTTCAGACCACTGCCACCGTAGGCTTCGGGAATGGTCGCCCCCAGCAGGCCGGTTTCGCCCATCTCGCGGAAGATCTTCGGATCGGTCTGCTCATGACGGAAGGCTTCCAGCACACGGGGCGCCAGTTTGTCATCGGCGAACTGCTGGGCGCTGTCGCGCACCATGCGCTCTTCTTCAGTCAATTGCTGATCCAGCAGCAGCGGGTCGATCCAGTTGAAGCTTGCCTTGGCCATTGCGAAAACCTCGAAGCAGGGTGTGAGCGGTCGATTCAGCCGACCCGGAATGCCATTGATCCTAGGCCGGCTCCGGGCAACGGACAAACGCAGATTTCGCACAGACCTGTGCTTTTTCATCACTTCGAGATAGCTTAATCAGCCATAAATACTGCTCTTGAGTGAGGCTTTTGCATCAATGCGCCGCAAAATTCCCAGCACTGCTGCCCTTGTCGCCTTCGAGTCGGCCGCGCGCCACCAAAGTTTCACCAAGGCGGCAGACGAGCTCAACCTTACGCAAAGCGCCATTTGCCGTCAGATCGGCGGACTGGAGAGCTTTCTCAATGTAGAACTGTTCCGCCGCTCGCGACGCGGCGTGGTCCTGACCGAAGCAGGCATTGCCTACAGCCGTAAGGTGGCGGCACAACTCGATGCTGTGGAACGCGACACCCTGGCGCTGATGGGCACCCAGGGCACCACCAGCATCGAACTGGCAGTGGTGCCGACCTTTGGCACCCAATGGCTACTACCGCGCCTGCGAGCCTTTCAGCAGTTGCACCCGGAAGTGACGGTGCACCTGACCAACCGCACACGCCCCTTCCTGTTCGCTGACACCCACTTCGATGCAGCCATCTATTACGGTGATGCCGAGTGGTCAGGCACCGAAGCATATTTTCTGATGCACGAGCACCTGCTGCCGGTCTGCAGCCCGACACTGCTGGGCAAGGGGCCGGTTACCGCAGAGCACATCGCTACACTCCCGCTACTGCAGCAGACCACCCGCCCCTACGCGTGGCGCCAGTGGTTCGCCGCCCAGGGCATGAGTATCCCCCGAGACATGACCGGTCCACGCCTGGAATTGTTTTCCATGCTGGCCCAGGCAGCCAGACACGAGATGGGCATTGCCCTGATCCCGCCCTTCCTGATTCAACGGGAGCTGGAAGAAGGCAGCCTGGTCGTTGCCCTTGACCGCAGCCTGTCAAATAACGACCGCGCCTATCACCTGATGGTACCTGAGCGCAAAGCAGAATCCTCAGCGCTCAGGGCCTTCAGGGATTGGCTACTGCATGAGGCATACAGCTATGGCGGCAATGACTGCCAGAAGAAAACCGGAAAAATAATCGCCACATGAATACAACAAGAACGAATAAAGACCAGTAGCACCCTAATAGTCACACTACAAGCACTGAATGACAAAATCTCCGTTAACATCAGTAATTGCACGGTGTAGCGCTATTTAGAACAACCTGTGCATTACCTTCTACACGCCGACACACTCGCCCCTGAGACATTCCCGGCGTGAATGCCGGAATAGCAGCTCAGGCACCGCCCTGCCTGCCTTTCCCCAGTATCCACGCGGGCTGCGCGCAGTATAAAAATCCCTCATACACTCATTACTTGTAGTAATGCATTTTTTTTACTCCATAACTTCTTGTAAGGGTTTGCATTCGATTGCACAATCGCCGCGCTCGCCACGTTCCGGCGGGTTTATGTGCTGATCCCCAATCGCCGGCGCACCAGCGCAGTGCCCCGGTTCACAAAAAAGATCACGCAGGAGATTAGACGTGCACATCGGTGTTCCTCTCGAAACCCATGCCGGGGAGACGCGGGTTGCCGCGACCCCAGAGACCATCAAGAAGCTGGTCGGCCAAGGTCATCAGGTGACCGTGCAGGCGGGGGCCGGCATCAGCGCCAGCATTCCGGACAGCGCTTACGAGGCTGCTGGCGCGACCATTGGCAACGACTCTGCAGCGCTTGGCGCCGACCTCGTACTCAAGGTGGTCGCACCGACCGACGCCGAGCTCGCTCATATGCGGGCCGGAGCCGTGCTGGTTGGGATGCTCAACCCATTCTGCAACGAGACCATCGCGCGCATGAATGCTCGCGGCGTCACGGCCTTCGCCCTGGAGGCCGCACCGCGTACCTCTCGTGCGCAAAGCCTGGACGTACTGAGTTCGCAGGCCAACATCGCCGGCTACAAGGCCGTACTGCTGGCAGCCCATCACTATCCGCGCTTCATGCCGATGCTGATGACTGCTGCCGGTACCGTTAAGGCCGCGCGCATCCTGATTCTCGGTGCCGGTGTTGCCGGCCTGCAGGCCATCGCCACGGCCAAGCGCCTGGGCGCAGTGATCGAGGCCTCCGACGTGCGTCCTGCAGTAAAGGAGCAGATCGAGTCGCTCGGTGCCAAGTTCGTCGACGTACCCTTCGAGACCGAGGAAGAGCGCGAGTGCGCTCAGGGCGTGGGCGGCTATGCCAGGCCGATGCCGCAGTCCTGGATGGAGCGTCAGGCCAAGGCCGTGCACGAACGCGCCAAGCAGGCCGATATCGTCATTACCACTGCGCTGATTCCGGGCCGCAAGGCACCGACCCTACTGCATGAGAGCACAGTGGCCGAAATGAAGCCCGGCTCCGTGGTCATCGACCTGGCCGCCGCACAGGGCGGCAACTGCCCGCTGACCGAAGCCGACAAGGTGGTGGTCAAGCATGGCGTGACTCTCGTCGGCCACACCAACCTGGCTGCACTGGTGCCGGCAGACGCCTCCGCCCTGTACGCACGCAACCTGCTGGACTTCCTCAAGCTCGTGATCGACAAGGAAGGCCAGTTCCAGCTCAACCTCGAAGACGACATCGTCGCGGCCTGCCTGATGTGCAATGCCGGCGAAGTCGTGCGCAAGAACGGCTAAGGAGTAGGGACATGGATCTGATTTCCGACGGCATCTACAACCTGATCATCTTCGTACTGGCCATCTATGTCGGCTACCACGTGGTATGGAACGTCACCCCGGCCCTGCACACCCCGCTGATGGCCGTGACCAACGCCATTTCCGCCATCGTGATCGTCGGCGCCATGCTGGCCGCCGCGCTTACCGTCACCCCACTGGGCAAGACCATGGGCACCCTGGCCGTGGCGCTGGCCGCAGTCAACGTGTTCGGCGGCTTCCTGGTCACCCGACGCATGCTGGAAATGTTCAAGAAGAAGGCTCCTAAAGCCCAGGTGGAGAAGTAATCGATGAGCATGAACCTGATCACCGTTCTCTACCTCGTCGCCTCGGTGTGCTTCATCCAGGCGCTCAAGGGCCTGTCGCACCCGACCACGTCGCGGCGCGGCAACCTGTTCGGCATGATCGGCATGGCCATCGCCGTGCTGACCACCATCGGCCTGATCTACAAACTCGGCAGCGAGCTGGCCGTTCAGGGCCTGGGCTTCGTCATCGTAGGCCTGCTGGTCGGCGGCAGTGTCGGCACCCTCATGGCCAAGCGCGTCGAGATGACCAAGATGCCGGAACTGGTCGCCTTCATGCACAGCATGATCGGCCTGGCGGCCGTGTTCATCGCCATTGCCGCTGTCGTCGAGCCGCAGTCGCTGGGCATCGTCGCCGCGCTGGGTGATGCGATTCCATCCGGCAACCGCCTGGAGCTGTTCCTCGGCGCCGCCATTGGTGCCATCACCTTCTCCGGTTCGGTGATCGCCTTCGGCAAGCTGTCGGGCAAGTACAAGTTCCGCCTGTTCCAGGGCGCGCCTGTCGTGTTCAAGGGGCAGCACCTGGTCAACCTGGTGATCGGCCTGGCGGTTCTCGGCCTGGGCCTGTATTACACCTTCACCGGCGACATCACCGCCTTCGCCGTGCTGGTGGCCCTGGCTTTCGTCATCGGCGTACTGATCATCATCCCCATCGGTGGCGCCGATATGCCCGTGGTGGTGTCGATGCTCAACAGCTACTCGGGCTGGGCGGCGGCCGGTATCGGCTTCTCGCTGAACAACTCGATGCTGATCGTCGCCGGCTCCCTGGTCGGCTCTTCAGGCGCCATCCTCTCGTACATCATGTGCAAGGCGATGAACCGTTCGTTCTTCAACGTCATCCTCGGCGGCTTCGGCGCCGATGCTGATGCCGGCGCTGCTGGCGGCAGCCAGGAACAGCGCAGCGTCAAATCGGGCTCTTCCGACGACGCCGCCTTCCTGCTGACCAATGCCGACACCGTGGTCATCGTGCCCGGCTACGGCCTGGCCGTGGCCCGCGCCCAGCACGCACTGATGGAGCTGGCGGAAAAGCTGACTCACCGTGGCGTGACCGTTAAGTACGCGATCCACCCGGTTGCCGGCCGTATGCCGGGACACATGAACGTGCTGCTGGCCGAGGCCGAAGTGCCTTACGAGCAGGTGTTCGAGATGGAGGACATCAACTCCGAGTTCGGTCAGACCGACGTGGTGCTGGTGCTCGGCGCCAACGACGTGGTCAACCCGGCAGCGAAGAACGATCCGAAGTCGCCGATCGCCGGTATGCCGATCCTCGAGGCCTACAAAGCCAAGACGGTGATCGTCAACAAGCGCTCGATGGCCAGCGGCTATGCCGGCCTGGACAACGAACTGTTCTATATGGACAAGACCATGATGGTCTTCGGCGATGCCAAGAAGGTCATCGAAGATATGGTCAAAGCCGTGGAATAAGCCCTGACCAGTCAGACAGGAAACCCGGCCATATGCCGGGTTTCCTGTTGATGAAGCCAGCAAAAAAGCTGATATTCAGGTCAATCGCCACGACAAATCAATTTCAAACTGTACTGCTTTAAAGACCAATAAAATCGGGTTGCACCCAGTTAAAAATCTCGCAAAAAACGGTTGCACCCAGTCTTTTCACTTATAGCCAGTACAGTTATATCGATTCCTGACCGAACAGTTACAAAGCAACCTATCTAATAGCACAACAATTTCATTCAGCTGTGGCTACTGAACCATCACGGTGCTCGGGATAATTTGTCCATCGAAAGCAAACACCAGCGCCGCCACAAGCGGAAGGATGACCACCATGGAACGTACCCTCAGTTCCGCCCTGCTCCAAACCCACAGCGTTGCCAGCGACAAATCGGCCTGGCCGCTCCGTGTGATCGCCACCCTTAGCCTGTGGCAGCGCCGCATCGTCAGCCGTCGTCAACTGGCTCGACTGGATGCCCGCCTGCTGGCCGACGCCGGCATCACCGAGAATCAGCGTTACGTCGAACTGCAGAAGCCGTTCTGGCGCTAACACCCTCGCTTTGCTCCATCCCAAGTTGGGATCTTCTGAGAGCTCCACCGTCTCTGCTGCGGTGGGGCTTTCGTTTTATCTGCAACAGTCATCGCCCTCTCGAGCAGTACAGTTGATATAAAACCTCCACTGAACCTGCACAATTCTCTCCGGTTGTAGCTGCTCGTTCACGAGCGCTTACGACACCATGAGCTGCCACCCTGGTCTATCGACAGGAGACCGCCATGGACCGCACTCACCTTCCCGTTCCGCGCCCTGAACACAGTGCTGGCCTGAACTGGCTGAGCCTTTATTCGCTGATGCGCCAATGGCAACGCAACCGACGCACCCGCCAGCAGCTCGCGCAGTTGAATGATCAGCAACTGGCCGATGCCGGCATCAGTGCAGCTCAACGTGATACGGAGCTGGCCAAACCTTTCTGGCGCTGAGCCAGCAATGGAGTCGCACGGTACGTTGGGCTAAGCTGTGGATGCGGGCAGAACAGCGACCCGCTCATCGGAGTTACCCCAATGCACCTGAACAAATCCCTTATCGCAGCCCTGCTATCGCTCGGGCTGACAGGCACCGCCTGCGCCAGCAGCCTGGTTGCGACGACCGACACCCTGGGCGGAGCCCTGGCCGGCACTGCCGAGGGCAGCTCGGACGCGACCAGCTCGTTGCGTGACATGAAACAGCTGCGCGCGGCCCGCGATGATGCCGCCAGCTTCGTCGCCAGCAATGGCGCCATTCACAGCGTCAGGCTTGAAGCGGTGCTCACCCAGATTCGCACTCATGCGCCCGAACTGGTTGCGGCTGATGATATGGCGCTGGCGCAGGCCATCCTAAGCCTGTGAAAACTTTGCTCACGTCTGATCATGGACGTGCTGCTGACCGCCAGCGCTACACCTCGTAAACTTTGCCCACTTGCCTGGCTGCGGGGAACCGCGGCTGCCTGGCTACGTCAAACCGTCCGTTCTGCCGTTTCCGGAGCTTCTTATCATGCGTCGTTCATTCGCCATCGCCATCACCGCCTGCACCCTGTTCAGCGGTATCGCCCAGGCGCAAACCGTGGTCGCCACCAGCAACATCGTGGTGCGCGCCCTGGATCGCAGCATCAACTTCACGTCCGATACCACCACCTCGCTGCGCGACATGAAAGCCGTGGTGCAGGCCCGTGACGATGCCGCCAGCTTCGTCGCCAGCGCCGGTGAGATTCGCGGCGCACAACTGGAGGCGGCGCTGCAGACCATTCGCCAGCAACTGCCGCAAGCGCAGACCGCCAGCGATCTGCAACTGGCCGAAGCCATTCTCGCTCTGTGACCCACCTTCTCGCCTGGTGTTGCGGCGCGCTGCTGGCCTTCGCTGCGGGTGTCGCCCAGGCTCAGTTGCGCCTGACGCTGGACAGCAGCGCCCTCGACGCTGAGCAACGCCAGGCCAGCCAGTCGCTGCTGGACGAGGCGATGGCCGCACTGCCGCCACGCTTCATTCAGCAACTGGATCGTGATGTAACGGTCAGCTGGCGTGCTGGTCTGCCCTCTGAAGTCTATGGT
Organism: uncultured Pseudomonas sp.; assembly: GCA_964543555.1. Lineage (GTDB taxonomy): Bacteria > Pseudomonadota > Gammaproteobacteria > Pseudomonadales > Pseudomonadaceae > Aquipseudomonas. The sequence continues at coordinate 9,129 of CAZIZA010000058.1, forward strand.
CAGGTCGGGCGTTTCAGCGGTATTGAACTCAACGCCGAACTCCTGCCGAAGCTGGTCGATGGCTCAGCAGCAGAAAATCGCACCGGTCGCCCGCACGGCACCCAGCGCCAGGAACTGCTGGCCACCCTCCTGCACGAGCTGGCCCACCTCTACGACCGCGCCCGCCTCTGGCCTGCGAGCGCTCACCGCCATATCCGCCAATGCCAACAGCGCGCCAACTCGGTAGGCCTGGTCGGGCTGCCAGCGGATTGCCGTGGCCAGACCGAGCGCCGCTTCACCCTCAGCGATGATCCGCGCCTGCTCGATCTGGCTGGCTGGCAGCAACGTGTCGGCCAACGTGGCGCGCGCGACCAGGACAACGGCCAGGTTGCACGCAGCCCGGACAGCTACGAGCTGACCAATGCGCTGGAGTTCGTCGCGGTCAACCTCGAGTACTTTCTGCTCGACCCCAGCTATGCCTGCCGCCGCCCCTCGCTGGCGCGCTACTTCCGCGAGCACTTCGACTGGGCGCCGCCCAGCGAGGCCTGCGCCACCGACTATCCCTATCTCAATGCAGGGCGCGACTTCGCCTTGCAGCCACTGGGACGCCTCGACCCCGAGCGCGTATATGAAGTCGACTACCTGCTCGCTGAAGCCAACGATGCCTGGATGAGCCGCTGGGGCCACAGCATGCTGCGTCTGGTGGTCTGCGCACCGGGCCGGCCGCGTGGCCCGGATTGCCGTCTGGATCTCGACCACCATCTGGTGCTGTCCTACCGCGCCTTCGTCGGCGATGTGCAGCTGTCGAGCTGGGATGGTCTGACCGGTGTCTATCCGTCTCGCCTGTTCGTGTTGCCGCTGGAACAGGTGATCGACGAGTACACCAAGGTCGAGCTGCGCAGCCTGGCCTCAGTGCCGCTGCACCTGTCACGTGATGAGCTTGAGCAACTGGTGGTACGCGCTGCCGAACAGCACTGGAGCTATGACGGCGACTACTATTTCGTCTCCAACAACTGCGCAGTGGAAACCCTCAAGTTGCTGCGCAGCGGTACCGGCAATCCGCGCCTGCATGCCCTCGACAGCATCCTGCCCAATGGCCTGCTGGAGCTGATGGATGCTCGCGGGCTTACCGACACCACAGTGCTCGACGACCCGCGCGAGGCGCTGCGCCTGGGCTATCGCTTCGACTCCTTCCGCGAGCGTTACCAGGCGATGTTTGCCGTGCTGCGCCAGCGTTTGCCAATCCAGCAGGACAGCGTCGAGGCCTGGCTGGAACAATCAGCAGAGGCGCGAAGCCAATGGTTCGCCAAGGCTGACCTGCGTGCCAGCGCCGCCCTGCTGCTGCTGGAGCAGGCCGCACTACGCCGGCAATTACTGCTGGCTCAGGATGAACTCAAGCGCCGCTATCTGACCGGCCGTGCTGCAGGCGATCCGAACCTGAACAAAGCGGGGGCCGCACTGGAGCAGATCCTGGCCAATAGCGGCTTTCTCAGTCGTCCGGCCGAACTGCTCGAAGGCGGTTACGGGCTGCCGCAACAGCAGGAATGGCAGCGCCTGGAAGCCAGCAGCCGCGAACGTCAGCAGCAACTGCGCCAGCTCAGCGATGAACTCGACGGTGAAGTGCGCAACCTGCTGCAACCTGAGCGCCTGGCCGAGCTGGAAGCCAACGAGGCGAATCTGGTTGCGCTGGGTACACACCTGCGCGCCCTGCACAAGGCCAGTGGCGGCCTGGAGCTGCCCTAGCCTATCGAGTAGCCCGGATGCAATCCGGGGCAATCAGCTCCGCAGCAACCGTTCGTAGGAGCCCCGCCCCGAGGCGAAGCTTTTCGAGCCTGTAGCACCACGATTCGCGGCGGGGCGCCGCTCCTACAGCAGCGTCCCGGATTGCATCCGGGCTACGGTCGGCACCCTAGGGTATCAACTCCTGATCCTCTTCCGGCAACTGCGGATCGACCGTCAGCCAGGGCAACCGGCTGCCTACCCAGATATGCCGATCCGCCGGGGCTTGCTCTGGTTCGTCCAGCGTGGCGACAGTCACATCCAGCGTGTCCGGGCTGAGCGAGGTGAACAGCGCCAGATGCGCGCCGCAGTCGCCGCAGAAATAACGCGTGCAGCTGGCCGATGAGGCGAAAGCCTTCGGCGTGCCGCGCAGCCAGTGAAATGTCTGACGCGGCAGCGTGACCCAGGTGGTGAGGATGCCGCCACTGCTGCGCCGGCAGACCGAACAATGGCAGTGCGCGATATCCGTCAGCGGTGCATCGATCCGATAACGCAGTGCGCCACACTGGCAGCCGCCCTGATGTTCAGCCTTCATCCTGCCTCCGCCTTGCATTGCCCCGCGCCGCTGACCAAGATAGGCGCTCACCACCACCGGGGGTTCCCGTGATCGATCTGCTGCTGGCCCTGTGGCCGCTGTTCGCCATGATAGTCGCCGGCTACTGGTTGCGCCTGCGCGAGTTCCCCAGCGAAGCCTTCTGGCCGGGCGCCGAACGCCTCAACTACTTCATCCTGTTCCCTGCGCTGCTGTTCTCCAGCCTGGCCCGGGCGCCGCTGAATAACCCGGCGCTGCCACGCCTGGCACTGGCTGTGCTACTCGGCCTGAGCATCGCCTGGCTGGCGCTGCTGCTGGTGCGACGGTTGCGCGGCTGGCCGGCAGGACGCTTTGGCGCATTCACTCAGGGCATTCTGCGCTTCAACACCTACCTGGGCCTGGCGGCGGTGGGCAGCCTGTTCGGTCAGGAGGGGCTGACTCTCGCCGCGCTGATGCTGGCCCTGATGGTACCGACGGTGAACGTGCTGTCGGTCTGGTCGCTGACTGCCGAACGTGGCGTCAGTACGCGCAGCCTGCTGCTGCCGATCATCAGGAATCCGCTGATCCTCGCCTGCGTCGGCGGCGCGCTGTTCAACCTCACGGGCATCGGCCTGCCGGGCGGCACGGATCGCCTGCTCAGCCTGCTCGCCGCCGCCAGTCTGCCGCTGGGTTTGCTCTGCGTCGGCGCGGCACTCAAGCCGGAGCAGCTCAGCGGCGAGATTCCCGCATTGGGCTGGAACAGCGCCCTGCGCCTGCTGGCGATGCCACTGCTGGCCTGGGGCGTGGCCTGGGCACTGGCACTGCCGGCCATGGAGAGCGCAGTGCTGGTGCTGTTTTTCGCCTTGCCCACTGCACCGACCGCCTATGTGCTGACCCGTCAGCTCGGCGGTGACAGCCAGCTGATGGCCGGCATCATCACCCTGCAGACGCTGCTGGCCGCAGGCAGTCTGGTGGCGATCATGCTGTTGCTGGCCTGAGCGGCAGTTCTCCGGGTAGATCGCAAGAGTGCCGGGAACACCGGCTATCCTTGCAGCACATGAGCGAAACATGACAAGCCGATGAACGATAACAGCGCCCACGATCAGCCCGATGTTTTCCCCTATCTGCAGCTGATGCATCAGCACGGCGGCTCGGATCTGTTCTTCAGCGTCGGCGCGCCGCCGCACCTGAAGGTCGAGGGCCACAGCCAGCCGCTGGGCACAAACATCCTGAAGGCCGGCGAGGTGCAGGTACTGGCCTATCAGTTGATGACGCAGAAGCAGATCGCCGAATTCGAGCGCGACCTGGAAATGAACCTGGCGGTCAGCTTGCAAGGTGCCGGGCGGTATCGGGTCAACGTCTATTACCAGCGCGGCGAAGTGGCCATGGTGGTTCGCCTGATCAAGAGCCAGATCCCCAGTTTCGAGGCGCTTGGGCTGCCGAAGATGCTGGAAAAGCTGGCCCTGCAGGATCGCGGACTGATTCTGGTCACCGGCGCGGCGGGCTCGGGCAAGTCCACGACGCTGGCGGCGATGCTGGACTTTCGCAACCGCCACAAGAGCGGGCATATCGTCTGCATCGAAGACCCCATCGAATTCCTCCACAGCCACCAGCGTTCGATCATTGACCAGCGCGAGGTCGGCCTCGATACCCACAGCTTCGACGACGCCCTGCGCAACGTGCTGCGTGAAGCGCCGGACGTGATCATGCTCGGCGAAATCCGCGACGCCGCTACCATGCAACACGCCCTGCACTACGCCGAAACCGGCCATCTGTGCGTCGCCACATTGCACGCCACCAGCAGCAGCCACGCCATCGAACGTATCGCGCGCTTCTTTCCCGACGAGGCACGCAAGCAGGTGCTGGCCGATGTGGCGCACAACCTGCTGGCGGTGATTGGTCAGCGCCTGGTGCCCGGTATTGCACAGAAGCGCGTGGCTGCCGTGGAGCTGATGTTGGGCACCCCCTATATCCGCGACCTGATCCAGCGCGATGAGCTGGAGACATTGCGCGAAGCGACGGCACGCGCTGCCGAACAGGGTCTGCAGACCTTTGACCAGCACCTGTTCGCCCTGCTCGAAGCTGGCCGTGTCAGCCTGGCTGACGCGCTCAAGTTCGCCGACTCACGCACCGACCTCAGCCTCAGGTTCAAGCTCGAGCGCGGCTTTTCCGCCGACGACGCCGAGCTGAAAGTCCTGCGCGACAGTTGAACCGCGCTGGCGGCCAAACCTTCAGTCGGCGCTGCTCACGCGCTCAGGTGCGGCGGGCTCGACGCCGCGCCAGGCATACCAGGCGAAGAACAGCGCCATCAGCAGATAGCCGTGGACGAAGTCTGGCGCGGCGTACCACGCCAGCTTCGGCGCGTGCATCAGGCCAACGAAGGCCATGGCCGCCGCCACCAGGGCGAAGGTGGTGGCCTGGCGGAACTGGCGGTCGATCACCGCCACGCACATGGCACCGAGCAGGATGGCGCTGAACATGGCGCCCTGCCCCAGCGCGCCGATGGCGCTGGAAATGCCCTCGACCACCTCGGGTGCGCCACGGTTGAAACGGGTCATCAGGTAGTTGGCGAAATACGGCAGCATTGCCAACGCCACTGCCGGGTAATAACGGGCGTGGTTGCTGTTGAACGCCGTGGCGATCATCGACATGCCGACGAACACCAGGATCGGCGCCACCACCGATACCGGAATCAGCGCGGCGATGAAGGCGATCAGACCGAACATGGTCGCCAGGCCGTATACCGCGCCATTGAGCAGGCTGTAACCGCGCCCGGCGCCCATCCACTTCGAGCCCACGGTGGCGATGTAAACAGTGGTCGGGAACACACCGCCGAACAGCGCACCGAGCGAGGTGCCGAGGCCATCCACCGCCTGGCACTCGCGCACGCTGTAGCTGTCACCGGCGGCGCTCATGGCCTCGACGTTGTTCATGGTCTCGATGGCGTTGTACAGGGTAATCGGCAGGATCACCGTCATCAGCGCCAGCAGGGTGGTGAACAGCAGGCCCAGGCCTTCGTACCAGGCCAGGTTGGGCAGCAGCGGGTAGAAACCCAGGTGGGTGAAGGCATCGCTGAACTTGCCGCTGTCAGCCGCGCCGATCAGGTAGGCCAGCGCCGTCCCGACGACAATGGCGAACAGCGACGCCGGCAGGCGAAACGGCATGCTCACCCGTGCCACCAGACCGACGATGGTAATGGCCAGCACCAACAGGCCAATCACCGGAATTTCCAGGGTCTTGAACAGCATCTCGCCGGCGATGAACGTCAGTGCCACACCGGCCACCGCGCCGAGCATGGCGGCACGCGGCAAGTGGCGCTGCACCCAGTTGCCGATCAGGCTGATGGCGGCCTCGATCAGACCACTGATGAAGCAGGCAGCCACCGCCACCTTCCAGGCCAGCTCGGCATCGCCGGTGAGGTTCTTCGCCGGCAGCAGCACGCCGAACAGGAAGACGAACATCACTGGTGTGCTGATGCCGTAGGACAGCGCGGTGACGTCGGCGCGGTTCTCCTGGCGTGCCAGGCGTGCGGCACTCCAGGCGTAGTAGAAGTTGCCGGCCATCACCGCAACCGCCGCGCCCGGCAACACCTGGCCAAAGACGATTTCAGCAGGAAAGCCCATACCCAGCATGCTGATGGCGATGATCACGAAGTTGGCGATATTGTTCTGGAACAGGGCAAAGAAAGCGTCGGTGTCTTCCTTCTTGTACCAGGGGTAATGCACGCGCGGCGTCGACATGACAGGCTGGGTCCTTGTTGTCTGAGTGGTCAGGCCGGCGAGTCTAGCAATCCGCGCCCTGGGCATAAACGAACAAGGCAGCCGAAGCTGCCTTGTTGTCACGTGCCAGACTACGTCATGCGGTCTGCGCGACCTGACGGCGGCGCTGCAGCAGCACGACCAGACCGAACAGCAGGAAGCCGGGAATCCACATCAGCTCCTTCATCCAGCGGTCGGTCGGTGCCCGCACGTTGAGGATCTGCTGGTCGAACTCCAGGCCGGCATCGGCAGCCAGGCTGCCGAAGGTGACGCTGTCCACCAGCACCTTGTCGCCCTCTTCATACAGATTGAGGCCCAGCTTCTCCAGGCGCTCCTCACCGGAATCACCATCGGGCACCGGCAGCAGCAGGGTGAACTCGCGCGGATCGCCCACGGCATTCTCGCCGAGAATGCGCAGGCGCAGCGAGCTGCCGTCCTCGACCTTGTCGAGCGCCTGGGCCAGTTGAGCAGGCGGTACGTCCTGGTAAGGGTCGTGCAACATGTCCATCCAGAAACCGGGGCGGAACAAGGTGAAGGCCACCAGCAGCAGCAACACGCTCTCGTACAGGCGGCTGCGCACCAGGAAGAAACCCTGAGTGCCGGCAGCGAAGATCAGCATGGCGATGGTCGCCACAATGAAGATGATGACGCCATGCCAGAAATCGACGTCGATCAGCAGCAGGTCGGTGTTGAAGATGAACAGGAACGGCAGTGCCGCGGTACGCAGACTGTAGAAGAAGGCCACCAGACCGGTCTTGATCGGGTCACCCTTGGACACCGCTGCCGCCGCGAACGAGGCCAGCCCCACCGGTGGCGTCACGTCCGCCATGATGCCGAAGTAGAAGACGAACAGGTGGACTGCAAT
>CAZIZA010000059.1:0-15961 GCA_964543555.1 uncultured Pseudomonas sp.
ACAGGCCGTCGAAGGTGCTGGTGCCGCGCCCGACTTCGTCCATCAGCACCAGGCTGCGTTCGCTGGCGTTGTGCAGGATGTTGGCGGTTTCGCTCATCTCCACCATGAAGGTGGAGCGGCCGCCGGCCAGGTCGTCCGAGGAACCGATACGGGTGAAGATACGGTCGACCAGCGACAGCTCGCAGGCCGCTGCCGGCACGAAGCTGCCGATATGTGCCAGCAGCACGATCAAAGCGGTCTGGCGCATGTAGGTGGACTTACCGCCCATGTTCGGCCCGGTGATGATCAGCATGCGGCGGTTATCATCCAGATCCAGGTCGTTGGCCACGAAGGGGGTGGTCAGCACCTGCTCGACTACCGGGTGGCGACCCTGATCGATGCGCATGCACGGCTCGTCGACAAAGCGCGGACGGTTCAGGTCGAGGTTCAGCGCGCGCTCTGCCAGGTTGCTCAGCACGTCCAGTTCGGCGAGGGCTGCGGCACTGTCCTGCAGGGGCGCCAGGTGGCCGATCAGGCGCTCGAGCAACTCGTCATAGAGCATCTTCTCGCGGGCCAGGGCGCGGCTCTTGGCCGACAGCGCCTTATCTTCAAACGCTTTCAGCTCGGGGGTGATAAAGCGCTCGGCGCCCTTGAGCGTCTGCCGCCGGATATAGTCAGCTGGCGCCGACTCGGCCTGCTTGGTCGGCAGTTCGATGAAGTAGCCGTGTACGCGGTTGTAGCCGACCTTGAGGTTGGCCAGGCCGGTGCGGGCTTTTTCGCGGGCTTCCAGATCCATGAGGAACTGGCCGGCGTTCTCGCTCATCGCCTGCAGTTCGTCCAGCTCGGCGTCGTAACCTGTCTTCAGCACGCCGCCGTCGCGGATCACCGCCGGCGGGTTGTCAATGATGGCGCGGGCCAGCAGGTCGGCCAGTTCCGGGTAGGTGGCGATGGTGCTGGCCAGTTGTTGCAGGTGTGGCGTGTCCAGCGTGGTCATCGCCTGCTGCAGTTCGGGTAGCGCGGCCAGTGCGTCGCGCAGGCGTGCCAGGTCGCGTGGGCGGGCGTTGCGCAGGCCGATACGGGCCAGGATGCGCTCCAGGTCGCCGATTTCCTTGAGCTGTGGCTGCAGCGTCTCGAAACGGTAGCCGTCGAGCAGTCGTGCTATGGCGTCCTGGCGAGCCTCCAGCACTACACGATCCCGCAAGGGGCGGTTCAGCCAGCGGCCCAGCAGACGGCTGGCCATGGCGGTCTGGCAACGATCCATCACCGACTGCAGGGTGTTGTCGCGACCGCCGGCGAGGTTGATGTCCAGCTCCAGGTTGCGGCGGCTGGCGCCGTCGAGGATCACGGTGTCGTCCAGACGTTCGTGACGCAGGCTGCGCAGATGGGGCAGGGCAGTGCGCTGGGTTTCCTTGGCGTAGCCCAGCAGGCAGCCGGCAGCGCCAATGGCCAGAGTCAGGTTCTCGCAGCCGAAGCCTTTCAGGTCCTGGGTGCCGAATTGCTGGCACAGACTCTTGAAGGCACTGTCGCGGTCGAAGTCCCATGGCGCACGGCGGCGTGAGCCTTTGCGCTTTTCGGCCGGCAGACCTTGCGGCCAGTCATCCGGGATCAGCAGTTCGGCGGGATTGAGTCGGTCCAGTTCGGCTAGCAGGTTCTCCCAGCCTTTGATCTCCTGAACGCTGAAGCGACCGCTGGTGATGTCCAGTACGGCCAGGCCGAACAGGCGTTCGTCACCGAGTACGGCAGCCAGCAAGTTGTCGCGGTGTTCATCGAGTAGGGCTTCATCACTGATGGTGCCGGGTGTGATGATGCGTACCACCTGGCGCTCCACCGGCCCCTTGCTGGTGGCCGGGTCGCCGATCTGCTCGCAGATCACCACCGATTCACCGAGCTTGACCAGCTTGGCCAGATAGCCTTCGACCGAGTGGAAGGGAATACCGCACATGGGGATTGACTGGCCGGCGGATTGGCCGCGCGCGGTCAGGGTGATGTCCAGCAGTTTTGCGGCTTTCTTCGCGTCTTCGTAGAAGATCTCGTAGAAGTCACCCATACGATAGAACATCAGCTGGTCCGGGTGCTGGTTCTTCAGCTTCCAGTATTGCTGCATCATCGGGGTGTGTGCTGAAAGATCCGTCATGGTTTCGACTGTCCGGCTTAAATCGCAAAAGCGCCTAGTGTAGGGTATCGGGCTTACTCGTTTCACCCGGAGAAGAGATGGATTGCATCAGCCAACTGGCCGCGCAGCTCGGACGACAATTGCAGCTCGCCAATGCTCAGGTGACGACGGCCGAGTCCTGCACAGGTGGTGGCATCGCTGAGGCGATCACCCGCATCCCTGGTAGCTCGGCCTGGTTCGAGGCCGGTTACGTGACCTATTCCAATGTTCAGAAGACCAAACAGCTCGGTGTGCCGGCGGAGTTGTTTGCCAGCGTTGGCGCAGTCAGCCGCGATGTGGTGGAAGCAATGGTGCGTGGCGCTCAGGCCCGTAGCGGCGCTCGCTACGCGGTGGCTGTCAGCGGCGTGGCTGGCCCCGGCGGTGGTTCAGAGGAAAAACCGGTCGGAACCGTCTGGTTGGCCTGGGCCGATGCTGAGCGTCTGCTCAGTGTGCGCAAGCAGTTCGCAGGTAGCCGTGATGAGGTGCGCCGACAAACGGTCGAGGCTGCGCTGGCGGGCCTGGTGCGCCTGCTGGCCGAGGAAAATCCGTTATTGGGGTAGGCGGGCGACTTGCCCTGTGGAATAATACTGGCTACTTATACAGTTGTAGGCGGCCCCTGAGGCCCTTGTTAATACGTGAGGATGGCAATGGACGAGAACAAGAAGCGCGCGTTGGCGGCTGCCCTGGGTCAGATCGAGAAGCAGTTCGGCAAGGGCGCGGTCATGCGCATGGGCGATCACGAGCGTCAGGCCATTCCGGCTATCTCCACCGGTTCGCTGGGGCTTGATATCGCACTGGGCATTGGCGGCCTGCCGAAGGGGCGCATCGTCGAAATCTACGGACCTGAATCCTCCGGTAAGACCACGCTGACCCTGTCGGTGATCGCCGAGGCGCAGAAACACGGTGCTACCTGTGCGTTCGTCGATGCAGAGCATGCACTGGATCCCGATTATGCTGGCAAGCTCGGCGTCAATGTCGATGACCTGCTGGTCTCGCAGCCGGACACCGGCGAGCAGGCGCTGGAAATCACCGACATGCTGGTGCGCTCCAATGCCATCGACGTGATCATCGTCGACTCCGTTGCGGCGCTGGTGCCCAAGGCGGAAATCGAAGGCGAGATGGGTGACATGCACGTTGGCCTCCAGGCGCGCCTGATGAGCCAGGCGCTGCGCAAGATCACCGGCAACATCAAGAACGCCAATTGCCTGGTGATCTTCATCAACCAGATTCGTATGAAAATTGGCGTCATGTTCGGCAGCCCGGAAACGACCACTGGTGGTAACGCGCTGAAGTTCTACTCCTCGGTTCGTCTGGATATTCGTCGTACCGGTGCGGTGAAGGAAGGCGAGGAAGTGGTCGGCAGCGAAACCCGCGTGAAAATCGTCAAGAACAAGGTGGCGCCGCCTTTCCGTCAGGCCGAGTTCCAGATCCTCTACGGCAAGGGTATCTACCGTAATGGCGAGATCATCGATCTTGGCGTGCAGCAGGGCCTGGTGGAGAAATCCGGTGCCTGGTACAGCTATCAGGGCAACAAGATCGGTCAGGGCAAAGCCAACGCCGCCAAGTTCCTGGAAGATAACCCGGCAGTGGCGCGTGAGATCGAAGATCAGATTCGTCAGAAGCTGCTGGTCAGCAATGCGCCAGCCAAGGCTTCTGCTGACGACCTGGCCGACGCAGAAGTAGACTTCTAAGCCGCCAACGCATGAGCGTCGTACTGGATAATCCGCTCGCGATAAGGCGAGCGGCTATGGATCTGCTAGCGCGACGTGAGCATGGGCGTGTCGAGTTGACGCGTAAGTTGCGCAAGCGTGGCGCCCCTGACGAGCTGATCGAGGCCGCTCTGCAGCGTCTTGCAGAGGAGGGCCTGTTGTCCGAGGCGCGTTATCTGGAAAGTTTCGTTGCCTACCGGGCCCGTGCCGGTTATGGCCCGCAACGGATTCGTGAAGAGTTGGTTCAGCGCGGGCTGGCGCGTGGCGATATCGATCAGGCGCTGCGTGACAGTGGTATCGACTGGTTCGACCAACTTCGTGAAACCTGGGAGCGCAAGTATGCCGGCTGCCTTCCTGCCGATGCCCGCGAGCGCGCTCAGCAGGGGCGGTTTCTGGCGTACAGGGGGTATTCGCTGGAGATGATCGGGCGTCTGTTACGCGGTTGTGATGAATAGCGCGTCTGTCAGTTCAGGCAGGTTGAACGGTCAGTTGTCGCAGATGGCTGGGGACATCCGCTGCGCCGGCGAGGCGCAGCCCTTCACCGAGAACAGTGGCCTGCTGATGATCTTTGGGTAGCAAGAGAAACTCGGGAGTGCCGGCTTTTTTCAGCAGTGACAGGCGTGCGTAGGGAATAGCGTTGTCCAGGAGTAAACCCATGAAGTCTGGGTCACTCCAGGCGGCCTCCGGCATTGCGAGCACGTGATAGTGCTTTTGCAGATTATCCAGTCCTGTCGCGTTCAGGCGATAGCGCACCAAGGTGGCCGGTAGCTGAACTTGCAGTTGGCGTCTGCGTGCATAGACGATGGCGCCTGCAAAGGCTTCACCTTGCGTATCCCCCGACCAAAAGACTCGTGCACCCCGCCAGTTGGCCTGGCGTAGCTCAATCGGTTCACCGGCCAGATAGCGTGGCAGGGGCTGGGTGATGGTTTTAATGAAGTCTTTGTAGCTGATGATTCGTATCTGCCTGCAGTGTTCGCTGGCGGCATAGTCTTCGAAACTTGCATAGCCGGGGAGCGGGCAGGGGGAGGAGAAACCGTCTACAAGGCGTAGATCGAAGGTATGCAGGTGTTGCGTCTGGGCTTCGACTACCTGAGTCAGCGCATGATGAGCCTGGGCCTTGTCCTCCTGCACTGGGCCTGAGAGCGCGCCGCGAGAGAGGTTGAACAGTAACTGCAATTGCGGGCCTTCATGCCAGCCAATGCTCTCGATAGGTGCTGGAAGCGCTGTAAAAGGCAGGCGCAAGGCGCTGGCCTTGGCGAAAATTTGTCGTGAGCCACGCCCAAGCAGACCGAAGCGTTGCGCCAGGGCTGCCAGGCGGTTGCTCAGCGTTGAGGATTCGGACAAGGTCATAGCCGGCGCATCATTTCAGGTCATCCATAACAGTGTGGCAGACGCGTATCTTGGTTGCCTATATGGCAGGGCAAGTGTCAGTTGTAGCGAGAGGCTGTGGCAAAATAGCCGTATTCATTTGCGAGGATGCCTCCATGCCCAGCCTGGTGCTGGATATTGCGTTATCGGCCGAACGGTTGCAGGCCATCTATCGGGGTACTGCCAACCGGATTATGGCGCAAAGCCGCGATGGACGCCGCGTCAGTTTACCGGCTCATCACCTGCGCCCCTATCTGACTCATGCCGGCATCTACGGTGCCTTTGTGCTGGAGTTCAATAGCGCGGGCGAGTTGCTCAGCCTGCGCCCTCTGGACTGATCTGGTCTGCGCGCCTCGCACCCGCAGTGCCTGCGCGGCTATAATCGGTGACCTGCCAATATCACTATCTGTCGAGCTAAGCCTGCCCATGTACTCACTGGCCCGCGAGCTGCTGTTCAAACTGTCCCCGGAAACCTCTCATGAGCTGTCCATCGATCTGATCGGTGCCGGTGGCCGCCTGGGGCTCAATGGCCTGCTGACCAAAGCCCCAACAAGCCTGCCGGTCAATGTGATGGGCTTGCAATTCGCCAATCCGGTCGGACTGGCGGCAGGCCTGGATAAGAACGGTGACGCCATTGACGGTTTTGCCCAGCTTGGTTTCGGTTTTGTCGAGATCGGCACCGTGACCCCGCGCCCGCAGCCTGGCAACCCTAAACCGCGCCTGTTCCGCCTGCCGGAGGCCGAGGCCGTGATCAATCGCATGGGGTTCAACAACCACGGCGTCGATCATCTGCTCGGACGGGTCAAGGCGGCGAAGTACAAGGGCATTCTGGGTATCAACATTGGCAAGAACTTCGACACACCGGTCGAGCGTGCGGTGGATGATTATCTGATCTGCCTGGACAAGGTGTACGCCCATGCCAGCTATGTCACGGTCAATGTCAGTTCGCCCAACACGCCTGGCTTGCGGAGTCTGCAGTTCGGTGACTCGCTCAAGGAACTGCTCGAAGCACTGCGTCGCCGTCAGGAAGACCTGACTCAGGAGCACGGCAAGCGCGTACCGTTGGCGATCAAGATCGCCCCTGACATGAGTGACGAGGAAACGGCGCTGGTCGCTGCAGCATTGCTGGACGCCGAAATGGACGCGGTAATCGCTACCAACACCACCCTGGGGCGCGACGGTGTTGAAGGGCTGGCTCATGGTGACGAGGTAGGGGGCTTGTCGGGTGCGCCGGTACGTGACAAGAGCACGCATATCGTCAAGGTACTGGCCGGTGAGCTGGCGGGGCGTCTGCCGATCATTGCGGTCGGTGGTATTACCGAGGGTAAGCACGCAGCGGAAAAGATCGCTGCGGGGGCGAGCCTGGTACAGATCTATTCGGGGTTCATTTACAAGGGGCCGGCGCTGATTCGCGAGGCAGTGGATGCGATTGCCGCGCTGCGTAAGTAAGCGGTGACTATGGATAGGGCTCCCGAAGGAGCCCTTGGGCTTGCGCCCGCCGCCCGGAGGGGGTCGGCATGGTGAAGTCGGGTGTGTTCCTGATCAGCCGACAGCGTGAAGTTCGTTGAGTCGGTGAATGCCGGCCGTGCCGGTCAGCCCATCCCAGTTGTCGCCGCGGCCCTCACGCCAGCCATTGAGCCAGGCCTGACGAACCGAAGGTAGGGTAAAGGGGCAGAGTTCGCGAGATTTACCATTGATGCCGTATTGATAGCCGCGCAAGAAAGCTCTTTCTAACGGATCACGCTTAAGTCTTCTCATAGGGTGTTGCCCTCACTGTTGACTGTTATGTCCCGTTGGCCTTGTGGCAAGGCCTGGCTGACGTTATGTCTGCCTGCGAAAGTCCGCTGCCGGCGTGGCGGACGTTCTGTGCCTTCGCCGTTGCAGCGAAGGTCCTGTGTAGTGTTCTAACGAATGCACCGAGGCCTGTGAATGATCGATTTGTCATAAGGGCGTAACCTAAATGCAGGTGGGGCCATAAGGACGCTGGGTATTCGTCCAGTCTCTTTCCGGCAAACGCCGTCATACCTGGCCGTACGTGACGGTGCCTCTTTTTTGTTGGTGCAAATGAGAGCGCTTATTTTTTCCGACGAAGGGTCGCGCTGTGACTTTTTGTCACTTATTTTGAGTCGAGGTGCACTGCTGCACCTCCCTGATTGCCATAGGCAGTGGAACATCCATGTCTGATCGTTACGAAATCGTACTGACCTGCCCTAAAGGGCTCGAAGGCCTGTTGTTGGAGGAGGCCAGGACGCTGGGCCTGGAGGAGGTCCGCGAGCAGACTGCTGCAGTACGTGGCCACGCCGATATGGAAGTGGCCTATCGTTTGTGCCTGTGGTCGCGTCTGGCCAACCGCGTACTGCTGGTGTTGTCGCGTTTCAGCATGAACAACGCCGAAGAGCTATACGAAGGCGTCCAGGCTGTGGATTGGCGCGACCATCTGCAGCCGTCCGGCAGCCTGGCGGTGGAGTTCAGTGGCAATGGGTCGGGTATCGACAATACTCACTTCGGCGCACTTAAGGTCAAGGATGCGATCGTCGATCGCTTGCGCACGGCCGGCGGTGAGCGACCCAGTATCGATAAGCTCAACCCGGATCTGCGCGTGCATCTGCGCCTGGATCGTGGCGAGGCGGTGCTTTCCCTCGACCTTTCCGGGCATAGCCTGCATCAGCGTGGTTACCGCCTGCAGCAGGGCGCTGCGCCGCTGAAAGAGAACCTGGCTGCAGCCGTGCTGATTCGTGCCGGTTGGCCGCGTATCGCTGCCGAGGGCGGTGCGCTGGCTGACCCCATGTGTGGTGTGGGCACCTTCCTGGTGGAGGCGGCGTTGATGGCTGCGGATATCGCGCCCAATCTCAAGCGTGAGCGTTGGGGCTTCTCCAATTGGCTGGGCCATGTCCCGGCAATCTGGAAGAAGCTGCATGCCGAAGCCGAGCAGCGAGCTGCTGCGGGCCTGGCCAAACCGCCGTTGTGGATTCGTGGTTATGAAGCCGACCCGCGTTTGATTCAGCCTGGGCGCAATAACGTCGAGCGCGCCGGTTTGTCCGACTGGGTGAAGATCTATCAGGGCGAGCTGGGCAGTTTCGAGCCGCGCCCGGACCAGAATCAGAAGGGCCTGGTGATCAGCAACCCGCCATACGGCGAACGCCTGGGCGACGAAGCCAGCCTGCTGTACCTCTACCAGAACCTCGGTGAGCGCCTGCGTCAGGCCTGCCTGGGCTGGGAGGCTGCGGTATTCACTGGCGCGCCCGAATTGGGCAAGCGCATGGGCCTGCGCAGCCACAAGCAATACGCCTTCTGGAACGGCGCACTGCCCTGCAAGCTATTGCTGATCAAGGTGCAGATCGAACAGTTCGTTACGGCTGAGCGGCGTGTGCGCGAGGACGATCAACAGCCGGTAAGCGAAGCACCCCAGCAGGCGCGTTTGTCCGAGGGTGGGCAGATGTTTGCCAACCGCCTGCAGAAGAACCTCAAGCAGTTGGGCAAGTGGGCACGCCGCGAAGGTGTCGAGTGCTATCGGCTGTATGACGCCGACATGCCCGAGTATGCCGTGGCGGTCGATCTGTACCGCGACTGGGTGCATGTGCAGGAATACGCCGCGCCGCGTTCGGTTGACCCGGAGAAGGCCCAGGCGCGCCTGCTCGATGCTTTGGCCGCGATTCCGCAGGCACTGGGCGTGGCGCAGAGTCGCGTAGTGATCAAGCGTCGCGAGCGCCAGGCGGGGACCAAACAGTATCAGCGCCAGGCCACGCAGGGCGAGTTCATGGAGGTGAGCGAAGGCGGCGTCAAGCTGCTGGTCAATCTCACCGACTATCTGGATACCGGGTTGTTCCTCGATCATCGTCCGCTGCGCTTGCGTCTGCAGCGTGAGGCGGCCGGCAAGCGCTTCCTTAATCTGTTCTGCTACACCGCCACGGCCACCGTACATGCAGCCAAGGGCGGCGCGCGCAGCACCACCAGCGTCGATCTGTCAAAAACCTATCTGGACTGGGCGCGGCGTAACCTGGCGCTCAACGGTTTTTCCGACAAGCATCGCCTTGAGCAGGGCGACGTGATGGCCTGGTTGGCAGAGGATCGCGGGGAGTACGACCTGATTTTCATCGACCCGCCGACCTTCTCCAACTCCAAGCGCATGGAAGGCGTGTTCGATGTGCAACGCGATCACGTCGAGTTGCTCGACCTGGCCATGGCGCGTCTGGCCCGTGGCGGCGTGTTGTACTTCTCCAACAACTTCCGCAAGTTCCAACTGGATGAAAGCCTGGTGGCGCGCTATCAGGTCGAAGAGATCAGTGCGCAAACCCTGGACGCAGATTTCGCCCGCAACCCGAAGATCCACCGCGCCTGGCGTGTCACTGCACGCTGACAGCGTAGCCCGGTTGCACGCCGGGGCTCAGATTGAAAAGAGCCCCGGTTTGCAGCCGGGCTAAGGTTGTTTCAACGCTTGGGTTGTTTATAGGTTTCCAGTAGGACCTGATCGAGGATCGAGCTGGCGCCCCAGGGTTTGGGGTCATTGAGGATGGCCACCACAGCCCAGTCCTGACCATTGCTGTCGCGGCTGTAGCCGGCGATGGCGCGTACGTTGTTCAGGGTGCCCGTCTTGATGTGCGCCTCACCTACCAGCGGTGTACGTTGCAGGCGACGGCGCATGGTGCCGTCCATTGCCACCAACGGCAGCGAACTGCGGAATTCGGCCGCATAGGGACTGCGCCAGGCTGCCTGGAGGATCAGCGCCATCTCGCGCGCGCTGATGCGTTCGGCGCGCGACAGCCCCGAGCCATTTTCCATGACCAGATGCGGTGCGGTAATCCCTTTGCGCGCCAGCCAGTTGCGGATAACGCGCTGCGCGGCCATGGCGTCATCCTTGTCGGCTTCGGTGCGTAACTGCGCGCCAATGCTGAGGAACAACTGCCGTGCCATGGTGTTGTTGCTGTACTTGTTGATGTCGCGGACGATCTCCACCACATCGGGCGAGAAAGCGCGTACCAGTATGCGGGCATCTTCCGGGACGGTACCCTGGCGGTCTTTGCCGAAGATCGTGCCGCCCAGTTCCTGCCAGATGCCGCGCACCGCGCCCGCAGCGTAACTGGGGTGATCGAGCAACGACAGATAGGTCTGCGCGCTGCAGCCTTCAGCGAGTTGCCCACTGACGATCAGTGTGGTGCCATCGTATTGATCCACCGCGTTGTAGCGGATGTCAGGCCAGGATGGGCACTTGGCGGCTTTGAGCAGGCGAACCTGGTTATCGATACGCACGGTGGCGATGGGCGGGTCCATGGCGATGCTCACCTTGCCGTCCTCAGCGCGCGTGATGAAACGCTGCGCCTTGAGGTTGACCAGCAGCGAGTCGGGTTTGACCAGGAAGGGTTTGTTGGCATCGCCACCGTCATCATTGAATGCTGGCAGCTGCGGGGCAACGAAGAAGCTGCGATCGAGTACCAGATCGCCCTGAACCTGGCGCACGCCGTTGATGCGCAGATCGCGCAGCAGCAGCCAGAGCTTTTCCATGTTCAGTTTCGGATCGCCGCCACCCTTGAGGTAGAGGTTGCCATGCAGCACGCCATCCTTCAGCGGGCCATCGGCATAGAACTCGGTCTTCCACTGATGGTTGGGGCCGAGCAGTTCCAATGCTGCAAAGGTCGTCACCAGCTTCATGGTGGAGGCCGGGTTGACCGACACATCAGCGTTGAACTGCAGGCCGCCGGTCTGGCCATTGAGCGGAACAGTCATTACCGACAGCGAGTTGTTGGAAATCTTGTTGGCCTTCAAGGCCTGCTCGACCTTGGCCGGCAGTGTGGCGCTGGCCGCATGACAGGACAGGGCGAGAGGCAGAAGCAGGGCGCTTAGCGCCAGTTGGCGAAACCGCTGGATCATCGGCAGGAACCTTACGCCGTTAGGCGGCAAAATGAGTCAGGCAGACGACCCTCTGACTCCGTTAAAAGTTGCCGACATTATGCCGCAAGAGGCGCTCTGTGGTCGGGCTCGGCAGGTGAAAAACGAGGCTGGCAACAGGCGCCGCTCAGGCGCTGTTGAGGGCTATCCGGCGAGACAAAGCGGGCGCTATGCCTGCGAAACTGCTAGAGTGCGCGGTGTTATTACCTTTGAGGATTGTTTCATGGCGACCAACCGTTCCCGCCGTCTGCGCAAGAAGCTCTGTGTCGATGAATTTCAGGAGCTGGGCTTCGAGCTGACCCTGAACTTCAAGGCCGACTTGAGCGATAAGACCCTCGACGATTTCGTCGATCAGTTCCTCGATCAGGCCATCGCCGGCAATGGTCTGGATTACGTAGGTGGCGAGGACTTCGGTCTGGTCTGCCTGGCCAAGCGTGGCTCGGTCAACGAGGAGCAGCGTACTGCCGTTGAAGCCTGGCTCAAAGGCCGCGATGAGCTGGAAAAGTTCGAGCTCAGCCCGCTGCAGGACGTCTGGTATCCGGAAAACCCGATCAACCCGGCTTGATCGCTACTCGGCGCCGGGTTCTCTGGCGCCCGTCATCAGGTAGCCCGCCCCGAGCAGGCTGCCGGATGCCAAGGTTCATTGTGCGGGGCGCTCCTGCAGCGCTCCCGCCCTCTCCAGCAACGCCTGCTCATCCACCTTGTCGATCTGCTCGGACTGCATGAATCGCTCGGCATAGCGCCGATAGATGCCGGCACGGATAAACAGTGCGAACAGTTGCGTGTCGATGTGCGCGCCCTTGCACATGCCGGCCATGATATTCAATGCCTCCGACAGCGTCTTGCCCTTCTTGTAGGGGCGATCATCTGCCGTCAGAGCTTCGAAGATATCGGCGATGGCCATCATGCGTGCCGGCAAACTCATCTGCTCGCGCGTCAGGCGTTTGGGGTAACCGGTGCCGTCCATTTTCTCGTGGTGTCCGCCGGCAATCTCGGTGACGTTCTTTAGGTGTCTGGGGAAGGGCAGGCGGTCGAGCATGAGGATGGTCTGCACAATGTGGTGGTTGATGATGTAGCGTTCTTCGGCTGTCAACGTGCCCCGGGTGATGCTCAGGTTGTGCAGCTCGCCACGGTTGAACTTGTGAGTCGGTACGTCCAGTTTGAAGCCCCAGCGATTGTCCGCTGTAATCACATCCTGCTCGGCGCGTTCGATCAGGTGCTCGGGACGATCAGCCAGTAGTGGCTCTTCCACTGGCAGCGACGGCGGCGGGGTGCGTTCCAGCCGCTTGGCCTCTTCCCAGGAAACCCCCAGACGATTGTCCAGGGTGCGTAACCAGCGGCGCGCGGCGATGTGTCCGAGGCGGGCCTGATCTTCATCGGCCATGGCTTCGCCGCCGAGATTGATGCGTGCGATGAAGGCGAATTCGTCATCCAGATCGCTCAGCAATTGGTCGCGCAGTGCCGCCAGTGCACTGTCGTCACCCCCTTCGGTACGGCCACGCCAATAGGCGATCCAGGCATCACGCTTGAGCACCTCGAAGCGCATGCGTATTTCATGGATGCGGTCGTACAGGGTTTCCAGCTTGGTCGCCTTGTCCACCACGTACTCGGGGGTGGTGACTTTGCCGCAATCGTGCAGCCAGGCTGCGATATGCAGCGCCTCCCACTCTTCGTCGCTGGGGTTGTAGTCACGAAATTCGGCGGCGTCACTCTCGGCAGCGGCGCGTGCCAGCATCAGGGTGATTTCCGGTACGCGCTGGCAGTGGCCACCGGTGTAGGGGCTCTTGGCATCGATGGCCCCGGCGATCAGCTGGATGAAGGCATCGAGCAACTGGCGTTGTCTGGCCAGCAAGCGCTGACTTTCGATGCACAGGGCCGCGCTACCGGACACGGCGTCGACGAAGGCAACACGATCGGCATTGAGCATGCGTTCGCTGTTCTCACCGCTATCGCGTTGCAGCAATATCAGTACGCCTACGGTGTCGCCCTCGCGGTTGTGCAGGCCTGCAGCGATCAAATGCAGGCGTGGACTGTCCATGGCCGACAGTACCCCCTGAAACTGCCCGGCTTCATCGAAACCGATGGACGTGGCAACGCTTGCGCCACCGCTGGCCGGGCCTTGCAGCCAGGCGGGCAGGCCAGGAGCATCATGGGCCACAGGCTCAATACCCAGTTCGCTCAGGCTCCGACTCTGGCCGTCGAGAACCAGGCTCTGAGGTTCCAGGCGAACGCTGTCATTGTCCAGCAGATACAGCAGTCCACCCTGGGCTTCGCTGATGGAGACCGTCGCATCCATCACGCGCTTGATCAGTGCGTCGAACTGGGTTTCCGCCGAAAGGCTGGCAGCGATATCGAGAAAGCTCGATAGCCTGTCCTTCATGCTGCTCATCGACACCGCCAACTGGTCGACCTCGAGGATTGGCGAACGGCCACTGGCCGGGAAGGTGAAGTCGAAACGGCGAATGGCCTGTGCCTCCTGCACCAGACTGCGCAGCGGCTTGACCACCAGGCGTGACGCCAGCCAGCCCAGCGGCAGGCACAGCAAGAGAGTGGTCAGGGTGATCAAGGCGCCCTGCCAGCGAATGCGATAGGCCTCTGCCAGCAGCTCCTGCTCAGGCACGAGCAGCGCCAGATGCAAACCCTGCGGGCCACCTTCCTGAATGTGTCGGTGAGCCATGGCCCAACGCTGTTCAGCCAGTTCGACGATGCCCTCATCGCGCTCGTGCAGTTGGCCGGAGAGCAACTCACCCAGGGCCGGATTGATCTCGCGGACCTTGACCAGCGATACCCTGCCGTCGACCTCCCTGAGCAAGCGGTTGCTCGCGGGATAGGCCACGGCATTGCCGTCACCATCGGCCAGCACTATCTGGGTGTTAGGGGTAACGCGATGATTAGCAAGAGTGGCCGAAAGATCGACGAGCGTCAGGTCGGCACCGATCACGGTGGTAAGGCCGCTGCGTCTGGCCAGTGTGGTGCCAATTTCCTCGGTGGAGAAAAACAGGTACGGCGCGGTGGTGATCTGTCCACCATCGCTGCGGGCGCGCCGGAACCACTCGCGCTGCCTCGGATCGTAAGGTTCACCGAGATTTTGCCGACGACTGAGCGGGTTCAGCGAGCCATCGAAGAATAGGTAGTCGCTGTCGGTCGCGGCACTGCTGCGGTCGATGCTCCAGACTTGGTAGGCTGCTGTCGCGGGAACATTGAAGCGTTGCTTGAGCATGTCGCTACGCAGCGGCCTGACCATGAAGAAATCGCCATCCTCGTAGCCGAGGTAGATCGACGCCAGCTTTGGGTTGTCGCGCAAGGCCTGAACGAATAGCGGCAGCAACTGCAGGCGTTCATCCAGCGTATCGGCCTGGGTTGCCGGTTGCAGTGCCAGCAGGCTGAGCAGATGGCGGATGGGCCGGTAGGTATTGTCCAGGTCCCTTTGGACGTCCTGTTGAATACGGTCGAACAGTATCGAGCTGCTGGAAAAGATCAGCCGGCTGGTCTGCTGGTAGTTGAACAGCCCCAGAATTCCCCCAATGAACAGCAGCAGAAAGGTGAACAAAACGCTGATGTGAACGTGCAGGGGAAAACGGCGGTTGTGCGGGGTAGTGGTCGTGGGCATCGCACATCACTCCTTGCAGGCGCTGCTGGCCTGAACAGCATAGTGAAGAGTGGGCGATTGCGCCTAAGCGTTATAAAGACTGTTGCGAGCTATGCCCAGGGCTGGTCGATTTGTTCAGGCGCAAGCGCAGGCCATGGACCCCAAGCGCGACCGTCAGGGTCAGGACGACGCCGATCAGCGCATTGACCAGGCGCACTTCGGCCAGGTGCCAGTCCTGCGACAGGCTTTCGGCCAGGAGTACGAAACACAGGCTGGTCTGTAGCACGAACAGGCCGTAGTGATTGGCTTGCAGCGCGCGGCTGAGAAACACCAGCGCCAGCAGCGTCATCACCATCATCGGTGGGCTTTGCAGGCTGTGGCCGAAGAGGATCAGCAGGCCGGCAGCGCTCAGGCTGGCAAGGCTGGCTTGCAAAGCGCGTATCAGGCTGCCCTGAAATTCCAGCTGCAGCGTGCTGATAACCGTCAGTGTCAGCCAGTAGCCGCGTGAAAGCCCGGCCAGGTTGACGACTAGCCCGGAAGCGGCGAAGGCCAGCATGCAGGCCAGAGCATGCAGGCGCCATTGCTGGCGGGGAAGGCGCTGCGCATGGCGCTTGAGTACCTTGAGAATGGCCAGAAAACGCGGCATGTACGGCCACATGCGCAAGCCATGCAGGCCGCGCAGGCCAAAGGCCAGCAGCATGACCCAGAGTCCGCCAAGAATGAACAGCATGGCCACTGCATAGGGGTTGTGCAGGTTGCCGAGACCAAACTGCCCCTGACCGAGACATAGGCAGATGCACAGGCCGATACCCAGTTTGCCGGCCTCGCTGCCGAAGCGCTGCAGCCATGCCAGCAGGAGACCGAAGGCGGCGAAAATACCCAGGCTGATCAGCGGGTGACTGCCGGCCCAGAAACCCAGGCCTGCGCTGCAGGCACCCAGGCCGGTGAGCAGCAGCATGCGCAGCATGCCGAAGCGGTGCAGCGGGTTGGCCTGCGCGGCCTGGAAGGCGCCCGCTGAAGCCCAGAGGAAACCGCTATGCGCGGTGAACAGACCCAACACCAGCGGTAGAGCGCAGCCCAATCCGGCGACAACAGCCGGCCCCCAGGCCGGGGGGCCTGCATGCCAGGTGAACGTATTGCGAATCAGGTTCTTCATGCGCGTATTCGTCAGATCGGGCTCGAACGGCCGGTCATCTCCCTCGCCATCTCAGTCGCGTAGCTGTCCGTCATGCCGGCGATGAAGTCGATCACCCGCATGAACGAGCGATACAGCGGCCAGCC
>CAZIZA010000060.1:0-15950 GCA_964543555.1 uncultured Pseudomonas sp.
AGCGGCTATGCCGAGCAACTGGCCTGGCAGAGTGCAGGGCAACTGCAGGCCGCGGGTATCCCGGTGCGAGTGGAGCCGTTGTCGCGCATCGACGCCGCTAGCCTGAGTCAGGCGCAGAAGGCGTTGTTCGTGGTCAGCACCTTCGGTGATGGCGAGGCGCCGGATACTGCGTTGGGGTTCGAGCGCAAACTGCTCGGCAGCAGCCTGCCGCTGCAACAGCTCAGTTACGCCGTGCTGGCGCTGGGTGATCGGCAGTATCAACATTTCTGCGGTTTTGCCCGTCGTGTCGGCGACTGGCTGGGGCGTCAGGGCGCGCAGCCGTTATTCGACAGCATCGAGGTCGACGGTGATGACCCGGCAGCACTGCAACGCTGGCAGCAGCAGCTCGGTGAGCTGACCGGTACCGCGCCGCTGACTTTCGAGCAGGCTCCCTGGCAGAGCTGGACCCTGCAGCAGCGCACGTTGCTCAACCCTGCCAGCCGGGGGGCTGCGGTCTACCGCCTCGCTTTGCAACCGCCGGCATCCAGCAGTTGGCAGGCGGGCGACATTCTCGAGATTTTGCCGCGCCAGCCGCAGGCCCGCGTTTTGCACTGGCTGCAGCGCTATGGTCTTGATGAGCAGGCCGAGGTCATCATCGATGAACAGGCCATGACGCTCGCCGAGGCGCTGAGTGAGCGTCAGTTGCCGGAAAGCTTCGCCCATCTGGTTGGCCTGCACGCGCAGGCGCTGGTCGAGGCGCTGGCGCCGCTCGGCGCGCGTGAGTATTCCATCGCTTCGGTAGCGGCCGATGGCGTGCTGGAGCTGATCGTGCGCCAGGCCGTGCAGGTCGACGGCAGTCTTGGCCTGGGTTCTGGCTGGCTGACGGAGTACCTGCCCGAGACTGCGCCTGTGCTCGCTCGGGTACGCCGCAACAGTGGCTTCCATCTGCCAGATGACGACCGTCCGCTGATTCTCATCGGCAATGGCACCGGTCTGGCGGGGCTGCGCTCGCTGCTGCGGGCCAGAGCTCTGGCTGGGCAGACACGTAACTGGCTGCTGTTTGGCGAGCGCAACCGGGCGCAGGACTTCTTCTGTGGTGACGAGCTGCAGGCCGCCCTTGCTACTGGCGACCTGCAGCACCTCGACCTGGCGTTTTCCCGTGATCAGGAGCAGAAACGCTATGTGCAGGATCTGCTGCGTGAGCATAGCGAGCGCCTGCGTGCCTGGCTGAGCGAGGGGGCTGCGATCTACGTATGCGGCAGCCTTGAGGGCATGGCCGGTGGTGTCGATGCGGTGCTGCGCGAGTTGATCGGTGACGAGGGCGTGCAGCAGCTGATCGAGGATGGCCGTTACCGGCGCGACGTGTATTGATCGGAGCAATCTGTGGTGTTCGCTAGCAATGGTTCAACCAGATAACGACGTGCGCAGCGCAATTTGCAGGGTAGAGTTGCCGAAGTGATTCTTATATATGAGAATCATTCGCCTTAATCGGCTTGGGTAATCCCTATGACTGCCAGTCTGGCTCGCATCCTTATAGTCGAAGACGACCGCACGCTCGCGTCGCAATTGGGCGAGTTGTTGCAGGGGCAGGGGTACGCCACCTCGACCAGTCATCTGGGGGAAATGGGGCTCGATCTGGCCCTGAGCGAACAGCCGGACCTGCTGCTGCTGGATGTCATGCTGCCGGACGTCAACGGCTTCTCCGTGCTGCGTCGTTTGCGTGAGCAACAGCAGACGCCGGTGATCATGCTCACGGCCTGTGGCGCTGAGGAGGAGCGCATTCGTGGTCTGCGGCATGGCGCCGATGACTACCTGCCCAAGCCTTTCAACATAACCGAGCTGCAACTGCGCATTGACGCCGTGTTGCGTCGCAGTCGCCCGCAGGAGGTGCGTGGCGGCCAGTTGCAACGCTTGCAGGTCGATGAGCTGCATCTCGATCGACATGTTCAGCAGGCGCGAGTCGGCGACTGTGATCTGGCGCTGACACCGTTACAGTTCCGTCTGCTCTGGCTACTGGTCAGTCATCGGGGCGAGGCGCTGAGCAAGCCTTATCTCTATCGCCTGGCGCTGGAGCGCGAATACAGCCAGTACGACCGCAGTCTGGATATGCACGTCAGCCGTATTCGTCGGCGTCTGGTCGATGCCGGCCTCGGCGCCGACCGCCTGCAGACGGTGCACGGTCGCGGTTACGCCTTCACATGAATCATCGCCTGTTCTGGAAGCTGTGCCTGGTCATCGGCCTGGGCAGCGTATTGCTGTTCTGGATCATCGCCCGCGTCGCCTGGCAAACCGAGGAGCGCATGAGCTTCATCGACGCCGAGCACCAGCGCACGCTGCGTCACTATGGTGAGCAGGCCGAGGCGATGTTTCTGGCCGGCGATCACCAGGCGCTGGCGCGCTGGCTGGTGACCTTGCAGCAACAGGAGCAGACCTGGGCTGCGGTGGTCGAGTCGGACGTGCGACCGCTGGCCGGCAGTGTGCTGACCGAGCGTTTCTACGAAGGCTTCGGCCTGGGGCGCGACGTGAGTTGGAAGATCCACCTGTACTTTCAGGAAAACCCCATCATGGATCTGCCGTTCGCCGACGGTAAGACGCACTTTTTGATCATCCTTCCGCAGCGTATGCGCCCCGGCCTCAATTGGCACTACGCCAAGCTAATGCTGCAACTGGTGGTGCCGTTGGTACTGATGCTGATTGTCTGTCTGGTGCTCTACCGTCACCTGATGCAGCCCTTGGGGCGTCTTGAGCAGGCGACCCGGCAGTTCAGCGATGGCCGTCTGGACGTGCGCGTACGTTCGCTGCTGGGCTCGCGCAATGACGAGCTGGCGCGCCTGGCCGATACCTTCGACGCCATGGCTGCACGTACCGGGCAACTGATCATCGACCAGCGTCAGCGTTTGGCGGACATGTCTCACGAGTTGCGCACGCCGCTCACGCGTATCGAGATGGCGGTGAGCCTGGCCGAACAGGATGGTGGGCACCGACAGTTGCTTGAGCGTATCCGCGAGGACTGCGCCGGGATGCGTCGCCTCGTCGAGGATGCCCTGACCCTCAGCTGGCTGGAGAATGAACGTCCCGAGCTGCGTGACGAGAGTCTGGATTTGTCCGAGCTGATCGACAGTATCGTCGACGACGCCCGCTTCGAGTACGCGGACCGGCAGGTCATCTGCGATCTTCCCGATAGTGCGCCGCTGCATGGCAGCAGCAGCCGGGCACTGGGCCAGGCCATCGAAAATGTGGTGCGCAATGCGCTCGACCATACGCCCAAGGGCGGGCAGGTGGAGGTCAGCCTGAGCCAGGATGCAGATGACTGGTTGCTGTGTGTCGCCGATCAGGGGCCTGGTGTAGCCGAACAATGGCTGGAGCGCATTTTTCAGCCGTTCTTCCGCGGCGGCAGCGAGCGGGCCGGCTACGGCCTTGGCTTGGCACTGGCGCAGCGTCAGATCAAGGCAACGGGAGGCGCCATTGCTGCGAGCAATCGAGCGCAAGGCGGGTTGCGCATGGCGATACGGCTGCCACGCACGGCGGTGTAACAGTTGTAAAAGTGATTCCCTGCTCAGAGGGTTGTGATGAAAATTCGCAAATGCGAAGTATTCACATTTCTTCCGGGGAGGAACGACCATGCTGCAATGCCCATATCGCCTGAGCCTGCTTAGGGCCATGACTTTCAGCGGCCTGCTGGCCGCCCAGGCCCAGGCGGCCGACTCACTGCTGGAACTCGATGCGCAGGAAATCACGGCGGCGGCGCTGGATCGCAGCGAGAGCGTCGAAGCCGAGCAACTGCAGCGCTACCAGGCCAATGACCTGCAGGAAGTGTTCGAGTCCAACCCGGAAGTCGCCGTGGCCGGTGGCTCCACGGCGGCGCAGAAGCTTTACCTGCGCGGCTTCGAAGATACGTTGTTGAACATCACTATCGACGGCGCCAGCCAGCCGGGGCAGACCTTCCACCACACTGGCCGCATCAGCATCGAGCCGGAACTGCTCAAGCGTGCCGAGGTGCAGGCCGGCACCGGCGATGCCACCGCCGGGCCGGGCGCGCTCGGTGGTGCGATCCGTTTCGTGACCAAGGACCCTGACGACCTGCTGCGTGAAGGTGAAGGGCTCGGTGCGCTGCTCAAGACCGGTTACTTCAGCAACGGTGAGGGCTACAAGGCCAGCGCCAGTGTGTTCGGCCGTTTCAATGACAACTGGTCGGCGCTGGCCATGACCAGCTATCAGGATCAGAACGACTACGAGGACGCCCGCAACGACGACGTGCTCGGCACCGGTTCGCGGCAGAAATTCGGTTACGCCAAACTGGTCGGCAAACTCGACGAGGCGCAGACCCTGCGCCTGAGCTACGAGCGCCGTCTCGATGAAGGGGAACGCCCGCAGCGTCCGCAGTGGATGGTGCTGGCGCCGCGCAACGCGGCCTATCCCCTGCAGACCGAGCGGGAGACCTGGACGCTCAACTATGCCTGGCAGCCGCTGAACAACGACTTGTTCGATCTTGAGCTGACGACCTTTCACACCACCAACGAACTGCAGCAGGACGGCCGTTTCGGGCTGTACTTCGGCGATACCCGCAGCAGCGGTTTCGACCTGCGTAATACCAGTCGTTTCGCCTCGCACAAGCTGACTTACGGCCTGGACTACCGCGATGACCGTACCACCCTCGGCCCGCAAGACGATCGCGAGCTGGACAGTGAGAACGGCGAGGTGCTCGGCTTTTACGTGCAGGATGCCTATCAGATCACTTCGCGGCTGTTGCTCAATGCCGGTCTGCGCTATGACCGCTACGAGCTGGACGACCGCGACGATCAGACGTTCAAGGAGAAGGGCTTCAGCCCCAACCTGAGCCTGCGCTATCAGCTCACGCCTGAGCTGGCGGTATTCGCCGGGCATTCTCAGGCACTGCGTGGTCCGCAGGTGCGCGACGCCTTCAAGCTCGACGTGGCCGGCAACGATCCGGACCTGAAAGCGGAGAAGGCGCGCACCGAGGAGATCGGTTTCGACTACCGCAACGGCGGCCTGGAGTTCATGGCCAAGGGCTACGTCACGCGTATCCGCGATGCCATTTCCTACACCCCCGAACTGACCAGTCTGTACCGCAATCTGGGTGACCTGAAAAGCAAAGGCGTGCTGCTGCAGAGTGCCTATCACTGGCAGCAGCTCAGCCTCGGCCTGAGCTTTCACCGCAACCTGGCCCGTCTGGATGGTCGGCGGCTCAATGCCTACGAGCACAATGGGCTTGGCAACAGCCTGGGCAATACCTGGACGACCTTCGCCGAGTATCGGGCCAGCGATAACCTGACCCTCGGCTGGCAGGGGCGCTTCGTGCGCGGTATGGATTCGCTGCATACCGCCGATGGCGATATCTCCAAACCGGGTTACGGCGTGCACGATCTGTATGCAGAGTGGCAGGCGTTGCCCGAGCAACTGACCGTTACCCTGACCCTGAAGAACCTGCTGGACAAGCAGTACCTGGATCATGCCAGTAACGAGGATTTCACCCACATCCCCGGCTACGACATCGTCCGCGGTTCCTACGAGCCGGGTCGTGAGCTGCGCCTGGGGGTGGCATGGCGTATCTGATGCGTCGGTGGGCTCTGGGTGTCTTGCTGGGGCTGGCGATGCTGGCCCCGGTGCACGCGAAGATGCTGACCGATCTGGCCGGGCGCGAAGTTGAGCTGCCCGACAAGGTCGAGCGTATCGTGCTGGGCGAGGGGCGTCTGCTGCCGGTGTTGGCCATCCTCGAAGGTGAGCAGTTGCTGGACCGCCTGGTCGGAATGCCGGCGGATCTGGCGCTGGTCGACCCCGGTAGCGCGCGGCAATATCAGCAGGCCTTTCCCGGTCTGGCCAAGGTGCCGCGCATTGGCCAGGGCGCGGCCGATACCTTCAGCCTGGAGCAGGTGCTGACGCTACGCCCCGATCTGGCGATCTTCAGCCTGTCCGGGCATGGCCCGGGCAGTACTCAGGGCCGGCTGATCGAACAGCTGCAGCGCGCCGGTGTGGCCGTGCTGTTCGTCGATTTCCGTGAGCAACCGCTGACCGGCACGCCGCGCAGCATGAGTCTGCTCGGTCAGGCCCTGGGCCGCGAGGCACGTGCCGAGGCGTTCAACGCGGCACATGCCGAAGCGCTGGCCGCGGTGCGTGAGCATCTGCCTCAACGGCAACGACCGCTGGTGTTTCTGCATAGCCGCGCCGGCCTTGGCGATGGCTGCTGTGAAAGCATGGCGCGAGGCATGCTCGCCGATCTGTTGGTCGCAGCGGGTGGCGACAACATCGCCAGGGAGCGCTTGCCGGGGCATGCTGGCGTTCTGAGCCTGGAACTGCTCCTCAGCCAGCCGCCTGAGCTGTATATCGCCAGTGCGGTGGGTTCGGCCGACAGCCTGGCGGAGGACGCGCCCTATATCGCACTTGGGCCTGGCGTGGCGGCCGATGCGGCACGGGCTTCCCTGCAGCGCCTGGTCGGCCGTGGCGGTTTGCAGCATCTGGCAGCGGTACGCGAGGGCAGGGCGCACGCGATCTGGCACGGCTTCTACAACAGCCCGTTCAACGTGGTCGCGGTGCAAGTCTTCGCCAAGTGGCTATACCCCGAAGCATTCGTCGATCTCGACCCGCAGCGCACGCTCGAGCACTTTTACGGCGAGTTCCAGCCGGTCGTGCTGAACGGTCAGTACTGGATCAGCCTGTGAATAGCCAGGCCACACAAGCGCTCGCTCGCGCCTACCGTCGAACGCTCTGGCGCCGCTGGGCCTGCCTGTGGGTATTGGCGGCGCTGCTGCTGACTACCTTCATCGCCGACCTGGCTACCGGCCCGGCTGGCCTGGGCTGGTGGGACGTGCTGCATGGCCTGTTGCAACCCAAAGCTCTGGACCCGGCGCAGGTGGTGATCATCCTGGATATTCGCGTGCCCTACGCGCTGATGGCCGTGGTGGTCGGCGCCAGTCTGGGCCTGGCCGGCGCCGAAATGCAGACGGCATTGAACAACCCGTTGGCCAGCCCATTCACCTTGGGGGTTGGTGCGGCGGCTACACTGGGCGCGGCGCTGGTGATCCTGCTGCGGCCCAATCTTGCCGGGCTTGGCGCCGATCTGCTGTTGCCGTTGGCGGCGTTCGCCTGCGCATTTCTCTCCTGCCTGCTGTTGCTGCTGGTGGCGCGTATGTTGGGCGAGGCGCTGCACACTCTGGTGTTGTTCGGCATCGCCCTGTTGTTCGGACTGAACGCGCTGGTTGGTTTGCTGCAGTTCATCGCCGATGCCGACGCGCTGCAGCAGATCGTGTTCTGGACGCTGGGCAGTCTGGCGCGCGCCGATCTGCAGCGCGTTGCGCTGGTGACGCTGGTACTTGTCGTCTGCCTGGTCCTCGCGCTGCGTCAGGCGTGGGCGATGACCAGTCTGCGTGGCGGCGAAGAACAGGCACGCAGCCTGGGCATACGTGTCGGTCGCCTGCGCACCTTCGTGCTGCTGCGAGTCAGCCTGTTGACCGGTGTGGCCACCGCCTTCGTCGGTGAGGTCGGCTTCATCGGCCTGGTCGCTCCACATGTGGCGCGCCTGCTGCTGGGCGAGGACCACCGTTTCTATCTGCCCGGCAGCGCGCTGGCCGGAGCCTTGCTGCTGTCGTTGGCGTCACTGGCCAGTCGCGCGTTGCTGCCTGGGGTGATTCTGCCGGTAGGCCTGGTCACCGCCGTGGTTGGGGTGCCGCTGTTCATTGCGCTGATTCTGGCGCGAGGGCGCCACGCATGAGCCTGCTGATCGAAGCGCTGAGTCTGAACTACGGCGCGCGCAGGGTATTGCAGGAACTGACCCTGCCAGCAATCGAGGCTGGCAGTCTGGTGGGTGTGCTCGGTCCTAACGGGGTGGGCAAGTCCTCGCTGCTACGCGCCATCGCAGGCTTGCAGTCGTGTCAGGGGCGAGCCCGTCTGAACGCGGCACTGCTCAGCGGGGTCCCGCCCTGGCTGCAACAGGTGCAGGTGGCTTACCTGCCACAGCAGCTGCCGCAGGCGGTGTCATTGCTGGCCTATGAGAGTTTGCTGGCGGCGGCGCGGGCACGCTGTCCCGGTTTGCCGGCCAGCGGGCTGTCGAGTCGTGTGGAAGATGTTCTGCAGCGCCTGGGCATCGAACATCTGGCCCTGCAGCGCATGGATCGCCTGTCCGGTGGGCAGCGGCAACTGCTGGGGCTGGCTCAGACGCTGGTCGGTGAGCCGCAGCTGTTACTGCTCGACGAACCGACCAGCGCGCTCGATCTGCACTGGCAACTGCGCGTACTCGATTGTGTCGCCGAGCGCTGCCGTACTGAGCGCAGCATCGCCCTGGTGGCCTGTCATGACCTCAATCTGGCGCTGCGTTTCTGCAGCCTCCTGCTGTTGCTCGCACCGGATGGGGCCTATCGCTTCGGTCCGGCTCGGGACGTGCTCGATACCGCCTGGCTGCGCCGCGTATACGGGATCGAGGCGCGCCTCGAACACTGCTCTCTCGGCCAGCCGTTGGTGCTGGCTGACCGTCCACTGTTCAAGGAACCCATGCCTCATGCCGACCAGCCATAGTGCTTTCCACTGTACCCAGGCGCCGCGCCTGCTCACCCGCCTGTGCAAGCACTTCGCGCACAAGATCGAAGCGAGCTACGGCGAGCGAGAAGGGCAACTGCGTTTCTCCATCGGCGAGTGCATGCTGCACGCAGACGACGCGCACCTGCATCTGCGCTGCAATGCGCCCAGCGCGCAGGAACTGGACGAATTGCAGGAGGTGTTGCGCCGGCATCTGCAGGGCTTCGCACAGGTGGATGACCTGGTGTTGCAATGGCGAGAGTGCTCCTAAGAAACAACAGGCTCAGAATGCAATATCGAGCCCCAGACGCACGCCGTGATCGCTGTTGCCGTCCCCCAGCTGGCCGGAGTAACCCAGCGCCAGGCGAGCTGAAGGTGCCAGTTTCAGGTTCACGCCCAGTTGGGCCAGTGCGCTGTCTTTGGCGATCGGCGCGCCTTTTACCTTGAAGCTGCCATAGGTTGCCAAGGTCATCTCGCTGCTATCGCCAGGCTCGTTGAAGGCATGCTGCCAAGCCAGGCTGGCGTTGAGTGCCACTGGTAAGCCGGCAATATCGCCCAGCGGTGTGGTCGCGTTCAGGCCCAGGCTGGCATAGCTGGTGTGCTCGTCCTGCTGCTTGACGCGTAGCGCTGCGGCGCCTCCTCGTTCGCTGAAACCGTCGCTCTCTACCCTGACATGAGCCAGCCCGGCGAAAGGCTCAAGGGTCAGTTCGCCAAAGCGCAGCGCATAGCCCAACTCGCCGAACACCTGAGTGGTGTCGGCATCGTAGTCGGCCTTCAGCGTTTCATTGAGCGCGCCCAGCCGTACGTCGCGCTTGCTGTCTATCGAGTTCCAGCTGTGTGCCACGCCCAGGCGCAGGCTCAGGGCATCCCACTGGCCACCGAGGTAGGCGGCCAGCGATGTGCTGTCGACATCGGCGCTGGAGGCGCGGGCTCCGACATCCAGGTCGCTGCTGCCGTAACCCAGGGCCATGCCCAGGCGCCAGGTCGGGTTCAATGGCAGGTCGAAGCCGATCAGGGTGCCGCGGCTGGCACGGTCGAAGTCGGCGACGTTGTCGCTGCCGTCCTTGTCGCTCCAGCCGCCGTAGCTCTTCAGCCAGAAGGTCAGGCCACTGTCGGCATCGCGGTGCAGTACATCGCCGCTCAGGCCGGATTGGGCTGCGCGCAGGCGCTCGGCAATGGCTTCGCGTACATGGCGGCTGTCATCGAACAGGGCGCCACGACTGCTGGCATGCAATTCGCCGGATAGGCTGTCGAAAGTGTGCTGCGCCTGCTCCGCACTCATGCCAGCTACTGCTACAGCTAGGGTGCCCAGCGGCGCGCTTTCCAGTGCGCTGGCCACCGAGCGCTGGTTGAAGGTACGGCCGACGGAGGCGAAGCTGATGTCGTTGCGCATCAGCAACAACTGCACCTCGTTGCCCAGGGAGTAATCCAGCGTTGGCGTGAGGAAGGCCAGGTCACTGGTTACCGGGCCGAAGGTGCCGACGATGGGGTTGCTGCTGGTGACGATGCTGTAGCGGGTGGCCGGTGACCAGGTGCCGGCACCCGCGAGGATATTGAGCGTAGCGCCACCCAGGTCGAGATTGCCATTGACGATCAGGCGGTCGGAGCTGCCATCGGGGTTGGCCTCGATCTCCAGGGTGGAGCCAGCATCGAAAGTGGCGTTGCCGTTGATGGTCAGGGTGCCGATGGAGTTACCCGGTGCCAGTGTGGCACCGCTGGCCAGGTCGACATCGCCGCTGATGCTGCCGTGGCCACCGAGCAGGGCGCCGCTGGCGACATTGACGTCGCTGCTCAGGCTGGCGCTGGAACCGGCGCTGCCGCCGACGATCAGGCTGCCGACATTGACCGTGGTGGTGCCGGTGTAGGTGTTGATACCGTCGAGCACCAGCTTGCCTGTTCCGGTCTTGGTCAGCGTGCCGCTGCCGGACATGACGTTGGTAAGGGTGGCGTCGCTGGTCTGGTCGAGTACTAACGCTGCGTTGTTGATAATAGCGCCGGTGCCGAAGCTGCTGGCGTTACCGATCAATTGACCGGAGTTGATCAACGTGCCTCCGGCGTAGCTGTTGACGCCACTGAGAGTCACACTACCGCTGCCGCTCTTGATCACCGAGCCGTTACCACTGATGGCGTTGTTCAGCGTTCCAGTGAATGACTGACTGAGTTGCAGGCTGGCATTGTTGAGGATTGCCCCGGAGCCGAAACTGTTCGTCGAGCCTACCAGGCTACCGGCGCTGATCACGGTGCCGCCCTGATAGCTGTTGCTGTTGCCGAGCGTCAGTGTGCCGAGCCCGGTCTTGGTCAGTTCGCCTACGCCGCTAATGGCACCGGTAAAGCTGACGTTGTAGCCGTTGCTGTCCAGGGTCCCGCCCCCACTTAGCAGGGTGGAAGCGCGCGAGAGGCTGAGGGCGGTCCCGGCCTGAAGGGTCCCGTCGTCAAACGTCAGGCCACCGCTGAAATAGCCCAGGTTGTTGTTGCTGCTGACTTGCAACACGCCGCCGAGCAATCTAGTGCCGCCGGAGTAATTGTTGTCGCCGCTAAGCACTAGGGTGCCGGCGCCAGTCTTGACCAGTGACCACGATCCGGAGTTCGTGCCCCAGCCGCCAGAGCCCGTCTGGTCGCTGATTGCATCGGCGTAGGTTTGTGTCTCTCCTGCTCCAGGCGACAGCTCTAGGCTGCCATTGCCTTGCAAGAACAGTCCTGCGCCATAGGCTGCGCCGTGATTGAAGCTGTAATAGGCACTGCCGCCGGAGACGCTGTTGCCATTGACCGAGCTGTTGCCGGTTATGATCAGAGAGCCTCCATCCTGAACGAAGAGGCCTCCGCCCATACCGGCACCGCCGCCAGCAAAGCCGATAATGCTGGCGTAGCCGGCCTCGTCTAGGTTCCCGGCTGCTGTGCCGGATCCACCGCCGAAACCGCCCGTACCACCCGCGCCGCCGTAACCGAGAGTGCCGTCGGCGCTGGTCGCGGATCCGCCCCCACCCCCGCCGGCTCCGAAGCCACCGTTACCGCCAGCGCCGCCATTGCCGGCAGGGGTGGTGTAGTTGGGGTTGCCGCCGAGGCCTCCCCCGACGCCAAAGCTTCCGTTGCCGCCGCTCCCACCGGTCGGGTTGCTGCCAGTGGCATTGGTGCCTTGCTGGCCTCCACTGCCGAAGCGACCATTGAGCAGACCTCCGTCCCATCCATTTCCACCACTGGCGTAGGCGTTGCCCCCCGCAGCTAGGTTGTCACTCAGATCCACATTGCTAAGAGTCACCTGTGCATCGCTGCCGACGAATACCGCGCCACCCAGCCCCGCGCCGCCGCCGCCGCCTCGCGAATTACCGCCACGCGTCGCCATGTCGCTGATGGCTAGGTCACTTATGGAGACAGTGCCGGATTCGATGAAGAAGCCTTGCCAGCTATCGGCGCCTGACAGCGTATGGCCGTTGCCTGCGATCTGCATTGAGGTGACCGCAATGTCTGGACGGATCGCGTCGAAATTCCCGTTCAGAGTTACGTTGTTGGTGAAGTTTAGGGTGGCTACTCCGCTTACCGCACCGGAGTTGATACTGGCGATGGCGCTGGCCAGCGACGCGGTGTCGCTTATTGTGAAGGTCTGATCGGCCTGCGCCTGACCGGCAAGCGCCACTACACTCAGCCCCGCAGAGTAAGCAGCAGTTCTGCCGAGTCTGCCGATCTGTTCTGAAGCGACCTGCATCTGCCCCAGGCTGCGGTTGAATACGGTGCGATAAATACGATTCACGTGATTTCCCCCCTGAGCGCTCTGTGGCGTTTTGATGCATTGGCAAATGACAAAATTGTGCGGGGTGGGAGAGATGCTGTCTGTCCCTCAACCTGGGGACAGAGGGGGCTGGTGGCGCCGGAATAATCGTTAAGCTTTGCCAGGATTCCAGAGGCTCGCGGGGCGCTGATCGATGATTGCGCCTTGTCCGTTCCGGGCTTTGGCGACAAGCTGCATACTTTCCAGGCAGCGTTCGCTGCCGTCAGGGTATTGCACGGGAAACGAGATGATTGGCGTGGTGCTTGTAGAAGATGACTCGCTGTTTCGCGACTCGGTGCGCAACGCTCTGGCGCAAGTGGCTGACCTGTCTCTGCAAGCAGAGGCTGTGACACTGGCGCAGGGGCTGGCGTTGCTCGCTGGCCCGCCGGCGGATGTGCTGCTGGTGGATCTTGGCCTGCCGGACGGCAGCGGTATCGAGATGATCCGCGCGACCCGCCAGACCTGGCCGCAATGCGCGATCATGGTCGCCACCCTGTTCGGTGATGAAGAGCGGGTGTTCGCCTCGCTGGAGGCCGGAGCCAGTGGTTACTTGCTCAAGGATTCGCTGGCCAGCGGTATCGTCAACGAAATTCGCAGCCTGCATGCCGGTGGCAGCCCGATCAGTCCGATGATCGCAAGGCGCCTGTTGCGGCATTTTCAGCCACCGCCCCCGGCGCCTGGCGGCGAGGCGCCAGTGGAACTTTCGCCTCGCGAGCTACAAGTGCTGGAACAGATCATCCGCGGTTATTCGGCCGCGGAAATTGCGCAGATGCTGCAGGTCTCACCTTGGACGGTGCAAACCTACGTGCGCCGCGTGTACGAGAAACTCGGCGTGCGCTCCAAGGCGGCGGCGGTCGGTGAGGCCTATCGCCTGGGGCTGGTCGAGCGGTGAGTCTCTGCCGCTTGTTTTGTCTGTTCTTTCTAGCGTGCGCCGGTCATGCATGGTCTGCTGCCCAGCCTGTGTCGCAGGTGGAAAGCCTCGTGCTGCAAGCACGTGCAGGCGAATTCACTGATCCACCTACATGGCAGAGTATGCCGCGAGGGCCTTGGCAGCCGGTGACGTTACCGCATGTCAGCGAACCGCGTGGCCTGGGGGGCGATATCTCGGCAGGTATCCGTACGACCTACTATCGCCTGCCGGTGATGGATAGCCCCGAGCCTTTGTTCCTTTATCTGCCGCGTTGGCAGACGGTAGGGCAGCTGGCGGTGTATGGCGATGGTCGCTTGCTCTGGCGCTCGGTTGGCGATCCGGTCTGGAATGGCTTCAACACACCGCTCTGGTTGCCATTGGACGCAGTGGATGGGCAAGCGCGGCCGAGCGAGCTGTTGCTGCGCATGGACAGCCTGGCAGGACTTGGCGCTGGCATTTCCACTATTTGGGTCGGTAACGAGGCGCAATTGCTGGGCGCCTATCGAGTTCGTCTGATTGTCCAGGTATGGCTACCGGCAGCGATTGGTGTTGCGGTATTGGCCCTGGGCATTTTCGCGCTGGGTGTATGGAGTCGCCGCCGGCAAGAGCCGATCTATCTGTTGTTCTTCATTGCGGCGGTGCTCTATTGCCTGCGCATCCTGCATTTCCTCGGGCCGCTGGATACGCGCCTGATAGCGGCGGACTGGTTCGGCTGGATCACCATCAATACCATCGGCTGGACGGTGCTGATCAACCAGCTTTTTGCCTTGCGCCTGTGCGGTGAACGCATCCCTTGGCTGGAGCGGGGAATGATCGGTTTCATGCTCGTTTCCACGGCTCTCACGTTGCCGCTTTGGCAATCGGCTGCGCATATCGCGGCGTTGGCATCGCTGTGTTACCTGGGCGGTGGGTTGATGTTCCTGCTGTCCATCCCGTTGGTCATTGGCGCATCCAGGCGCAGCCCTTCCTTGCTTGCCAAGATGCTGGCCTGGGGTGGGCTGCTTGGGGTGGCGTTTGCCGTTCATGATCTGCTGCTGCAACTGTATTGCGTGAGTCTGGATGGCCTGTATCTAGTGCCCTTCTGGCAGATCGGCTTCTGCCTGCTGTTCTGCATGGTGCTCGGGCAGCGCTACCTTTCCAGTATCGAGGGCCTGGAGCATAGCCAGGAACTGTTGGCGCATCGTTTGGCCGAGCGCGAGGCCGAGCTGCAAGCAAGCCATCAGCGTTTGCGTGAGATCGAGCGACATGAAGTGCTGATGCAGGAGCGCCAGCGCCTGATGCAGGACATGCACGATGGTTTGGGGGCTTCGCTGGTCGGGGCGCTGCGGGTGGTGCAGTGTGGCGAGGCAAGAAGCGAGCGAATCGAGCAGATGTTGCGCGACTGTCTGGACGATATGCGCCTGGCCATAGACACGCTCGAGCCGCAGGAAACTGACCTCAATGTACTGCTCGGCATGCTGCGTTATCGCCTGGAACCGCGTCTTGACGCCGCAGGAGTACGGATGATCTGGCGGGTGCAGGAGTTGCCGGTATTACCTTGGCTGTCTGCTGAGGCGGCTCTACATGTGATACGCATCATGCAAGAGGCGTTGACCAACGCTCTCAAACATTCGGAGGCGAGCCAGATCGACGTGCAGGCCTGGGCGGATGAACAAGCCGTGCGCCTGCGTCTGGAGGACGATGGCTGCGGCATGCCGGCCGAGAGCGGCCACAAGCACGGGCGTGGTCTGGGCAATATTCGCTCGAGAGCCAAGATCATTGCCGGCGAGGCGGCTTGGTCGGCCGGTTCTGCGGGCGTGGGAACCTGTTTCTCGCTCGACTTGCCGCTGGTCGGTAACGGATCGAAGGCCTAGTCTGAGTAACAGGCGCTCGGAGTTTGGACAGGTGTTTTGTCTGTTTTGTGCAGCATCCCGGACGTCTTGTTGAGTATTGAAAACAGTTCGCCAGGCCGCCGGGAAGCCGCTGTAAATTGACGGCAATTTTTGATTGATATCGTGCCTTCATGGTCTTAAAGTCCGCGCCCGAACGTCCATGCTGGAAACGATCCATCCGGCTCAAGTACTGACGACGAGAGGTTGCCGGCCGGCGCATGGTCGGTACCGGTGATGCTCGGCGACATGCCTTGGGAAGTAGGCGAACCAAAGTGGGGAAACTGTCAGACGTTCAGGTACGCGTATTGCGCGGCCACCCCCTACACGTAGCGGAACCTGTGAACGGTTCTGCTGCCCGAATCCATGTGTTCCCGGTTTAGCCATTGGAGTTCCCGCATGTCGATCAAGGTCGAAGACTATTACGCACCCGCCACTTTCCAGCGCATGAAGGCATTCGCTGATCAGCACGAAACCCCCTTCGTGGTGATCGACCGTCAGATCATCGCCGATGCCTACGATCAGCTGGGCAACTGCTTCCCGTTTGCCAAGATCTACTACGCGGTCAAAGCCAACCCGGCCACCGAGATCATCGAGTTGCTACGCGACAAGGGTTCGAGCTTCGACATCGCCTCGATCTACGAGCTGGACAAGGTCATGGCTACCGGTGTCGGCCCCGAGCGCATCAGCTACGGCAACACCATCAAGAAATCCCGCGATATTCGTTACTTCTTCGACAAGGGCGTGCGCCTGTTTGCCACCGACTCCGAAGCCGACCTGCGCAACATCGCCAAGGCCGCGCCGGGTTCGAAGATTTATGTGCGCATTCTCACTGAAGGCTCGACCAGCGCCGACTGGCCGCTGAGCCGCAAGTTCGGCTGCCAGCCGGACATGGCCCTGGACC
>CAZIZA010000061.1:0-15708 GCA_964543555.1 uncultured Pseudomonas sp.
GCGCTTCGAGGGTCAGCTTCGGCAGCTTGGTCAACGGATGCCCCTGCGGCACCACCACGCAGCGGTTCCAGCGATAGCAGGGCATCATGATCAGGTCGTTGAACATCTCCAGGCCTTCGGTGGCGATGGCGAAATCCACGCTGCCGTCGGCAGCCATCTCGGCGATCTGCGTCGGCGTACCCTGGTGCATATGCAGAGCGACATCCGGGTACTGCTTGATGAACGCGCTGATCACCGGCGGCAGGGCATAGCGCGCCTGGGTATGGGTGGTGGCGATGGACAGGGTGCCCTTCTTCTCGTTGGAGAACTCCTGGGCAATCTGCTTGATGCTCTCAACCTTGCGCAGAATCTCGCCGGCCGTTGTGATGATGCGCTCCCCGGCTGGGGTCACGCGGGTCAGGTGCTTGCCGCTGCGGGCGAAAACTTCCACGCCCAGCTCATCCTCGAGCAAGCGAATCTGCTTGCTGATCCCTGGTTGCGAGGTGTACAGGCTCTGAGCGGTAGCCGATACGTTGAGGTCGTGGTGCGCGACTTCCCAGATGTAGCGCAATTGCTGAAGCTTCATAGATTTCCCTCAGAGCAGTAAAGCGGGCCAAGATCTGCCGACGCCATATATAACCACATTACTGGTCCAATCATTAAATAAGAACATTTTATTATTTAAACTTACAAATCCCCTCGCCCCCGATGCTGCAGCATCGGCACCAGGTACACGGGCACCTCTGATAGCTGCACGATTCGTGCAGACGTGCGACCCAGCGGCACGGTCAGATCTGCGCCATGGCTATGACTGCCTACGACCAGCAGATCCACCCCTAGTTTCTGAGCCTCTTCGAGAATCACGGCAGGCGGATCGCCCTGCAATACGCGTACGGCTCGAATCAGTTGCAGATCTTGCTGCCCTTCCCCCAACTCGTCACGGAACCCCTCGAGCACACGCTGCTCGATGCTGCTCATGACGGTGCCCAGTCCATTGCGTCGCAGTTCACCGAGGGTGCCCTCATCCAGATAGGTCTGCAGTACGGATTCGGCGAACAACCCCATGGGCTCCACAGCATGCACCACATACAGATCGGCCCTGAAGCTGCGGCTCAACGCCAGGGCGTGCTGCAGCACATAGGACGCGTATAGCCCCAGATCGGTGGCATAGAGTATCGAGCGGATCACGCGGCCTCCTTGACTGCTGACGTAGGCCCATTACTGAGCTTAGCAGCGCATCAGGTAATGCAAGATCAGCAACTTTATTTAGGACGAATGGCTATATGCGAGCGCCTGCATGTCATTGGCTCAGGGCAGCAGTTCGTTGCTCACTCCATGCGGTACATGCCCTGTGGCCACCACCTGACGCGCTTTCTCGCAATGCCCGGTCTGGTCATCGAAGAACACATCGGCCGCGAAGGCCTCAAGCACCGCCGACTTGTCCAGACCGCCGAGAAAGAAGGATTCATCCAGGCGAATGTTCCACTCACGCAAGGTACGAATCACTCGCTCATGTGCCGGGGCCGAGCGCGCGGTGACCAACGCGGTGCGGATCGGGCATTCGGCCTCGGGAAATTCCTGCTGCAGCGCATGCAAGGCCGCGAGAAACGGCTTGAACGGGCCACCCGGAAGAGCCTGCC
This sequence comes from uncultured Pseudomonas sp., assembly GCA_964543555.1. Taxonomy (GTDB): domain Bacteria; phylum Pseudomonadota; class Gammaproteobacteria; order Pseudomonadales; family Pseudomonadaceae; genus Aquipseudomonas. The sequence goes on from CAZIZA010000061.1 coordinate 1,620, forward strand.
GGGCCGATTCACGTTCGTGATCCTGAAAGGCGTTTAGACCACCACGCTGGTAAACACGCTCGGAGTCGTCGGAAAACACCACGGCATCACCATCGAAGGCGATGCGTAATTCGTTGCTATTGGCCCGGCGAGTGCCCCCTGACAACAGCGTGGCCGCGCCGAAGCCAGCCTTCAGTGCGTTGCGCACATCATCGGCATGGGTAGACAGAAACAGATGGCAGCCGAAAGCCGCCAAATAAGGATCAGGGCTGCGGCCACCTACAAAGGCAGCACGGGAAATGCCAAGACCGTAGTGCTGAATCGAATTGAACGCACGCAGACCGGTATCGGCACTGTTGCGCGACACCAGAATGACCTCGACACGCTGTTCACTGAGTCGCGTATTCAAACCAAGGAGCTTCTCTACCAGCGGGAAGGCATCGCCTGGCATCAGCACCTCATCCTCATGCTCGATCTGATAGCGGCGATAGGCTTCCACCCCTTCGCTTTCGTAGACCTGATGACTTTCACTCAGATCGAACAGCGCCCGCGAGGAAATCGCCAGCACCAGTTTGTCACCCAGCCCCTTACCCATGCTTAGGCCTCCCGGCGAGCCTGAATGAAACGTAGCGCCTGATACAGGGCGCGCACCTTGGGCATATCGAAACCTGCTGCATCGGCAGCCGCCAGAGGTGCCTCATAGATGGCATGCAGCTCAGCAGTACGCCGCTGAGCGAAGTCGTGGTACATGCTCGGCAGGTAATCGGGCATGCGCTGCGTGGCGGCCAGCAATTTGTCCGCATAGCTGTCCGGCATGCTGTAACCGAGCGCCTGAGCGGCCTGCACCACTTCCTGCATCATGTCAGCGATCAGTGCGCGGCTGTCGGCATTACCCATCAGGCGCCGAGTATCGGCATCGAGCAGTACCGACAGGCCGTTATAAGGAATATTCCACACCAGCTTCTGCCAGCGCGTCTGCGCCAGATCACGCATGACTGCCGAATCCAGGCCTGTGCTGCGCAGCAAACCCGCGCCCTCCTCCACCAGCGCCAGTCGCGCCTCATCATCGGTAAACGGTCCGGAGTGATAGGCCAGGTTGATCGCCCCCAGCGCCTGGTGCTCGATAATGCCTGGTGCACTGCGATGAACGCAGATGTAGCACAGCCCGCCTAGCAGATGCAGATCGTCATGCAATAGCGGACGCAGCTCATCTTCCACTGCCAGGCCATTCTGCAGCAGCACGACCTTGGCGCCTGGCGCTGCCACATTAGCGATCAGCGGCGCCAGCTCCGCATTGGCTGTGGTCTTGGCCGCCACAAGCAGCCAGTCACAGGGCGGCATGTCCTCGACGCGCTGATAGGCCTGTACCGATGCCAGGCTCAGAGCACCGTGCACACTGCTGTTCAGCTGCAGACCACGCTCGGTGACAGCAGCGTATTCGCTGCGCAACAGAAAGTGCACGTCATGGCCGGCACGCGCCAACAGCATGCCGTAGAAACCGCCGATGGCGCCGGTACCGATGATGCCGATGCGCGGCGCGGAAGATGGGGACATCAGGGAAGCTCCTCAGCCGGGCGAAGCAGAGCCTCACCGATGGCGGTTAGCAGATCGGAATGGGCAAGACGCGCATGCAGCGCGCCAAAGAAATGACCGTCCTTGACCAGAAACAATGAAGGCAGATGAAAGACCTCATAGCGCGCCACCAAACCGGCATTACGCTCAGCATCAACCCAGCACAATCGCTCTGCCGGCAGCGGCATGCCAGGCAATGCCTGACGCGCCCAGCGGCAACTGGCACAACCCATACTTGTAAACACCACAAGCGATGTGCCGGGCAGATCGAGCAGGCGGCGGTCAGCATCCAGATCCGTCAGTTCCAGTTGCATGGCTATACTGAAATCACTGATGTCAGTTTGCCTGCAGTCGAGGTCGGTGCTCATGCGTAAGTTTCTTCGTCATCCAAGCGACATGCCGGTGGAATTGGTGGTGCGCAAGCGGGCCTGTATCCCCCGGCAACGGCTGCACAATATCAGCCTGGGCGGGGTCGCTTGCAAGTCATCCCGGGGCTTTCGCCGCGGTACTGCGATTGAGTTGCGCATCCCCTTGCTGGGCGATCAGGCGCGCTACCCCGGCGTGATCGCCTGGTGCCACCGCCAGGAGAATGACTACCTGGTAGGCGTGGCCTTCATCGATGAGGACACGCTGTTCCGCGTACGCATGGTCGAACAGGTCTGCCAGATCCAGCATTACCGGCAACAGCTCGAGCATGAGTCGGGCCAGCCAATCGCGATCGAGCAATGCGCGCAGGACTGGATCGCCAAGCGTGCCGCCACCTTCCCTTATATGGACTGAGTCAGCTGTGGTGCGGGCGCCCCATGATTCGATACTGCTACTCTATCGGCGCCATTGAACACCACGCCCATTGTCGCGCAGCCGCGTACGCGCTAAGGTTCGGCTCCCCCCTGCGCCAACTAGCTGTGCACCGCCATAGGGGATCGCTGGCGGCCGGCACCCGTGACCTGACGACCTGACCCGATGAATAGCACGATGGCTGAATTACCGATCGACGACCTTAACGTCGCCTCCAACGAAACCCTGATCACCCCCGATCAGCTCAAACGCGAAATTCCTCTGACCGACGCAGCGCTCAAGACCGTTGCCCATGGTCGCCAGGTGGTGCGCGACATCCTCGACGGCAAGGATCATCGCCTGTTCGTGGTCGTCGGTCCCTGCTCCATCCATGACATCAAGGCAGCTCACGAGTACGCCGAGCGCCTCAAGGTGCTGGCTGCCGAATTGTCCGACAGCCTGTTCCTGGTCATGCGCGTGTACTTCGAGAAGCCGCGTACAACGGTTGGCTGGAAAGGCCTGATCAACGATCCGTACCTGGATGACTCGTTCAAGATTCAAGACGGCCTGCATATCGGCCGCAAACTGCTGCGTGACCTGGCGGAAATGGGCCTGCCCACCGCTACCGAAGCGCTCGATCCGATTTCCCCGCAGTACCTGCAAGACCTGATTAGCTGGTCCGCCATTGGCGCACGCACCACCGAATCCCAGACCCACCGTGAAATGGCCTCGGGCCTGTCCTCGGCTGTAGGCTTCAAGAACGGCACCGACGGTGGCCTGACCGTGGCGATCAATGCCCTGCAGTCGGTCTCCAGCCCGCACCGTTTCCTCGGCATCAACCAGGAAGGCGGTGTGTCCATCGTCACCACCAAGGGCAACGCCTATGGTCATGTGGTGCTGCGCGGTGGTAATGGCAAGCCCAACTACGATTCGGTCAGTGTGGCCATTTGCGAGCAGGAACTGACCAAAGCCGGCATCCGCCCGAACATCATGGTTGACTGCAGCCACGCCAACTCCAACAAGGACCCGGCCCTGCAGCCGCTGGTGTTGGAGAACGTCGCCAACCAGATTCTCGAAGGCAACAACTCCATCGTCGGCCTGATGGTCGAGAGCCACCTGGGCTGGGGCAATCAGTCGATTCCGAAAAATCTCTGCGACCTCAAATACGGCGTGTCCATCACCGATGCCTGCATCGACTGGGACACCACAGAGAAGAGCCTGCGCAGCATGCACGCCAAGCTCAAGGATGTACTGCCGAAGCGTCCTCGCGGCTAAGCGATAGCGCAGCAAAGCAAACGCCGGGCATTGCCCGGCGTTTTCGTATCCGCATTCACACGTAGGGTGGGCTTCAGCCCACCACCCAGAACCGATTCCTACTGATGCCTCGAACGGCGCTCCATGTAGCGCTCGACATAGGAACAGGAGGGAATCACCTTGTAGCCTTTGCCCTCGGCATACTGCAGGGCATGTTCGGTCAGCGCGGCGGCGATGCCGCGACCGCGCAGGGGGTTGGGTACAAACGTGCGATAGATGTCCAGCGTCTGCTTACCCAGATCCATATAGGCCAGGTAGGCACGATCACCATCCACGGTCGTCACGAACTGATGACTCGCCTGGTCGTGCTGGATGGACAACACCTCGCTCATCTTCTCTCCTCTAGCCGCAACCCTGAGCGGCGCATCTGCTGTATATCTACCGATGCTTTGATAAAAGCGCAAACGCTCTGCCGGCATACGTCTGCACCATCTAGCTTATCAGGCGCCGAAGTGACCAGCCACGAGCATTCAGATACTCAACAGTCCTATGCACAGCAAGGCAGCAATCACCGGAATCACCACGGTGATGATGAAAATATCCTTGTACGCCTGCTTGTGCGTCAACCCCATGATCATCAGCATGGCGATCACTGCACCGCAGTGCGGTAGCGAATCCAGACCGCCGGCAGTGATATTGGCGATGCGGTGCAGCACCTCGGGCTCCACGCCCATTTCCAGATAACGCGGCGCCAGGGTCTGCATGAAGATCTGCAGGCCACCGGACGATGAGCCGACGATTCCCGACACCACGCTAACCGAGGCGAACACCGATAACAGCGGCGGTAGATCCGCCGCCAATATCCATTGGGCGAACTGGGCGAAACCTGCCGTCTGGGTCACCACTCCGCCAAAACCGATCACGGCGGCGGTATTGAGTAGCGGCATGATCGCATCATCAGCACCCTGACCAAGCAAGCTCACCGTGTTACGGCGTAGGCTCGGGAAGAGTATTACGGCCACTGCCGTGGCAATCACCAGGGCGAGGCTGGGCCAGAGAATTGGCTGAGCCTGACTGAAGGCTAACACGGCTCCAAGAACACCCTCGCCCGGCACAGACATACCCGATAATGCGAGCAGGCGAGGCAGAAGAATGATCCCCAGGACCACGGCAATAGGCACCGATGCCATCGACCAATGCGGGCCACTGCCGGGCGAACCGGCCAACTGCTGCATACGCTCGTCCTGCGCATTAGGTTCGAAGCCCTCGCCCCGCTCACGCGCCAGGCGCCATTCGCGCTGAAGATAGGCCATGCCCAGCCCGATCATCACCGCCGAGGCGAACAGACCAATCCAGGCGCCAGCGAAGAGATCGGTACCCAGCGCACTGGCGGCAATCACGTTATGAATCGATGGTGAGCCAGGCAGCGCCGTCATGGTGAAGGTGCCGGCCCCCAGCGCAGTGGCGGCGCAGAACAGGCGCTTGGGCAGATTGGCCTCACGCATCAGGGTAATACCCAGCGGATACATGGTGAAGATCACCACGAACACCACGACCCCGCCATAGGTCAGCACGGCACAAACCAGCATAGCGACCCAGAGTGTGCGCTGCGTACCCAGACCATGGGTAATCGCCTGGGCGATACTGTTGGCGGCCTGACTGGCCGCCATGACCTTGCCGAAGATTGCACCACAGAGAAACAGCACGAAGAACTTTCCGGCGAAAGTAAAGGCGCCTAATGGTCCAAATGGAAAATGCTCCAGCAACGCACCGGGCACTGCGACACCATTGCTCAGTGCCACCAGGATGGAGCACAGCAATGCGGCGATGAAGATGTTCACCCCCCGCAAGGCCATGAAGATTAGCAAGGCCAAACCGAGCACCAGCCCTAAATTCCCAAGCATCTGCATTTCCTCTTGTTGTTTTAGCTGCACAGCGCGAGCTTTTATAACAGCTCGTTCAAACGTTGCACTGTTGCGATTGCGTAACTGGGTGTTTTTTAGCCAGCAGCGGGAATCGCCCCCCCAAAAAATGAAAAAAACTACAACTCTTGCCTCGGCTCCGTTTACTTACTAAAAGTAATAGGTAGTATGTACGCCGGCTAATTTCCCACATTAGGGAGATTGCTTTTTATGGAAAACTCCACCGTAAGGGGAACACGATGAACAACGTTCTGAAATTCTCTGCTCTGGCTCTGGCCGCTGTTCTGGCTACCGGTTGCAGCAGCATCTCCAAAGAAACCGAAGCTCGTCTGACTGCGACCGAAGACGCAGCTGCCCGCGCTCAAGCCCGTGCTGACGAAGCCTACCGCAAGGCCGATGAAGCACTGGCCGCTGCTCAGAAAGCTCAGCAGACTGCTGACGAAGCTAACGAGCGCGCTCTGCGCATGCTGGAAAAAGCCAGCCGCAAGTAATTGCGACTCGTTTTTTTCGAAAGCCGTCCCAGGCAACTGGTGCGGCTTTTTTGTTGCCTGTCGATTAGGCGAGCAATAAAAAACCCGCCAGCACGAATGCAGGCGGGCTTTGGGTGACAGCGCTGAATTAGAACAGGTTATCGCTGCCCGCAACGACTTGCTCTGACTGTGCGGCGATTGCGACTGGCATACCGTCTTCGGCAGCCACTACTTCGCGCACCATCTCCCAGTCCAGGCGCAGACCGCTCAGTTCATCGCGCTTGAGCAGTGCATTGATCACCGCAGTGTGCTTGTCGACAACCGAAGGATCACCCTCGTCATCGAGCGGCGCATGCGCTTCAAGGTAAACCTTGCCGCTGCTCACACCAAACTTGTAGGGTTCATTGATGATACGCACCGACGTACCCACCGGTACCATTTCCGCTAACTCAAGCACGTTGTGGTTGAGCATGCGGAAACAGCCGTGACTGACGCGCATGCCGATACCAAATTTCTTGTTCGAGCCATGGATCAGGTAGCCCGGGAACGACAGGGTCATCTTGTAGGGGCCCAGCGGATTGTCCGGGCCAGGCGGCACCACGGTGGGCAGAATATCGCCCTCGGCCGCATGCTCTTCGCGAATCGACTTCGGCGGATACCAGGCCGGGTTCGGCGTTTTCACGGTCACACGGCCTGTGCCCAGCGGAGAACCCCAGCCCTCACGGCCGATACCCAGCGGAAAGGTGTGTACCACATTCTGCCCTTTCGGGAAGTAATACAAACGGTATTCGGCCAGGTTGATCACGATGCCCTCGCGCGGCCCCGGAGGCAGCACGTAGCGGGTTGGCAAGACAATCTCGGTCCCCTCGCCCGGCAGCCAGGGATCGACACCCGGATTGGCAGCAACCATCTCCAGATAGCCAAGGCCATTGGTCGTTCCCAGGTCGGCGAAGGTATCCTCGTACTTGGCCTTGATCACCTGTACCTGGCCCACCACATCCTCGCCCGGTGGCGGCAATGGCAGTTCGAGAGCATGCACTGTGGCACTGCAGCACAGTGCGAGCAAAGTCAGGCAGCGGTTGACCGCAGAGAAGCGCGACAACATCTGGGGTATCCCTTGAGAGTTGAATGATAATTCGGCGATTGTACACCGCGTTTACCCAGGCGGGCAGCGCTCAGCCGTCCGCCCAGTTCGAGCACAACCCCTGGCGCTGCGCCTCCACCGTCGCCAGACAGGCCGGGCACAGCCGACTGTCACGCAACCACGGCTTTTCCAGTGGCTGCCAACGTGGACTGGCTGGCAACAAACCGCCGCACAATGTCCGATCGGCATGCCCACCCAGGCGCAACTGACGAGCCACCAGATGCACGCGCACCTCTCGGCAAGCGAACAGATCCAACTGCTCATCCGGCTCGATCAGTTGGTAGGCATAAAGGGACCAGGCAGGACGCGGCATCAGGGGCTCCGTGAACAGCCCGCCACATTAGCCGAAAGGCTCGGTGCGGAAAAGCCTTGGCCGCAGCAGTTTGCCGTCACCGCTACGAATCAGAGCATGGGTTTCAGTGTCGGCCAGACATTATCCAGCAGCACCGGCTGTGCAGACTCGGTCGGATGAATACCATCCGCCTGCATCATGCCCGGCACACCACCAACGCCTTCGAGGAAAAACGGCACCAAAGGCACCTGCTTCTGCTCTGCAAGATCACTGAAGACCTGAGCGAACGCCGTGGTGTAGCGCGCCCCATAGTTAGGCGGCAGCCGCATCCCCAGAATGAGCACCTTGGCCCCGGCCTGCTGCGACTTCTCGACCATCGCTGTAAGGTTCTGTTGCAATTGATCAGGCGCCTGGCCGCGCAGCCCATCATTGCCACCCAGCTCGATGATGACCAGCTCCGGCTGATGCTCGGCAAGTAGCGCAGAGAGCCGCGCGGCGCCGCCTGCGCTGGTGTCGCCGCTGATCGAGGCGTTGACTACCGAGTGCTGGAAACCCTCCTCCCTGAGGCGATTTTCCAGCAATGCGACCCAACCTTGCCGGCTATCCAGGCCAAAAGCGGCGCTGATACTATCGCCAACCACCAGCAGGGTGCCTGCAACCGCTCCCTGAGCCCAAAGCATCAGGGTCAAGGCACCACTGAACCACCATGCACGCATTTGGAATCTCCATGACTTCGAGCATTCTCGCTGCGCGGAACCTTAGCAAAGTGGTCAACAGCGCGGAAGGCGCACTGACCATCCTTCATGACCTCGACCTCGAGCTGAACCAAGGTGACAGCCTGGCTATCGTCGGCGCTTCCGGGTCCGGCAAATCCACCCTGCTTGGGCTGCTCGCGGGCCTGGACTTGCCAAGCGCAGGCGCAGTGCTGCTGGCCGGCAAAAACCTCAGCGAACTCGATGAAGATCAGCGTGCCCGCCTGCGCGCCGAACATGTCGGCTTCGTGTTTCAGTCGTTCCAGTTGCTGGACAGCCTCAATGCCCTGGAAAACGTCATGCTGCCTTTGGAGCTTGAAGGTCATGCCGATGCCCGTCAGCGCGCGCGGGCCTTGCTCGAACGGGTCGGCCTGGGTCAGCGCCTGACACACTACCCCCGTCAGCTATCCGGCGGTGAACAGCAGCGTGTGGCCATTGCTCGGGCTTTTGCTGCCGAGCCGGACGTATTGTTCGCCGATGAGCCCACTGGCAACCTCGACAGTCACACCGGCGAGCGCATCACCGAGCTGCTCTTTCAACTCAATCAGGAGCGCGGTACCACCCTGGTGCTGGTTACTCATGACGAACGCCTGGCACACCGCTGCCAGCGCCTGATCCGCCTGGAAGCCGGGCATCTGATCGACCGCGTGGAGCCCTGATGACGCACGTACCCCTGTCCCGTCTGCTCTCGCTCGCTGCCCGCCAACTGCTGCGCGATGCCCGTGCCGGGGAGCTGCGGGTACTGTTCTTCGCCTTGCTGGTGGCGGTGGCCTCCAGCAGCGCCATCGGCTATTTCAGCGCACGCCTCAACGACGCCATGCTGCTGCGTGCCAGCGAGTTTCTTGCGGCCGATCTACGTTTGAGTGGAAGCACACCAGCCAGTGATGAGCAGATCGATGCAGGGCTGAAGCTAGGCCTCGACCATGCCAAGGCTGTGGAATTTTCCAGCGTGGTCGCCGCACAGGACAGTATCCAGTTGGCCAGCATCAAAGCTGCCAACAGCTTGTATCCGCTTCGCGGGGAGTTGCGTAGCGCTGCTCAGCCTTACGCACCGGAGGAAGCCGGAGCAGGTCCGCGCCCGGGTGAAGTCTGGGCTGAGGCGCGGCTGATGGTCGCGCTGAACCTGAAGATTGGCGATGATCTGGAAATTGGTGCCAAGACCCTGCGTCTCAGTCGCGTTTTGACCTACGACCCCGACACCGCCGGCGATTTCTACAGCCTGACACCACGCGCACTGATGCATTTGGACGACCTGGCCGCAACCGAGGTCGTGCAACCCGGTAGCCGTGTGCGCTTTCGTGAACTCTGGCGCGGCGATGCCAGTGCGCTGGCCGCCTATCGACAGGCCGTCGAGGCGAGCCTGCAACCCAATCAGCGCCTGGATGATGCGCGCGACGGCAATCGACAGGTCGGCGGCGCACTCGGCCGTGCCGAACGCTATCTGAACCTGGCCAGCCTGGCGGCAGTGCTGCTGGCGGGTGTCGCCGTGGCCCTGTCTGCCGCCCGCTTCGCTGCCAGGCGCTTCGATGCCAGTGCATTGCTACGCTGCCTCGGCTTGTCACGACGTGAAGCGCTGGCCCTGTTCGGCCTGCAACTGGCGATGCTCGGGTTGATTGCCTGCGCATTCGGCGCGTTACTCGGCTGGGCCGGGCAGCACATCCTCTTTTATCTGTTACGCGGACTGATTCCCGCAGACCTGCCACCTGCCGACCTGTGGCCTGCGCTGGCCGGCATGGCCACCGGCCTGGTGGCCCTGGCCGGTTTTGCATTACCACCACTGGCCGCACTCGGTCGTGTACCGCCACTGCGTGTGCTACGCCGCGACATGCTACCGGTGCCTGCGAGTTCCTGGCTGGTCTATGGTGCGGCACTGATCGCACTGGGATTGATCATGTGGCGCCTGAGCCTGGATCTACGCCTGACGCTGGCACTGCTGGGTGGTGGCCTACTCGCTGCATTGCTGCTCGGCGGCCTACTGCTGCTCGGTCTGCAAAGCCTGCGTCGCCTGCTGCAACGCGCTGCCCTGCCCTGGCGCCTGGGCCTCGGCCAACTGCTGCGCCACCCGCTGGCTGCTGCGGGCCAATCGCTGGCCTTCGGCTTGATCCTGCTGGCCATGGCACTGATTGCCCTGCTGCGCGGCGAGCTACTCGATACCTGGCAGGACCAGTTGCCAGAGGACGCTCCCAACCACTTCGCCCTCAACGTGTTGCCGGCCGAGCGCGATGCCTTCGCCGCACGCCTGGCCGAACTGTCACCGCACCCAGCCCCCCTGTATCCGGTCGTACCTGGCCGGTTGATCATGATCAACGATGAGCCGGTGCGCCAACTGGTGAGCAAGGAAAGTCGCGGTGAGCGCGCCACTCAGCGCGATCTCAGTCTGACCTGGGCCGAAGAGCTCCCAGCGGATAACCAGATCACCGCTGGCAGTTGGTGGGGTGCTGCACCAGCGGGCGGACTGCCCGGTGTTTCCGTCGAAGCCGAACTGGCCGAAAGCCTGCAACTGAAGCTCGGTGACCGTCTGCGCTTCAATGTGGGTGGTATCGAACGCGAAGCACAGGTGACCAGCCTGCGCCGGGTGGATTGGGACAGCTTCCAGCCCAACTTCTTCATGATCTTCGAGCCACAAACGCTGCAGGATCTGCCCGCCACCTACCTGACCAGTTTCTACCTGCCACCAGGTAATGACTCGCAACTGGTCGGGCTCAGCCGTGCCTTCCCCAGCGTCACCCTGCTTCAGGTCGATGCCCTGTTGACGCAATTGCGCAGCATCCTTGCCCAGGTCACCCTGGCCATTGAATATGTGCTGCTGTTCGTGCTCGCAGCGGGTATCACCGTTCTGCTGGCCGGGCTTCAGGCTACGCTGGACGAGCGTATTCGCCAGGGTGCGTTGCTGCGCGCACTGGGCGCCGAGCGCACGCTATTGATCAGCGCCCGCCGCGCTGAATTCGGCCTGCTCGGTGCGGCTGCCGGCCTGCTAGCTGCACTGGGCTGCGAGTTGGTGAGCTTCCTGCTCTACCGTTATGCCTTCGACATGAACTGGCAGCCTCATCCCTGGCTACTGGTGCTGCCGCTGATAGGGGCACTGTTGGTGGGGTTGGCTGGCGTGCTCGGTACACGTCGAGCACTCAATGCCAGCCCGTTAAGTGTGTTGCGCGAGGGCTGAGCATGTAGGAAGGGGTTTGCTAGACTGGCGCCCCTTTGATCGCGCCGAGATACCATGAGCCGTTATCGCCCTCCTCGCCCTGCCGGCACGCCCCTGATCACGCCTGAAGGCGAAGCACGCTTGCGCGCTGAACTGCATGAGCTGTGGCATGTGCGCAGGCCACAGGTGACCCAGTCGGTCAGTGAAGCGGCGGCTCAGGGCGATCGCTCGGAAAACGCCGAATACACCTACGGCAAGAAGATGCTGCGCGAGATCGACAGCCGCGTGCGCTTTCTCACCAAGCGTCTGGAAAAACTCAAGGTCGTCAGCGACAAGCCGTCCGACCCGAACAAGGTGTATTTCGGCGCCTGGGTCACCATCGAGGATGAGAACGGCGAACAATCGCGCTATCGCATCGTCGGCCCGGATGAGCTGGATCTGAAACAGGGATTGATCAGCATCGACTCCCCCCTGGCCCGCGCACTGGTCGGCAAGGAACTGGACGCCGAAGTTCGGGTGCACAGCCCCAGTGGCGAGAAGACCTGCTATATCGTCGAAATCGACTATCCCTGAGCGGCCTTGGCGCACATCCGATGCACCCTAGCGCCGGGTTATCAGCCCCTGGCGCGCCACCCGAACCAACTCAGTGACAGTGTGCGCTACCCCATCAGCCGCAGGTGCCTGGATCACCGCCAGGTCGAAGCTGTCGCGCGCAAACCGGCTCAGCGATTCGCCGTCCTGGACGAACTGGATACGCAAGGCACGCTGTCCGCCCCAACGCTTGGGCCAACCTTCGAGATAGCGCAACAAGGTAGGTTGGTGACTGCCGCCGAGCAGCACACGCGGATTACGCAGCAGCAAACCCGAGGTAATGGGTGCCAGACGAATAAGGGGTTGGGGACAGATCATGCTCGCGTCTCCGCCTCGAAAATCCCGCTGGGCAGCGGTGAGAGGCGACACCGAACCAGCGCTTTAGCGGAATTTCAGGCGTTGGATACAACCCCCTGTGGCGCCCCGCAAGTAGCTGTTTAAATCGGCGCAGCGCGCATCCTAGAGAAGCCCGCAACCTGCTGTCAAGGCACGCCAAGGCCTGATGGCAACCGTTCGCTTTGCTCAGGCGCTGTCGCGCATCACCAGTTCAAAGCCCACGTCGATGCAATGTTGCTCGGGGGTTTCACCACGCATGAGCGCCAGCAGCATGTTTGCCGCCAGCTCACCGATTTGCCCCCGCGTAGTACGCACGGTACTCAGCGCCGGATTCATCCAGGCGGCAGCGGGCAGGTCGTTGAAGCCGGCGATGGCCAGTCGCCCCGGCACCTCCAGCCCCAGCTGACGCGCACGAAACAACGCGCCCATCGCCAAGTCGTCGTTGTTGAAGAACACCGCATCAATCTGTGGCTGCTGCGCCAGCAGACGATCGAGCAACTCGGCACCGAGGCCAATGGATGACAGCTGCGGCGTCAGCAATTCCAGCGCAGGGTCGTGTCGATTGAGGTAACGCATGACCTGACGGTAGCCTTCGGCACGCTGAAGAGTGCGAGGGTCGAGTTGTGCCGCAGCGAAAGCAATATGACGGTAGCCGCGCTGCACCAGGGCGCGGGTCATGGCAGCACCGGCTTCGATCTGTGAGAAACCGACACAGTAGTCTTCAGGCTCTTCGCTCAACTCCATCAGCGTAACCAGCGGGCAGTGACTGGCACCGAGAATTTCCCGAGCCGAATCGCTGCGCTCGAAACCGGTCACCAGCAAACCAGCAGGCTGGTGCGCCAGGTAGGCGCGCAGCAAACGCTCGTCTTCCTCGACCCGGTAGTGGCTGACGCCGATCATCATCTCGAAACCAGCCGGCATCAGCACACGCTGGATCGCCTCGACGGTGTCGACGAACACCGAGTTCGACAGCGACGGAATCACCACGGCCACCAGGTTCGAGCGCGAACTGGCCAACGCCCGAGCAGCCGGGTTGGGCACATAACCTAACGCCTGCGCAGCACGCATCACCTGCTCACGCAGCGCATCGGACACCCGCCCCGGCTGCGACAACGCGCGCGAAGCAGACATCAGCGAGCAACCCGCAGCCTTGGCTACATCGGACAGGGTTACACGTTCGGCAGATCGGCGTCGGCGTTGAGTCATAGCGCCTCCATTGGTTAGCAGCGGATGATTCTACCAGCGCTGCCGTTGAATAAAGCGCGGGACACGCCGCCCGGGGTAACGCCACCATGCAAGGAGCGTTACCACCTGCGTGTCCCGCGAAACTGCGAACTTGCTCAGAATCAGCGGCGCACTGGCCGAGCCGATCCTGGGCCAGCCCTTATAGAGCGGTCTTCTCGGCTTCAGTCTGTACCTGATCGAACAGCTGCTGGCCAACCGTATCGACGACCTTCTGGATCGCCGGCGCGGCCTGCTCACGCATGCGCTGCACTTCGGTCGGCTCCACTTCGTTGATCTGCATGCCCTTGTCTTTCAGCTCGGCCAGGGCACGGGCTGCTTCCTCGCGGGTGTCCTTGCGCTCGAAGTCACGCGCCTTCTTCGCCGCCTCCAGCAGGATGTTCTGCTCGGTTTGCGACAGGCCATCCCACCAGCGCTTGGACACGGTGACGATCCACGGGCTGTACACGTGATTGGTCACGGTCAGGTACTTCTGCACTTCGTAGAACTTCGAGGAGAGGATGGTGTTGAACGGGTTTTCCTGACCGTCGACGGCCTTGGTCTCCAGCGCGGTGAACAGCTCGGAGAACGGCAGCGGCACCGCGTTGGCGCCCATCAGCTTGAAGGTCTCGAGAAA
>CAZIZA010000062.1:0-15690 GCA_964543555.1 uncultured Pseudomonas sp.
AGCGGCCAGGTGCTGCGCCTGCCGGACGAACAGCAGATTCGCAGTCGCAGCAATGTCGAAGCTGTCGCTCAGGTCGCCGAGCAAAACGCCGCCTGGCGTGAAGGTCGCGCTGTAGCCTCGCGTCAACTGGACGCCACTCGCCGCACCACTGCTGGCGCTGCGCCGGCGACTGCAGAGGCAAGCGATAGTCTGAAGCTGGTCGCTGCTGATTCGGGTCAGTCTACGCGCGGAAGCGATACGGGGTCTGCTGCTAGCAAGGCGTTGGCTGACAAATTGGCAGTGACCCAGGAAAGCTTGGATTCGACCCGTCGCGAGAACGCCGAACTGCAGAGCCGTGTAGGTGATCTGCAAAGCCAGTTGGACAAGCTGCAGCGTTTGATGGAACTGAAGGATAGTCAGCTGGCCAAGTTGCAAGCTGAGCTGTCGGCGGAACCTGCGGCGCCTGCCCCTGCCGCAGCCCAGGAGCCGTCTGCAGATGCTCCTGCCGCGCAACCTGAGGCTGCGGCGCCCGCTGCACAAGCGGTAACGCCGCCGACTACGCCGCCTGAGGAGGCGGCGCCTGATTACAACTATTCCGAGGAGCCGGCTGCGCCTGCCGAGGACAGCGTCGCCGCAACCGAACAGCCGGCAACTGAGCCGGCTGCTGCCGTTGAGCCGGCCACTCCGGCGAAGCCCGTCGAAGCCGCCAAGCCTGCAGCCCCTGCACCGTCCCCGCAGGGCTTCATTGATGATCTGATGGCTAATCCGATGATGCTCGGCCTTGCGGGCGGTGGTGCGCTTCTGCTCCTGCTGGCTGGCCTCATGGCACTCTCGCGCCGCAACGCGCAGAAAGAGTCCGAGCTGCAAGATGAACTGGCCGACGAACTGTCCCAGGAGCAGGCGTTCATCTCCGATCTGGATATGCCCGAAGGTAGCTTCGATGGTCTCGATGAAGAGCCAGCCAGGGTCGGTCAGGCTGCAACTGAAGAGCGCGTTACTGCGCAAACTGGCGATGCGCTGGGCGAGGCAGATATCTACATCGCTTATGGTCGCTTCAATCAGGCTGCTGAACTGCTACACAACGCTATCAATGATGAGCCGCACCGTACTGACCTGCGCCTGAAGCTGATGGAAGTTTACGCCGAGCTGGGTGATCGCGAGGGCTTCGCTCGCCAGGATAATGAGCTGCGAGAAATCGGTGGCGTGAATGCTCAGGCAGATCAGCTGAAGTCCAAGTACCCAGCTATTGCTGCTTTCGCCGGTGCGGGTGTGGCAGTCGCTTCGTCATCGGCCGATGATACGGGCGACTTCAATCTCGATGATTTGAGCCTGGGTGAGCCGGTTGCTGAAACGCCAGTCACTGTTGCCGATGATCTGGATGATGCTTTTGACCTGAGTCTTGATGATCTCGAGAGCGGTCTTGAGGCGGATATGCAATCTGCCGGGGTAGAGGCCGCCCCCTTGTCGCTGGACGATGATCTGGACTTTGGTATGGCCGATGAGCCGGCAGCAGTCGCTGCTGCCGATGATCTGGAGTTCGACCTGGCGGCGGACGACGCTAAGCCCGACCTGTCATCCTCCGTAGATGAGTTGTCTGCTTTCAGTCTCGATCTGGATGAGCCGGCTCCGGCAACCAGCACCGAAGCTGATGAGTTCCTGCTCAGCCTGGACGATGAAGCATCGCTCAGCCAGCCATCCACCGAGCTTGCCGCGCTGGATCTGGATCTGCCTGATGAAATCCCGACCACTCGCCAAGAGTTGCCTTCTGACTTCGATCTTTCCCTTGAAGATGATGCTCCGCTTGAGCCTGCTGCCGAGGCGGATAGTTTTGCCGCGCAGTTGGACCAAGTGACCGCCGAGCTGGATCAGTTGTCTAGTGCATTCGATGAGCCGCAAGCGTCGGTCAGTGATCTGGAGAGCGATGATGAGTTCGATTTCCTCTCCGGAACCGATGAAACCGCCACCAAGCTCGATCTGGCGCGTGCCTACATCGATATGGGGGATACTGAAGGTGCTCGCGATATTCTTGATGAAGTGATTGCAGAGGGCAGCGATGCCCAGCAGCAGGAAGCTCGCGAGATGATTGCCAAGATGGTTTGAATGATCGATGTCTGACGCAGTATCTGTAGCGGCCGCCGAAATGGCGGCCGCTGGCTTTTCCAGAATCGCCCTGGGCCTCGAATACAAGGGCGCACGTTATCGCGGCTTCCAGCGGCAGGGTCCGAAAGTACCTTCTATCCAGGAATGCCTCGAGACGGCTCTGTCCAAGGTGGCTGGTGGGGCGCCAGTCAGTATTCTTTGTGCCGGGCGCACCGATGCTTCGGTTCACTCAAGCGGACAGGTGGTGCATTTCGACACCACGGTCGAGCGTTCGCTGCATGCCTGGGTCATGGGGGCAAACATGAACCTGCCCAGTGATATCAGTGTGACCTGGGCAAAGGTCATGCCGGCGCACTTTCACGCGCGTTTTTCTGCCATGGCGAGGCGCTATCGCTATGTGATTTACAACGACCCGATTCGTCCTGCACACATGGCCGAGGAAGTGACCTGGAATCATCGTCCGCTCGATATTGGGCGCATGCGCGAGGCTTCGCAGGCGCTGGTGGGTACGCATGACTTCAGTGCTTTCCGGGCTACACGTTGCCAGGCCAAGTCACCGATCAAAACCGTGCATCACTTGCAATTGATCGAACATGGCCGTTTCATCGTGCTGGATATTCGTGCCAATGCCTTTCTTCATCACATGGTGCGCAATATTGCCGGGGTGCTGATGACCATCGGTGCAGGGGAGCGTCCTCCTGAGTGGGCGCGCGAGGTGCTGGCGCGTGGTGATCGGCATAGTGGTGGCGTGACGGCGCATCCTTATGGTCTGTATCTGGTTCAGGTTGACTATCCAGAGGAGTTCGAGCTGCCCTCGCGTTATCTTGGGCCGCACTTTCTGTCCGGCCTGCCGGACGTGCGACAGCCATAAGCCTTTGCTACGATCCGATTCAGCATGGCAAGAGGTGTCAACGTGAGCGTTGTACGTAGCAAGATTTGCGGTATCACCCGTATCGAGGACGCCCTGGCTGCCGTACAGGCGGGTGCCGATGCCATCGGCCTGGTGTTCTATGCAAAAAGTCCGCGAGCCGTCAGCGTCGAACAGGCCGATGCGATTTTGCGGGCATTGCCGCCATTCGTGACCTCGGTTGGTTTGTTCGTCGACATGCCACGTGCCGAGCTGCGGCAATTGCTGCAACTGCTACCGCTTGATCTGTTGCAGTTCCATGGTGATGAGTCACCGCAGGATTGCGAGGGATATGGCCGCCCATATATCAAGGCGTTGCGGGTTCGTCCTGGTGAGGATGTTACGGCAGCGATGGCGCCCTACACCGGGGCGCAGGGCATTTTGCTGGATACCTTCGTCGACGGTGTGCCGGGAGGCACCGGTGCTGCTTTCGACTGGTCACTGGTGCCCGAGCGTGCGAGCAAGCCGATCATCCTGGCAGGCGGGCTTGATGCGAATAATGTCGCGTCCGCTATTCGTCAGGTACGTCCCTATGCCGTGGACGTCAGCGGCGGCGTTGAAGCCAGTAAAGGTATAAAGGATGCAGGCAAGATTTGTGCATTCATTCGGGCCGTACAGAGCGAGCGATGTGACGGCGCTTCGAGCGTGGCCGTCAATTAGCCTGTCACACCGCCAGAGGCAGTCCGTGAGTCGGCCTGCCAGTACGGCGGAAAAGAATTGCTGGAGGTGAGCGTCCATGAATTGCTCACCCGAACCAACGGTTATGGAGAAATGACAGCATGAGCAACTGGTTGGTAGACAAACTGATTCCCTCGATCATGCGTTCCGAGGTGAAGAAAAGCTCGGTGCCTGAAGGTTTGTGGCACAAGTGCCCGTCTTGTGAGGCCGTGCTTTACCGTCCCGAGCTGGAAAAGACGCTCGATGTCTGCCCCAAGTGCAACCATCACATGCGCATCGGCGCGCGTGCACGCATTGATCTGTTTCTTGATGCCGAAGGGCGTGTCGAAATTGGTGCAGATCTGGAGCCGGTCGATCGTCTGAAATTTCGCGATACCAAGAAATACAAGGATCGCCTGGCCGGTGCGCAGAAGCAGACGGGCGAGAAAGATGCACTGATCTCCATGAGCGGCACGCTCGAAGGTATGCCGATCGCCGTGTGTGCGTTCGAATTTTCCTTCATGGGCGGTTCCATGGGCGCCATCGTAGGTGAGCGTTTCGTCCAGGCGGCCAACTACGCGCTGGAAAAACGATGCCCGCTGGTGTGTTTCTCCGCGTCCGGTGGTGCGCGCATGCAGGAAGCGCTGATCTCGCTGATGCAAATGGCCAAGACTTCGGCTGCACTGGCTCGCCTGCGTGAAGAGGGCTTGCCCTTCATCTCCGTGTTGACCGACCCGGTATACGGCGGTGTATCGGCCAGCCTTGCCATGCTCGGTGATGTGATCGTCGCCGAGCCGAAGGCGCTGATCGGTTTTGCTGGCCCACGCGTCATCGAGCAGACCGTGCGCGAGAAACTGCCGGAAGGCTTCCAGCGTAGCGAGTTCCTTCTGGAGCATGGCGCCATCGATATGATCATCCCGCGTAACGAGCTGCGTCCGCGTCTGGCGCGGCTTCTCGCACAACTCATGAAGCGTCCGTCACCGGTTGCTCTGCCGGCTACTGCATGACAGAACGTAGCCTGGGCGAGTGGCTCGCCTACCTCGAGCAGTTGCATCCTTCGGCCATCGATATGGGGCTGGAGCGCTCACGCGAGGTGGCGCGCAGGCTCGGCCTGAGCAAGCCTGCGCCGCTGGTGATCACTGTCACCGGTACCAACGGCAAGGGCTCGACCTGCGCCTTTCTCGCCAGCCTGATCGCGGCTCAGGGGCAGCGTGTTGGTGTCTACAGCTCGCCCCATCTGCTGCGCTACAACGAGCGTGTGGTGCTGGATGGGCGTGAGATCAGCGATGAAGAGCTGTGCCAGGCCTTTGCAGCGGTCGAAGCGGCGCGTGGCGAGATCTCCCTGACTTATTTTGAAGTGGGTACGCTGGCGGCCTTTTGGTTGTTCGAGCGTGCCGGGCTGGATGTCGTGGTACTCGAGGTCGGCCTGGGTGGGCGTCTGGATGCGGTAAATCTGGTGGATGCCGATCTGGCTCTGATCACCAGTATCGGTCTGGATCATGCCGATTGGCTGGGTGACACGCGCGAGTCGGTGGCGTTCGAGAAGGCCGGTATCATGCGTGCGGGTAAGCCGGCGCTGTGTGGTGATCTCGATCCGCCGCTGCCGCTGATCGAGCAGGTGGTGCTGCTGGATACGCCGTTCTTCCTGCGCGGGCGGGACTATGACCTGAGCATTCAGGAGCAGCAGTGGTCCTGGCATGGCCTGGACATGCAGGGGCGTGTGTTGCGCCTGGAGCAGTTGCCGTTGCTCGACCTGCCGATGGAGAACGCTGCCCTGGCCTTGCAGGCGTTCGCGTTGCTGCCGCTGCCCTGGGATCATGAATTGATCGTCCAGGCCTTGCTCGCTACACGGGTCACCGGGCGCCTGGATCGACGTCAGCTGCATTGGCGAGGCAAGTCACTCACGCTGCTGCTCGATGTTGGGCATAATCCCCATGCTGCTGACTACCTGGCACAGCGTCTGCGGAGCCGTCCAGCGGCTGGCAAGCGCTGGGCGGTATTCGGCCTGCTGGTCGACAAGGATCTACCTGGTGTGGTGGCGCCGCTCTTAAGTCTCGTCGCAGGCTGGGCCGTGGCACCCCTCGCTACGCCGCGCTCACGCCTGGGTGGCGAATTGGCCGATCATCTGCGGGAGTGGGGCGCCAGCGTGGCGCAATACCCTGATGTGCGTAGAGCGCTGGAGGCACAGTGCGATCAGGCGGCTGAGGGTGACGAAATACTGCTGTTCGGATCGTTTTTCTGCGTGGCCGAGGCCCTGGATTGGCTGGCCCGCCCGGCTTGATAGGGGAATTGGGGGATGGCAATGCTGGACAAGGGGCTCAAGCAGCGTATGGTCGGGGCGCTGGTGCTGGTAGCGCTGGCGGTGATTTTCCTGCCGATGCTGCTGTCGCGTGAAGACGAGATGCATCGTGTGGTGGTAGAGGCCCCAGCCATGCCGCAGGCGCCGGTCGCTAACGAGATCGCGGTCGTGCCTGCCGAGGTCGTCGAGCCCGAGCAGTTGCCGCAGGAGCCTGTGCCGGTCGAAGAGGTGGAGCCGCAGGTCGTCGAGGTGCCGGAACAGCCCAAGCAAGCGCCGCTACCTGCCGTTCAGCCAAGTGCGCCGGAGCCGGCCAGTACCGTGCAGAGCGTCGCGACAGCCTCAGCCGGGCCCGAGGGGCGTCTGGATGCCAACAACCTGCCGATCAGCTGGTCGGTTCAGTTGGCCAGCCTGTCCAGTCGCAGTGGTGCCGAGAGCCTGCAGAAGACCCTGCGTACTCAAGGCTATAACGCCTACATCCGTACCTTTGACGGCATGAACCGGGTGTTTGTCGGTCCGCTGATTGAGCGCGCCGAAGCCGAGCGTCTGCGCGACCAGCTCAACCGTCAGCACAAACTGAGCGGTTTCGTCGTGCGTTTCCAGCCGGAGGCTGGGTGATTACCGGGTGCGCCTTACGGTTACCCCGCGCGCTGTGCTCTGCTAGAATGCACGCCTTTTCCGCTGGCGGATTGTACCGTGGCATTTACCTGGGTCGATTGGGCGATCGTCGCCGTCATCGCCATTTCTAGTCTGATCAGCCTCAAGCGTGGCTTCGTCAAGGAAGCCCTGTCGTTGCTGACCTGGATCATTGCAGGCGTGGTTGCCTGGATGTTCGGTGGGGCACTGGCTCAGCATCTCGTCGATTTCATCGAAACGCCCTCCGCGCGCGTCATCGCAGCCTGTGCCATTCTGTTTATCGCAACGCTGCTGGTGGGGGCGTTGGTGAATTTTCTCATCGGCGAGCTGATTCGCGTGACGGGGCTGTCGGGTACGGATCGTTTTCTCGGCATGGTATTTGGTGCCGCACGCGGCGGGCTGCTGGTGGTGCTGCTGGTTGGGCTGATCAGCCTGGCGCCAGTCGAGCAGGATACATGGTGGCAGCAATCGCATCTGGTGCCACATTTTCTGATGGTTGCTGACTGGTCGAAGAACCTCATTCTGGGGTGGTCCGAGCAGTGGTTTTCCGGCGGTTCGGCTAACCCAGTCGATCTGCTTTAAAAGAGTGGTCGGTGCGGATCAACCGCTGCACCGTTCACTGAATTAGCCTGAATTATCTAGCAGGGGTTGTGGCACATGTGTGGCATCGTCGGTATCGTCGGCAAGTCGAACGTCAATCAGGCGCTGTATGACGCGCTAACCGTCCTTCAGCATCGCGGCCAGGACGCTGCCGGTATTGTCACCAGCCATGATGGTCGCCTGTTCCTGCGCAAGGACAATGGCCTGGTGCGTGACGTATTCCAGCAGCGTCATATGCAGCGCCTGGTCGGCCACATGGGCATCGGTCATGTACGCTACCCTACGGCCGGCAGCTCCAGTTCTGCTGAAGCGCAGCCGTTTTACGTCAACTCGCCGTACGGCATCACCCTGGCGCACAACGGCAACCTGACCAATGTCGAGCAGTTGGCCAAGGAGATCTACGAATCCGACCTGCGACACGTCAACACCAATTCCGACTCGGAGGTGTTGCTTAACGTGTTCGCCCACGAGCTGGCCCAGCGCGGCAAGCTTCAGCCGACCGAGGAAGATGTTTTCGCCGCCGTGACCCATGTGCACGAGCGCTGTGTTGGCGGCTACGCGGTCGTGGCGATGATCACCGGCTACGGTATCGTCGGCTTCCGCGACCCCAACGGCATTCGTCCGATCGTTTTCGGTCAGCGTCATACCGACGAAGGCGTGGAGTACATGATCGCCTCGGAAAGTGTCTCGCTGGACGTACTGGGATTCACTCTGATCCGTGACCTGGCGCCGGGCGAGGCGGTATACATCACCGAGGAAGGTCAGTTGTTCACCCGTCAGTGTGCAACCAATGCCAAGTATGCACCGTGCATTTTCGAGCACGTCTATCTGGCGCGTCCCGACTCGATCATGGACGGTATCTCGGTCTATAAGGCGCGCCTGCGCATGGGCGAGAAACTGGCCGACAAGATTCTGCGCGAGCGGCCGGATCATGATATCGACGTGGTCATTCCGATTCCCGATACCAGCCGAACAGCTGCGCTGGAATTGGCCAACCGTCTGGGTGTGAAATTCCGTGAAGGCTTCGTCAAGAACCGCTATATCGGTCGAACGTTCATCATGCCCGGGCAGGCGGCGCGCAAGAAATCCGTGCGGCAGAAGCTCAATGCCATCGAGTTGGAGTTCCGCGGCAAGAACGTGATGCTGGTCGATGACTCCATCGTGCGTGGCACCACCTGCAAGCAGATCATCCAGATGGCCCGTGAGGCCGGGGCGAAGAACGTCTATTTTTGCTCGGCCGCGCCGGCAGTCCGCTACCCTAACGTCTATGGCATCGACATGCCCAGCGCCCATGAGCTGATCGCACATGGTCGTACCACCGAGCAAGTCTGCGAGCTGATCGGTGCCGACTGGTTGGTCTACCAGGACCTGCCGGATCTGATCGAAGCGGTCAGCGGCAGCAAGAAGATCAAGATCGACAGCTTCGACTGTGCTGTTTTCGACGGTAAGTACGTGACCGGCGATGTTGACGAGGCGTACCTGAGCCGCATCGAGCAGGCACGTAACGACGCGAGTAAAGCCAAGTCGCAGGCTGTCAGCGCAATTATTGATTTGCACAATAACTGAGCGACACACTCTGCGTGATCGATTGAAGTCCGGGCCCTAGTGGCCCGGCCTGTTTTCTGGATGAGGAATTGTTATGACACTGGAATGGGAAGCGGGTCGGCTCGACAGCGATCTGGATGGCGTTGGTTTCGACACCCTTGCAGTGCGAGCCGGACAGCGTCGCTCGCCGGAAGGGGAGCACGGAGAGGCGTTGTTCCTGACCTCCAGTTATGTCTTCCGCACGGCTGCCGATGCGGCGGCGCGTTTCGGCGGTGAAATACCGGGCAACGTCTATTCGCGTTACACCAACCCCACAGTGCGCACCTTCGAGGAGCGCATCGCTGCTCTGGAAGGTGCCGAGCAGGCCGTGGCCACTGCTTCCGGTATGTCGGCGATCCTCGCCATCGTCATGAGCCTGTGCAGCGGCGGCGACCATGTGCTGGTGTCGCGCAGTGTGTTCGGCTCGACCATCAGTCTGTTCGAGAAGTACCTCAAGCGCTTTGGCATCGAAGTGGATTACGTACCGCTGGCGGATCTGGATGCCTGGCAGGGCGCGTTCAAGCCCAATACCAAGCTGTTGTTCGTCGAATCGCCGTCCAATCCGCTGGCCGAGCTGGTGGATATCGCCGCGTTGGCCGAGATCGCTCATGCTCATGGCGCGCTGCTGGCAGTGGATAACTGTTTCTGCACGCCGGCACTGCAGCAGCCGTTGAAGCTCGGCGCCGATATTGTGATGCACTCGGCAACCAAGTACATCGATGGTCAGGGTCGTGGCCTGGGCGGTGTGGTCGCAGGGCGCAGCGAGCAGATGAAGGAAGTAGTGGGCTTCCTGCGTACCGCCGGGCCGACCCTGAGTCCGTTCAACGCCTGGTTGTTTCTCAAGGGGCTGGAAACCCTGCGCATTCGCATGCAGGCGCAGAGCGAGAGTGCGCTGCAACTGGCGCTGTGGCTGGAACAACAGCCGCAGGTCGAGCGTGTCTACTATGCTGGCCTGCCCAGCCATCCCCAGCACGAATTGGCCAGAAAGCAGCAGAGCGCCTTCGGCGCGGTGGTCAGCTTCGAGGTTAAAGGCGGGCGTGAGGCTGCCTGGAAGGTGATCGATGCTACCCGTGTCATATCCATCACCACCAACCTGGGTGATACCAAGACGACCATTGCCCACCCGGCGACCACCTCCCATGGTCGCCTGACGCCGCAGGAGCGTGCCAATGCCGGTATCCGCGACAGCCTGATCCGGGTTGCTGTTGGGCTGGAAGATCTGCAGGATCTCAAGGCGGATCTGGCGCGTGGCCTGGCGGTACTCTGATGCTGGAGTGGGGGCGTGACGAGGCGTCCAGTACTGGTCGTGTCGCTCTGGTTACCGGCGCTGCGCGTGGTATTGGTCTGGGCATCAGTGCCTGGCTGATCACCGAAGGCTGGCAGGTGGTGCTGGCTGACGTCGACCGCGAGCGTGGCTCGACAGTGGCGCGTGTGCTGGGTGATAACGCCTGGTTCGTGGCCATGGACGTCGCCAGTGAAGATCAGGTCAGCGTCGGCGTAGCCGAGGTGCTGGGCCAGTTCGGTCGTCTCGATGCGCTGGTGTGCAATGCAGCGATCTCAAACCCCTACACACCACCGCTCGAGTCGCTCGACCTCAAACGGTGGAATCGCATGCTGGCGGTCAATCTGACGGGTGCCATGCTGCTGGCCAAACATTGTGCGCCCTATTTGCGCGGGCATCGTGGCGCTATCGTTAACATCGCCTCTACCCGTGCCGGCCAGTCCGAAGCCGATTGCGAGGCCTATGCTGCGGCCAAGGGCGGCCTGGTGGCGCTTACGCATGCGTTATCGGTAAGCCTGGGGCCGGAAGTGCGTGTCAACTGTGTCAGCCCGGGTTGGATTGACGCACGTGATCCTTCACAGAAGCGCCGAGAGCCGCTTTCGGTCTTCGATCACGCGCAACATCCGGTTGGTCGGGTGGGTGTGGTGGAGGATGTCGCAGCGCAGGTGGCCTGGCTGCTGTCGGATGCGGCCGGTTTCGTCACGGGGCAGGAGTTCGTCGTCGATGGCGGCATGAGCCGCAAGATGATCTATCAGCATTGAATGCTGTGGAAGTGATTCGATAGAAACGAAAAAGGCTCCCGAAGGAGCCTTTTTCGTGTGTGGCCGAATTACATGTTGGGATAATTCGGGCCGCCAGTGCCTTCCGGCGCTACCCAGGTGATGTTCTGGGCCGGATCCTTGATATCGCAGGTCTTGCAGTGCACGCAGTTCTGCGCGTTGATCTGGAATTTCTTCTCGCCGTCTTCCTGTGTCACCACCTCGTACACGCCGGCAGGGCAGTAGCGCTGCGCCGGTTCGTCGTACAGTGGCAGGTTCTTCGCCAGCGGAATGCTTGGGTCGGTGAGCTTGAGGTGGCAGGGCTGCTCTTCTTCGTGGTTGGTGTTGGAGAGGAACACCGAGCTCAGTTTGTCGAAGCTCAATTTACCGTCCGGCTTCGGGTAGGCGATCTTCGCGCACTCGGCAGCCGGCTTCAGGCAGGCGTAATCCGGTTTGTTGTCGTGCAGGGTGAAGGGCGCCTTGCCGCCAAAGATGTTCTGATCCAGCCAGTTGATACCGCCGCCGACAAGGGCGCCGTACTTGTGAATGGCCGCACCGAAGTTGCGGCTGCGGAACAGCTCGTCATACAGCCAGCTGGCCTTGAAGCCGTCAACGTAGTGGGTCAGCTCGTCGCCGCCCTCGCGACCGGCCGCCAGGGCGTCGGCGACGGCGTCGGCCGCCAGCATGCCGGACTTCATGGCGGTATGACTGCCCTTGATTTTGGCGAAATTCAGTGTGCCAAGGTCGCAACCGATCAGGGCGCCGCCCGGGAAGACCATCTTCGGCAGCGAATTCAGGCCGCCCTTACAGATGGCGCGAGCGCCGTAAGCCACGCGTTTGCCGCCTTCCAGGTACTGAGCGACGACCGGGTGGTGTTTGTAGCGCTGGAATTCGTCGAACGGTGACAGGTGCGGGTTGGCGTAGGACAGGTCGATGATCAGGCCCACTACGACCTGGTTATTCTCCAGGTGGTAGAGGAAGGAGCCGCCCGTGTTCTCGGTGCCGATGATATCCATCGGCCAGCCAGCAGTGTGTACCACCAGGCCTTGCTCATGCTTGGCCGGGTCGATGTCCCAGATTTCCTTGATGCCGATGCCGTAATGCTGGGCATCGGCTTCGCTGTCGAGGTTGTATTTCTTGATCAGTTGCTTGCCGATGTGGCCGCGGCAGCCTTCGGCGAACAGGGTATACTTGGCCCGCAGTTCCATGCCTGGGGTGTAGTAGCCTTCCTTCGGATTGCCTTCGCGATCGACGCCCAGGTCGCCGGTGATGATGCCGCGTACCACGCCGTTCTCGTCGATCAGCGCCTCCTGAGCGGCGAAGCCCGGGTAGATCTCGACGCCCAGGTTCTCGGCCTGCTGAGCCAGCCAGCGGCACAGATTGCCCAGGGAAATGATGTAGTTGCCTTCGTTGTGCATGGTTTTAGGCACAAAAAAGTCAGGAATTCGGGTAGCCTTGTCAGCGTCGCGCAGCAAGTAGATGTCATCGCGCTTGACCGGGGTGTTCAGCGGAGCGCCAAGCTCCTTCCAGTCGGGGAAGAGTTCATTGAGGGCGCGCGGCTCGAACACCGCACCGGACAGGATGTGAGCACCAACTTCGGAGCCTTTTTCGACCACGCAGACGCTGATCTCCTGACCCGCTTCAGCGGCTCTCTGCTTCAGCCGGCAGGCGGCGGACAGTCCGGATGGGCCGGCGCCGACGATGACGACGTCGAACTCCATAAATTCGCGTTCCACAGGCTATCTCCTACTCAAGGCTCTTCGGTATTTAATATTGGAGGGCGCGGCTCTTGTCCCCGAGCGCTGCTGTTGCATTATATCTACACCCTCTCGACGGGCCAATACAAACGTTTGTTTGAATTTTCTGTAGGCCTGCTAGAATCTTACTACATCGCGGATGACCGGCCAGTTCGCTGTATTGACCGGGCTGGGCTGCGGGGTCAAGATACGGGCGGTTTTGCGCTCGCCGTCTGGGCTGAAAGGTTGGCTCCTGCCAAATATGTATCGCTAACCAGGCTCGCCTTGGCGAGATTCTTATTCACCGGAGAGTAACGAGGAATCCATGAAGGTTCTTGTAGCTGTCAAACGAGTGGTTGACTACAACGTCAAGGTTCGCGTCAAGGCGGACAACAGCGGCGTCGACCTCGCCAATGTCAAGATGTCCATGAACCCCTTCTGCGAAATCGCCGTGGAAGAAGCCGTCCGCCTGAAGGAGAAAGGCGTGGCGAGCGAAATCGTCGTCGTCACCATCGGTCCGGCTACCGCCCAGGAGCAACTGCGCACCGCGCTGGCCCTCGGCGCCGACCGCGCTATCCTGGTCGAATCCAATGACGAGCTGAACTCCCTGGCTGTGGCCAAGCTGCTCAAGGCAGTGGTCGACAAGGAGCAGCCGCAGCTGGTGATCATGGGCAAGCAGGCCATCGACAGCGACAACAACCAGACCGGCCAGATGCTGGGCGCTCTGACGGGCTTCGGCCAAGGCACCTTCGCCTCCAAGGTCGAAGTGGCCGGCGACAAGGTCAACGTTACCCGTGAGATCGATGGCGGTCTGCAGACCGTTGCGCTGAACCTGCCGGCGATCGTCACCACCGACCTGCGCCTGAACGAGCCGCGCTATGCGTCGCTGCCGAACATCATGAAGGCCAAGAAGAAGCCGCTGGAAACCGTGACCCCGGATGCACTGGGTGTCTCCACTGCCTCCACCGTCAAGACCCTGAAAGTCGAAGCGCCGGCTGCTCGCAGCGCCGGTATCAAGGTCAAGTCCGTGGCTGAACTGGTCGAGAAACTGAAGAACGAGGCGAAGGTAATCTAAATGACTATCCTGGTTATCGCTGAACACACCAATGCCGCTCTGGCTGCCGCGACCCTGAACACCGTTGCCGCTGCGCAGAAGATCGGTGGCGACATTCACGTTCTGGTAGCCGGTGCCAACGCTGGCGCTGCTGCCGAAGCCGCTGCCAAGATCGCTGGCGTGGCCAAGGTCCTGGTTGCCGACAACGCTGCCTATGCCAACCAGCTGCCGGAGAACGTTGCGCCGCTGGTAGCTGAGCTGGGCAAGAACTACAGCCACATCCTGGCTGCCGCCACCAGCAACGGCAAGAACATCCTGCCGCGCGTCGCTGCTGCCCTGGACGTCGATCAGATCTCCGAGATCATCGCCGTCGAAAGCGCCGACACCTTCAAGCGCCCGATCTATGCCGGTAACGCCATCGCCACCGTGCAGTCCTCAGCTGCCATCAAGGTGATCACCGTGCGTAGCACCGGTTTCGATGCCGCTGCTGCCGAAGGTGGCTCCGCTGCTGTTGAAGCCGTTTCCGGTCCGGCCGATGCCGGTAAGTCCGCTTTCGTCGGCGAAGAGCTGGCCAAGTCCGACCGTCCGGAGCTGACCGCTGCCAAGATCGTCGTATCCGGCGGCCGTGGTATGGGCAATGGCGACAACTTCAAGCACCTGTACTCCCTGGCTGACAAGCTGGGTGCTGCCGTCGGCGCTTCCCGCGCTGCGGTCGATGCCGGTTTCGTCCCGAACGACATGCAGGTCGGTCAGACCGGCAAGATCGTTGCGCCGCAGTTGTACATCGCCGTCGGCATCTCCGGCGCGATCCAGCACCTGGCCGGTATGAAGGACTCCAAGGTGATCGTCGCGATCAACAAGGATGAAGAGGCGCCGATCTTCCAGGTTGCCGACTACGGTCTGGTTGCCGACCTGTTCGAAGCCGTACCGGAGCTGGAGAAGTCGGTCTAAGCCACTTTTCCCGTGACGAAAAAACCCGCTCTTATGAGCGGGTTTTTTATTGCCTGCGTGTGCTTGGTGTTACTGCAGGCCTTCCAGAAACTGCCGGTAGAGGCGGGCGCTTTCTTCGGGGCGCTCGATCATAGGCGCGTGGCCGACGTTATCCAGGATCACCACGCTGGGTTTGCGCAGTCGCGGCTGCATGACCTCGATGCTGGAGACATCCAGCACGCGGTCCTGCCTGCCCCAGAGCAGCAGGGTCGGGGCCTGTATCTTCGGCAGCTCGGGCGCCAGCGGCACTGGGCGCTCCACGAGTTGCTTGAATACCTGGTCGTAATGTGTGGCCTTGGCCATGGCGCGTTCGCCCAGATAACGTTTGAGCGATTCCGGCAGGTAGGGCGGTTCGACGAAGACGAAACGCAGCAGCATGTCGAAATCCTGCGGCTGTTTGACCACCAGCGGGTTGGGCGAGCCACTGGTCAGCAGGTGATAGAGTTCGCTCTTGTGTGGGCTGTCGATCCCGGCATTGGCGAATAGTGCCAGTGAGCGGACGCGTTCCGGGTAGCGGGCGGCGAAGAGGGCGGCGATCTGTCCGCCCATCGAGTTGCCCAGTAAGTGCGCCTGCTGGATGCCCATTGCATCGAGAATATCCGCCAGGCGCTCGGTCTGAGTGCCGACGTCATAGCTGCCTGGAGGCAGATCGCTGTCGCCGAAGCCGGGCAGGTCCAGTGCGATGACGCGATAATCCTGAGTCAGGTGGCGGGAAAAACGCAGCCAGTTATCCTTGTCTGCAGCGAAGCCATGAAGCAGAACCAGGGTTTCGCTGCTTAACGGTCCACCCTGATAGTAATGAATGTTAAGATTATGGACGTTTAGCTGCTCGTGACTGAGTCCGGCGCGATACTGTTCCAGCAGACGTAGAGTGGCCAGCTGAGTTGCTGGAAAGTAATACAGCGTGGCTGCGATGCCTGACAACACAAGCAAAGATACGAACAGCAGTTTTTTCATGGCGCGTCCTTATCGCACAGAATGCGTTGGCGCCATTAAGCTAGCATGAATACACGGGGTTCCGGGGCAGTCGCCCCGCTTGTCCACCTAAGAACCGAGAGTAGCCAATGCCTGAGCGTTGTCTGTTTAAGTTGCTGTTGCTGTGGTGCGCCCT
>CAZIZA010000063.1:0-15666 GCA_964543555.1 uncultured Pseudomonas sp.
GGTATCGCGCAAAGGCAAGAACCCGGTGAACATTCCCGAGCGCGTGGCCAACCTCTGGCTGACCTATGACGTCGCGCCGGACTGGCAGGTGGGGGTCGATGCGCGTTACGTTTCCTCGGTCTACGCCAACACCGCCAACACCATGTGGGTGCCGTCGTACACAGTCTACGGGCTGTTCCTCAAGCACGACCTGGATGCCCACACCGAACTGAGTGCCAGGCTGCGCAACCTCACCGACGAGACGTACGCCCGCTTCATCCACCAGAGCAACACCCAGTACTACCTGGGTGAGCCGCGCAGCCTGGAAGTGGCTGTGCAGTGGCGTTACTGATGGCCTTGAAGCGGCAGCTGTACCTCTGGCATCGCTGGCTGGGTATTGGCCTGTGCTTGCTGATGGCGCTGTGGTTCGTCTCCGGGGTGGTGATGCTGTATGTCGGCTACCCCAAACTGACCAGCAGCGAACGCCTCGGGCATCTGCCGGCGCTGCCCGCGACCTGCTGCGCTGAGGTACCAGCGCAGTGGGCGCAAGTGTCGTTGCAGCGGTTGCGCCTGAGCAGCCTGGGCGGCCAGCCGTTCTATCTGCTGGAGCTTGCCGACGGGCGCCGCGTGACCCTCGATGCGCGTAGCGGTGAGCCCCTGGCACGCGCCGACGAAGCCTGGGCGCTGGCTGGCGCCCGGCAATATGCCGGCGACGTGACGCTGCGCTATCGCGGCCAGTTCGAGGAGGATGTCTGGACGCATTCACGTGCTCTGGATACCGAGCGCCCATTGCATCTGGTCGAGCTGGGCGATGCCGAGCGTACCTGGCTCTACCTGTCGGGCAGAACCGGCGAAGTGGTGCGCGACGCCAGCCTGCAGGAGCGTCGTTGGAACTGGCTGGGTGCCTGGTTGCACTGGCTCTATCCGCTACGTGGTGGCTTCGGTTTCGACAACGGCTGGCGCGTACTGGTGATCGGCCTGTCCCTGCTGGGCACGGCCATGGCCGTGCTGGGCATGGTGGTTGGTCTGATGCGTTGGCGTTTTCGCCGGCCCTATCGCAATGGCTCCCGCAGCCCGTACTCGGCAGGCTGGTGGCGTTGGCATCATATTGGCGGCCTGCTGTTCGGTGTCGTGCTGGTGGTGTGGATTTTCAGTGGCTTGATGTCCATGCGGCCCTGGGGCACCACCGACAGCCGTTCGCGCCTGGATGCTGAGCTGATGCAGGGCGGTGAGTTGCGGGCGGCGGACGTTTCGCTCCCCATCAGCCGCGCACTGCGACTGCTGCGCACGGAGCTGGACGTAGTAGAGCTGGAATGGCGTCGCCTCGATGGCAGCACCTATCTGGTGGCACGAGCGGCGAGCGGCGAGAGCCGCATGCTGCACGGCGAGATCTTGCTGCGTCAGCTGCCCCGCGAACAACTGCTCGATACGGCCCACCTCATGGCGCCGGATGTGGCAATGCAAAGCGAGTGGCTGGAGCGCTTCGATACCTACTACTTCGCCCGCGATGTACAAAGCATGTACGGCTCGCAGAACCGACCGCTGCCGGTGCTGCGGGTCCGCTTCGATGACCCGGAGCAGACCTGGGTCTACCTCGATCCTGCCAGTGGCGAGATGGTCGCGCGGCATGACCAACGCCAGCGCGTCGGCCGCTGGCTGTTCAACCTGCTGCACAGCTGGGACTGGCCGCCGCTGCTGGAGCGCCCGCTGCTGCGCGAGGCCCTGATCATCGCCTTCAGCCTTGGCGGCTTGGTGATCTGCCTCAGCGGCACGGTGCTGGGCTGGCGACGTTTGCGTCGTGGGCGCAGCCGACGTCGTGAGGTGGCCTCGACGCCACTGCGAGGGCAAGTACGATGACCGCGGTTATACCATCACCCATTCGGCAGCGGCCGACCTGGCGGCAGCGCCTGATGCGGCTGCTGCCCTGGCATCGGCGTCTGGCGATGCTGGCCTGCCTCGGCGTGTTCAGTTGGGCGGGTAGCGGCATGCTGCATCCGCTGATGAGCTACCTGCAGCCGCGTCCGCAGACCACGGCCGTGCCACAGCAGCAACTGCCGCTGGAAAATCTGAGCAGCCCGGCGCAGGTACTGAGCGCAGCTGCCATCGAGCAGGTACAGGGGCTGCGTCTGCTGGTGCTGGCAGGCGAGCCCTACTATCAGGTGCGTTTGCCGGGTGAGCTGCAACCGCGTTATTGGCACGCGCGCAGCGGACAGGCCGGTGATCTGGTCGCGGCCCACGCCGAAAGCCTGGCGCGGCACTATCTGGGTAGCGATGAACCGTTGAGCTACGCCGGTAGCCTGAACCAGTTCAGCGATGAATATGCCTTTATCAACCGCCTGCTGCCGGCTGCGCGGGTCGATACCCATCGCGATGATCAGTTGCGGCTGTACGTCGACCTGTTTCATGACCGCCTCGGTACCTTGGTCGATCAGCGCAAGGCCTGGTTCAGTACCTTCTTCGTCACGCTACACAGCTTCCGTTGGCTGGATGTCCTTGGCCCGCTGCGCCCGTTGATCATGCTGTTGCTGCTGGCCTCGATTATCTCGGCGGTGCTGCTGGGCGTAAGTCTGTTCATCGCCCTCCGTCGCGCCAGAGCTTTCAGTCGTCGCCTGCATGGCTGGTGGGGGCTGGGCCTGGCTGCCGCGAGCCTAAGCTTCGCCAGCAGTGGCGGCTGGCACCTGTTGCACAAGCAAATGGCCGAGCCGTGGCCGGCCGCCTATGCCCCGAGTTTCGACGTGGCCCTGCTGGATCAGGCGCCCAGTAGCGATTGGCTGCTGAGTGGTGAGGCGTTGTTCGGCCTCAGCCTGCTGGAGCTGGACGGCAAACCGGTCTGGCGTGCTCAGGGGCAGCAGTTCGGCATGATGCCGAGCCTGCACTATCTGGATGCCAGTGGGCGTGAGCTTGAGATCGATGCTGCGCGTCGTCATGCCCGCCAGCGCCTCGACCATTACGCTGCTGCCCTTGGCTTGGGCGAGATGCAGAGCCTGTCGCTGCAAGCTCAGTTCGATCACGAATACGGCTTCGTCTTCAAACGGTTGCCGGTATTCAAGGCCACCTACTCCGACGTGAAAAATACTGCCCTGTACATCGACCCACTGGACGGCGCGCTGGCCAGCCGCGTGCAGGATGCCGACCGGCGCGAAGGCTGGATATTCGCCTACCTGCACAAATGGGAGTTTCTCGCCGGCCTGGGCAATGGCTACAAGCAGCTGTTGCCGGGGCTGTTCGCATTGGCTCACGTACTTCTCGCCCTGGTCGGGCTGAGCCTGCTGCGTAGGGAGCCACGCTGATGTCGACTTACCCATTCTTGCCTGCCCTTGAGAGGCCTGGAGCTAACAATGAATAACGTCTCGTTCTACAACCTGGCCTGGCGCTGGCACTTCTATGCCGGGCTGTTCGTCATCCCATTCATGGTCCTGCTGTCGATCACCGGGATCATCTACCTGTTCAAGCCGCAGCTCGACGCATGGATGTACGCCGACCTGATGCAGGTACCGGTCGCCGAGCAGCGCCTGAGTGCCGATCAGCAACTGGCCATCGTCCGCGAAGCCTACCCGCAGGCAGCGGTCAGCAAATACCTGCCGCCTGCTGCGCAGGATCGCAGCGCGCAGTTCGTGATCAATCAGAACGGCCAGGAACTGAACCTGTTCGTCGATCCCTACAACGGCAGCGTTCTCGGTAGCCAGGATGCGCTGTGGAACCTGCAGGCCGTGGCGCGCAAGCTGCACGGTGATCTGCTGATCGGCACCGTCGGCGACCGGCTGATCG
This sequence comes from uncultured Pseudomonas sp., assembly GCA_964543555.1. Taxonomy (GTDB): domain Bacteria; phylum Pseudomonadota; class Gammaproteobacteria; order Pseudomonadales; family Pseudomonadaceae; genus Aquipseudomonas. The sequence goes on from CAZIZA010000063.1 coordinate 3,748, forward strand.
AACTGGCCGCGGGTTGGGGCATCGTCTTGGTGGTATCCGGCCTGTACCTGTGGTGGCCGCGCGGCAGCAGCGGGGCGGGTGTGCTGTGGCCACGCCTGAGCGGGCGTGGGCGCCTGTGGTGGCGCGACCTGCATGCGGTGACCGGCTTCTGGGGTAGCGCATTGCTGCTGTTCATGCTGCTCACCGGCATGACCTGGACGGGCTACTGGGGTGCGCAGTTCGCCGGTGCCTGGAACCACTTCCCCGCCGCCATGTGGGATGACGTGCCGAAATCCGGGCAACTGACCGGCAGCCTCAACAGCGGCAGTCAGCAGACCGTGGCCTGGGCGGTGGAAGTCACGCCGCTGCCGGCTTCCGACCCGCATGCCGCGCATCAAGGCCATGCCGGGCATGAGCCCGCAGCGACCTCCGCCAGCCTGCTGCAGCATGTGGTCGACAGCGCCGCCGAGCGCGGTGTCCAGCCCGGCTACAGCATTAGCCTGCCCAGCGGCGAGCAGGGCGTTTACACCGTCGCGCTGTTCGCCGACGACCCGCGCAACGACGCCACGCTGCACTTCGACCAATACAGCGGCGCAGTGCTCGCCGACGTGCGCTGGAAGGACTACGGCCTGGTGGCGAAAACCGTGGAAACCGGGGTGATGCTGCACGAAGGCAAGCTGTTCGGCCTGGCCAACCAGTTGCTGATGGCGGCGGTGTGCCTGCTGATCATCTTCAGCTCCGTAAGTGGCCTGGTGCTGTGGTGGAAACGCCGCCCGGCTGGGCGCTTCGGTGTACCCCCGCTGCGCCACGACCTGCCGCGCTGGAAGACCGCCATCGGCGTGATGATCGTGCTCGGCGTGATTTTCCCGCTGGTCGGCGCTTCGCTGTTGCTGATCTTCGTACTCGACCGGCTGTTCGGCCTGCTTCGACCTGCCATGAAAACTGCTTGAACTCACGATAAGGACAACACGGATGCCTCACGTCTTTACCCTGCGCAGCAGCCTCAGCCTGTTGATTTGCGCCAGTACCCTGCCTGTCTGGGCTGCCGAGTCCAGCACTGAGCTGCCGGCTCTCACCGTGGTTGGTTCGGCCATCATCGATCAGAACCATGTCGATCGTTTCGCCAGTCTGGCGACGGTGGTCGACGAACAACAGATTCGCGATCTCAATGCCCTGGACCTTTCTTCGGCGCTGCGGCGTACCCCGGGTGTCACGGTTTCACGCTTCAATCCGGTGGGCTCTTTCGGCGGTGCCGAGGGTGGTGCGGTGTACATTCGTGGCATGGGTGCCAGCCGCCCAGGTAGCGAAATCAAGACCTACATCGATGGTGTGCCCTTCTACATGCCAGTGTGGAATCATCCGCTGCTCGACCTGCTGCCGGTCAACGGCATGCAGCGCATCAGCGTGTACAAGGGGCCGCAGCCGCAGCAGTTCGGCAACACCTTCGCTGCCATCGACCTCACCCCGCGCCAGGCCGAGGCCGGCGACAATCATCACGGCGTGCTGCAGCTCACCGGCGGCAGCTTCCGCACCTTCACCGAGCAGGCTTCGCTGACTGGCCGCAGCGGCGCATGGGACTACTCGCTGGCGCAGGGCACAGCGCGCTCTGACGGTGACCGCGACGATGGTGATGGCCGCCTGAGCAACGGCATGGCGCGCATCGGCTATCGAATCGGTGATTACTGGTCGGCCAGCCTGCTGACCCTGCATGCCGACAACCGTGCCTCCGACCCGGGCCAGAAAGGCTTGCCGAATACCAAGAATGGCGAGTTCAAAACCCGCGGCACGCTGGTCGCACTGTCGCTAGAGCATGACTACGAGCAGGCCCAGGGCAGCATCAAGCTGTATCGCAACGAAGGGCGTGGCAGCGCCCTGGATCAGTCCGGTCTGGATGGCGATACCATCACCGACTTCACCATGCAGGGCATGCGCTGGCAGGAGAGCCTGCAGCTTTGGCAAGGCGGGGAGATCGCCCTGGGCCTGGATATGGACGAGACCGAGGGCGAGGTCAAGTTCCGTCGTGTCTCGCCTGCACCGCAGGATCGCTTCGACACGCCGACCTTGCGCCTGACTTCGCCGCACATTGCCCTGAGCCAGGCCATCGAACTGAGTCAGGACTGGACGCTGACTCCCTCGGCCGGCATCCGCCACTATGACCATAACGTCTATCAAAGCAGCAACGCACCGCATGCCGGCCTGTTGCTGTCGACGGACAACGTCGAGTTTCGTGCCAATGCGTCGCGCGGCATCAACTACCCCGGTCTGGAAACCTCGGTGCTGTCGCACCTGATTCCGGCACTGGGGCAGAGCTGGAGAGAGCTGGAGCCCGAGCGTCTCGATCATCAGGAGTTGGGCGTCAAGTTCAACCCCTTCGCCGATACCACCCTCGATTTCGCGGTGTTCAAGGACAAGCTCAAGGATCGTTACCTGTTCGCCTTCCCGCCAGTGGTATCGCAGCCGGCCTACGTCAACCTCGGCGACTACGAGATGCGCGGTGCTGAGGCGAGCTGGCAGCAACGCTGGACATCCAACTGGAGCAGCTTCGTCGGCTTCACCTGGCTCGACCCGAGCCTGAAGACGCTGCCTTATGCGCCGAAGCGTTCGCTGTCGGTGGGCACCACCTACGAGATCGGGCCATGGCGCCTGAGCGCCGATGCGCAGTACCAGAGCTCGATGTACGTGCTGCAGCAGGAACGCACCGAGGGCGCCAGCAACTTCGAGAAGGTCGATGCTTTCACCGTGGTCAACCTGCGTGTCGGCCACGCCGTGCCGGCCTTGGGAGAGGTGGGCGAGGTGTTCGTCGCCGTGGAGAACCTGTTCGACCGCGATTACGCCTACCGCACGGGTTATCCGATGCCGGGTACGTCGGCGCAGTTGGGCGTGAGGATGGGTTTTTGAACATGAAAGTAATTCCAGAGGGATGGAGCAGGAGGATGCTGACGATGAATCTCGCACGCGTCATGGCCTTGGCCGTTACGTTGTTATCTGCAGGCACCTGGGCCGGTGAAAGCGAAGATCGCCAGGCCATCGAACACTTGATGAAGCACACCTGGGAGCGGCCCAACGCGCCGCTGCAGGTCGAGCCGGTGACTGTCGACGGGGATTACGCCATCGCTGGGTGGACGCAGGACGAACGTGGCGGGCGTGCCTTGCTGCGGCGTACCGACGGCGCCTGGCGCGTACTGATTTGTGCGGGTGATGGCCTGCTGGAGGAAGCGCTGTTGCTGGATGCTGGGCTCGATGCCGGGTATGCCGAGCGTTTGCTGGCGCGCACGCGTGAGGCCGAGCGTGGCCTGTCTGCCGAACACCTGGCGCGCCTGGCGCTATTCGGTAAGCCCGTTCGGGTCGATGGTGAGCATGGCCATTCGGCTCATTGAGCGGCGGTGGTTGTATAGCGTTGATTGGGCTTCGGCCCATTTGGATAAAGGAACAAGTGGTATGTCGTTTTATGTGTATCGCCCGAGTCGTCTGTTCGTTGGACTTGGTGGTTCTCTTTGTGCTCTGGCCTTTCCAGTGATGGCTGACAGCACGCTGGCGCTAGGTACCGTTACTGTCACCGGCGAAGAAAAAGGCCCGCTGTCGAGCCACAACATCCTCAGCTCGGTGGACTACGTCGGCAGCGACGTACTGGAAAAACAGCCCGTGCAGTACAGCTGGGAGCTGTTCAGCCGTGTGCCGGGCGTGATGCTCACCCAGTTCAATCAGGGCACTACCTCCGGCAAGTTGTCGTTCCGCGGCTTCAACGGCGAAGGCGAGGTGAATGCCGTGAAGCTGTTGATCGACGGCATTCCGAGCAACACCAATGACGGCAACATGCCGTTCATCGACATGGTCTTCCCGTTGGATATCGAGGACATCGAGGTGGTGCGCGGCACCAACGATCCACGTTATGGCCTGCATAACATCGCCGGCAACGCCAGCATCAATACCCGCATCGGCGGCAACGAGGGCAAGCTGCGAATGCGCAGCGGCAGTTTCGATACCCAGGAGCTGCAACTGGTCAAAGGCATCGAGACGAGCAACTGGTCGCAGAACTACTTCGTCGCTTACCAAAAGAGCGGCGGCTATCGCGATCACGCCGACGCCGAACGGCAGAGCTTCGCCGGCAAGTGGTTCTACACCGCCGATGCCGGCTGGCGTGCCGGGCTGATTGCCCGGCATTACGAGGCCGATGCCAAGGAGGCCGGCTACCTGACCCGTGACGATGCCCGTGACGATCCGCGCCAGTCCTACGCCAATAACGCCACCGATGAAGGCGATCGCAGCATGGATCAGCTCAGCCTGCATCTGGACACCGATATCGCCGAGGATCTGGCCTGGTCGAGCAAGGTCTACTACAACCGCTTTGAGGATCGCCGCTGGACCAAATACTGGATCACCTCGTCTCAGCAGGAGCGCTTCAACGACGAAGACCAGTATGGCGCCATCAGCAGCCTGACCTGGCGGCCGGATGTGCGAGGCCTATACGACTTCGCCCTGGAAGGCGGGGCGGATATCCAGCGTCAGGAGGTGGTCAGCGAGCGCTATCGCACCACTGAGCAGGTGCGTACGGCGAAGATCCGCGACCAGGCCTTCGACCTCACCACCAAGGGAGTCTATGTGCAGGCCGTTATTCAGCCTTGGGAGAGCCTCAAGTTGATTCCTGCCTACCGCGTCGATCAGATCGAGGGGGACTATCGCAACGAACTGACTGGCGAGCGGGCCCGCGCCAACGACTACGGCAACATTCGCCAGCCGAAATTCAGCCTGGTCTATTCCCCCTGGAAGGAAGCCAGTTTCTACGCCAACTGGGGGCGCACCTTCCAGGTCGGTGTCGGCTCCGGCGCCTACAAGCTGGCTGGTCAGGCCGATGACCTCAAGCCTTCGATCAACGAAGGCTGGGAGACCGGTATCAAGTTCAACCCGGTGGTCTGGCTCGATGGCCGCGTGGCGTACTGGGAGCAGCACGCCACCGACGAAGTGCAGCGCAAGCTCAATGATGCTGTAGGCGACTCGGAGAACGTCGGCGAAACCCTGCGCCGTGGCTACGATGTGCAGCTCAACCTGTATCCGGACGATCAGGCGCGTATCTGGCTGTCCTACTCGCGGCAGTTCTCCGAGATACTCAAGGCGAGCCCCAACCTGCCGGCCAGCAAGGGCAAGGAAATGGACCACGTACCGCATCATCTCTACGCCCTAGGGGCCGATTACCAGGCCACTGACAAGCTTAAGCTCAGCGCCTGGGTCAATGGTCAGAGCGACTACTATCTGGAGCGCACCAACAGCACCGGCCAATATGGCGGTTACACCTTGCTCAATCTTGGCGCGGAGTATCGTGTCAGCGAGACGGTGAGCGTGGACGTGCAGATGAAGAACGTCACCAACCGCTATTACGAGTACGTGTGGTACGACCCGGACGGTGCTCAGGATTCGCTGCATGCGCCCGGTGATGGCCGCGCCCTGTATGCCGGATTGACCCTGGATTTCTGATGTTTTCGTTTTCCCACAAGGAGGCAACACCCATGACCCTGAAGAAAACCCTGCTCGGCCTCACCCTGCTGCTGCCGACGCTGTTGGTACAGGCCCACGAGTACGAGGCAGGCCAACTGCATATCGACCACCCGTGGTCGCGCGAGATGCCGCCGGTGGCACCGACTGCTGCTGCTTATTTCGTCATCCACAACAAGGGCAGCGAAGCGGATCGTCTGCTCAGCGCCAGCACCCCGGTGGCCGGCAAGGCTGAACTGCACGAGCACGTGCATGCCGACGGAGTGATGAAAATGCAGCAGGTGCAGGACGTGGCCATCCCCGCCGGTGGCGAGGTGAAGTTCGAGCCCATGGGCTATCACGTCATGCTGTTCAACCTGAAGCAGCAGGCCAGGGACGGTGAGCGCTTCCCGCTGACCCTGACGTTCGAGAAGGCCGGCAAGGTCGAGGTCGAGGTCGCGGTGCAGAAGGACGCACCGGCAGGCCATGATCACGGTGCTGGTCACGGTGCACACAAACACTGATGATCTTCACGCCACGCAGGCCCACCCGCGTACCAACCGGAAGGTCAGCGCCCTGTGGCAGGTGGTCGATGGCTAGGACCGTATCGACGAGCCGGGGCGCATCCTCTGGGCCTTTTAAGTCATCTGGTTGTGCTCGGGGCGTTAGCCGCGACTGACAAAGCCCCAGTGTTACTGACCTCGTAGCCCGGATTGCCTCCGGGCTACGATTTTTTGCGTGCTAATACGGCCTTAAGGTTGCAGCGCGAAACTAGTCCCCGCAGACCCACTTTCCCCTGCATCCACGAGGACTTCATCATGCGCAAACTGCTTCTGCTGTCTCTGGCTCTGGCCAGCCCGCTGACCTTCGCTGCTACCGAATGCACCACCGCCGACAAGGCGCAGTGGCAGGATCAGGACACCTTCCAGGCCAACCTCAAGGCCCAGGGCTACCAGATCAAGAAGTTCAAGGTCACGGGTGGCAACTGCTACGAGATCTACGGCCATGACAAGGATGGCAAGAAGGTCGAGATCTACTTCGATCCGGTCAGCGGCAAGCCGGTCAAGAGCAACGTGGAAGGCTGATGAGCACCTCGACCGTGCGCGTGTGGGACCCAGTGGTGCGCGTGTTCCACTGGTCCCTGGCCGGCGCTTTCCTGGCCAACTATTTCTTCACCGAAGAAGGCGAGAACTGGCATCGCTGGTTCGGTTACTACGCCATGGCCTGGCTGGCGATCCGCCTGATATGGGGCTTCGTCGGGACGCCGGCAGCGCGCTGGAGAGACTTCTGGCCAACACCCACACGCCTGGGGGCACACCTGCGTGCCCTGATAAGCGGCCAGCCCTATCACCGCCTTGGGCACTCGCCACTGGGCGCGCTGGTGATGATCCTGATGATGGCGCTGATGCTTGGCCTCGGCGTAACCGGCTTTCTCATGGAGGAGGTCGATTACTTCTGGGGCGCAGATCTGCCGCTGGACATCCACGAGCTCTGTGCCAATGCGTTGATGGCGCTGGTCGGCCTGCATATTGCCGCCGCCCTGTTCGAAAGCTATCGGCTGCGCGAGAACCTGCCGCTGTCGATGGTCACCGGCAAACGCCGCAGGCTGCCCGAGCACTGAGCGCATCGCCGACTCGGTGACCGTCGCCTGAGCGATAACTGGCGCCGCCTCACCCGCGCCGTCCCAGGCCATGCTGCGCCAGTTTGGCATAGAGCCCGGCGCGGGAAATGCCCAGACGTTCAGCAGCCAACTGGCGGCTACCGTCGCAGGCCGCCAGTGCCGCCTGCAGCGCCTGGCGCTCGGCCAGTGCCAACTGTTCGGCCAGCGTTTGCGGCGCGCTCGTCGCCGCTGGCAAAGCAGGCAATGGCGTATGCGGCGCAACCGGATCGACCAGCAGCCCGCGCACGGCTTCGCCATTCAGGTGCCCATCGACCGCCAACTGCGCCCGCTCCAACAGGTTGCGCAGTTCGCGCACGTTGCCCTTCCACGGCTGGGCGCAGAGCAGGGCGAGGGCGTCGTCGCTCAGCTCCAGCGGCGCCAGGCCGGAGCGATTGGCCAGATCATCGAGTAGGTGTTCGATCAGTGCGGGAATGTCGCTGGCGCGTTCACGTAAAGGCGGCACGCGCAGAGCCAGCACGTTGAGGCGGTAGTAGAGATCATCGCGAAACTGCCCGGCGGCCACCTTGGCCTCCAGATCGATATGGGTCGCGGCGATCACCCGTACATTGAGCGGCTTGACCTGGTTGGAGCCGAGCGGCTCCACCTCCTGCTCCTGCAACACCCGCAGCAGCTTGGCCTGCAGCGGCAGCGGCAGGTCGCCGATTTCATCGAGAAACAGCGTACCACCGTTGGCCACCTCGAACTTGCCGATACGCGCCTTGCGGTCGGCACCGGTAAAGGCGCCCGGTGCGGTGCCAAACAGCTCGGCCTCCACCAGGGTTTCCGGAATCGCCGCGACGTTGACCGCGACGAACGGTCCGTTGGCCCGTGGCGACAGATTGTGAATGCCCTGCGCCAGCAGCTCCTTGCCGGTCCCCGTCTCGCCACGGATCAGTACCGTGGCATCGAGTTGCGCGGCGCGGCGGGCCTGACGCTTGACCTCACTGGCTGCCGTGCTGGCGCCGATAAAACCGGCAATGGTGTAGCGTGCCCGGCGTGCCTTGGCCAGCTCGTGCTGGGCGGCGAGCAGCTGTGTCTGCAGATTGTTGTACTTGGCCATCAGCGGCTTGAGGTGACGGGCGCGGTCGAACAAGACAAAGCCCAGCGCACCGACCAGGGTGCCATCCTCATCACGCAGCGGAATGCGGGTAACCACGAAATGCTCGCTGCCGAAGGCCATCAGATCGAGCATGCTCGGTTGGCCGCTTTCCACCACCTCGCGCAGGCGGCTGGCCGGCAGCACTTCCTCGATTTCCTTGCCCAGCGCCGTGCGCGCATCGGCGATGCCGACCTTCTGTGCGTACTTGTCGTTGATCCAGACGATGCGCGCCTGACGATTGACCGCAATGGTGCCCTCGCACTGCGCGTCGAGATGATCGAACAGCAGCGGCATGGCCACTGCGCGGAAGCGCTCGGGCGACACGCCGATGATCAGGCCGTGCTGGTCGAGGTCGTCGCGGGAAATGGCCATGGGCGAGTGTCCTAAGTCAGAGTCCGTGATTATGGTCAGCGCTGCTCCACGCGGGCAACGCCAAGCGCTGCCGAACACCGACATAGATCACCTGGATGACCGGCTACAGGGTGTAAAACCGCCAATGCCATCTATAGTTGTCCCATGGTCTGTGGCGGGGGCGTTACGCACCACTGACGGCGGCGGTGCTGAACTTTAAAATGGGCAATCCAAACTATAACGATCACAGGGATGTAGGCGCGGGGCACTATGAAGGCTTGCGCGAGTCCGGCAAGCGCGCGCTGATGCGCACCATCCTGCTCGCCACCGGCCTGACCCTGGGCGGCTTTTCCGTGCTGCAGACGCTGGCTGGCAACTACCCCTTCGCCATCCTCGAGGTGGTGTGTACCTTATTGCTGCTGTTCGGTGCCTGGCGCATCGAACAGGCACGCCATCTGTACTTCTGGATCTACCTGTACCTGATCCCCACCTTCTGTTTCATCCTCTACATCATCATCATGCCGGACGCCTCGGCGGCCGCATTCGTCTGGCTGTATATGATCCCGCTGCTGGCCTACCTGCTGCTGGGCAAACGCCGCGCCTTCCTGCTCACGGCCCCGTTCATGTTCGCCGGGCTGCTGCTGTACTTTGCCGATAACCGCCTGAGCCTGGATACCCATGACCTGATCGATCTGGGCAACGCGGCCCTGTGTGGCGTGCTGATCCTGGTGTTCGTGCATATCTACGACGGCCTGCGCATGCAGGCCCACGAAGAGCTGGAGCGTCTGGCACAGACCGATGCACTGACCGGCGTGGCCAGTCGCGGCAGTTTTCAGCATGCCCTGCAGCGCAGTATTCAAGAGGCCGAACGCAGCAACGGGCATCTGGTATTGGTGCTGCTCGATGTCGACCACTTCAAGCAAGTCAATGACCAATGGGGGCATGAGGGGGGTGACATGGCGCTGCAGCATATCTGCCAGCTCCTGCAACAGCGTCTGCGCGTGACCGACTTCCTCGGCCGCCTGGGCGGCGAGGAGTTCGGCCTGCTGCTGCGCCACACCGACAGTGCAGGTGCTGGCCCTTTGGTGGAAACACTGCGCCGGCAGATTGCCGAACAACCGCTGGACTATAACGGCGAGCAGATCGCGCTATCCGCCACCTTCGGCCTCGCCACCTGGCCCGAAGACGGCCGCAGCGCCGCCGAACTCTACCGCAGCGCCGACCGTCGCCTGTACAGCGGCAAAGCCCGTGGCCGCAACCAACTGGTCAGCGCCGACCTGCCGGCCGAGCTGTTGCTGGATAAATTCGATGTGCAGCTGTGACTGCGCGGGGTGCTGCGTTGGTGGATACCGCGCTCAGAAACGAAAAGCCGCGCAATGCGTGGCTTTGAAGGTGGTGGGCCCACACGGACTCGAACCGTGGACCAAAGGATTATGAGTCCTCTGCTCTAACCAACTGAGCTATAGGCCCTCAGAGGTCGGCGGATTATACCGGCGCGTTCTCGTCAGCGCCAACCGCTTGATCTGGCTGGATAAAGGTTTCGTGCGCAATCTGCTACGCAAAGCAAAACCCCCGGCCTGGGCCGGGGGTTCTGGGGTCACTCGTCGAGGAAGGAGCGCAGATGCTCGCTTCGCGTCGGGTGACGCAGCTTGCGCAGCGCCTTGGCTTCGATCTGGCGGATACGTTCACGGGTAACGTCGAACTGCTTGCCCACTTCCTCGAGGGTGTGGTCAGTGTTCATGTCGATACCGAAGCGCATGCGCAGGACCTTGGCTTCACGGGCGGTGAGGCCGGCCAGCACTTCGCGAGTGGCTTCCTTGAGGCTTTCGACCGTGGCTACGTCGATCGGGGACTGCATGGTGCTGTCCTCGATGAAGTCGCCCAGGTGCGAATCTTCGTCGTCGCCGATCGGGGTTTCCATGGAGATCGGCTCTTTGGCGATCTTCAATACCTTGCGGATTTTGTCCTCAGGCATTTCCATGCGCTCACCCAGCTCTTCCGGCGTGGGTTCGCGTCCCATCTCCTGCAGCATCTGACGGGAGATGCGGTTGAGCTTGTTGATGGTCTCGATCATGTGCACCGGGATACGGATGGTGCGCGCCTGGTCGGCGATCGAGCGGGTGATTGCCTGGCGAATCCACCAGGTCGCGTAGGTCGAGAACTTGTAGCCGCGACGGTATTCGAACTTGTCCACCGCCTTCATCAGGCCGATGTTGCCTTCCTGGATCAGGTCGAGGAACTGCAGGCCACGGTTGGTGTATTTCTTGGCGATGGAGATGACCAGACGCAGGTTGGCCTCGACCATTTCCTTCTTGGCGCGGCGAGCTTTCGCCTCACCGATGGACATGCGACGGTTGATGTCCTTGATCTCGGCCAGGCTCAGGCTGCATTCGGCTTCCAGATCGACCAGCTTCTGCTGGCAGCGCTGGATGTCGCCCTGCAGGTTGCCCAGGGCTTCAGCGTATTTGGCTTTGCCCTTGGCCAGGTCGGCGGCCCAGTCCATGTCGATTTCGTTGCCCGGGAACAGGCGCAGGAAGTCGGCACGCGGCATACGCGCATCACGTACGCACAGCTGCATGATGGCGCGCTCTTGCGCACGCAGGCGGTCGAGGGCATCGCGCACCTGGGTGACCAGAGCGTCGTACTGCTTGGGCACCAGCTTGATCGGCATGAACAGCTCGGCCAGGGTAGCCAGCTCTTCGGTGGCCTGCTTGCTGCCACGGCCGTGCTTCTTCAGGGCCTTCTGAACTTTTTCCTGCTGCTCGGCCACGGCAGTGAAGCGGCGGGCCGCTTCTTCCGGGTCCGGGCCGCCATCGCCTTCTTCTTCCTCGTCGTCGCCGCTCTCGTCTTCTTCGTCGTCGTCGCTTTCTTCAGCGGCGGCACCTTCCTTGACGGGAACGGGGGCGGCGGCTTCGTCAGGCACGGTGCCGTCATCCGGGTCGATGTAGCCACTGAGGACTTCGGCCAGGCGGCCGCCTTCGGTGGTGACGCGGTTGTACTCGGCAAGGATGCCGTCGACAGTGCCGGGGAAGTGAGCGATGGCGCTCATGACTTCGCGGATGCCTTCCTCGATGCGTTTGGCGATTTCGATTTCGCCTTCGCGGGTCAGCAGCTCCACGGTGCCCATTTCACGCATGTACATGCGCACCGGGTCGGTGGTGCGGCCGATATCGGTCTCAACGGCGGCGAGGGCGGCGGCGGCTTCTTCGGCTGCGGCCTCGTCGGTGTCGGCTTCGGCCAACAACAGGGCGTCCGCATCCGGAGCACTCTCGAATACGTTGATCCCCATGTCGTTGATCATGCGGATGATGTCTTCCACCTGTTCCGGATCGGAAATATCTTCCGGCAGGTGGTCATTGACCTC
>CAZIZA010000064.1:0-15641 GCA_964543555.1 uncultured Pseudomonas sp.
CCAACGTGGTGCGCCTGTTCCGTGGCGACAGCCCGGTGGATGTCGGCAAGAGCCTGGCCGACCGGCGCGACCCGAACGGCGTGTACATCAACCGTGAGTTGGTCAACGTGGCGAAGAACAATAGCTACTTCGTCAACTACTCCTCGCCGCTGCCGGGTAACGAATCGGTAATGGTGCCCAAGCTCGCCTACAGCTACTACCTGCCCAAATGGGACATGGCTCTAGGCACCGCGCTCAACCTCGACGGTATCGAAGCGCAGGTCGCCGAAGTACAGGCCGAGATCGACCGCCGCATCGGCACCATCATCACCAGTATTGTGGTGGTGGCGGCGGTTCTGCTGCTGGTATTCGGTGTCATCGGGGTCTGGCTGGGCAATGCGTTTCTGCGGCCGCTGCAGCAGATCAAGGCCAATCTCGACGATATTGCGGCGGGCGAGGGCGATCTGACCCGACGCCTGCCGGTCAACAGCCACGACGAGTTGGGGCAGTTGGCGGGCTCGTTCAATCGTTTTGTCGAGAAGGTGCACAGTCTTGTTCGGCAAATCGTCGAGATGACGGGCCAGTTGACTGAACTGGTCAGCCAGGTCTCGGATCAGGCGCAACGCTCCGAACAGGCTATGGGGCAACAGCGTCATGAAACCGATCAGGTGGCCACGGCGATCAACGAAATGTCTGCCGCCGCGCACGAAGTCGCCAAGAGCGCCCAGAACGCCGCCGAAGCCGCGCAGCAGACCGACCGCGAAGGGCAAGCAGCCAAAAGCGTGGTCGAGGGCAGCATCCAGCGTATTCACTCGCTGGTCGAGGACATCCGCAGCAGCGGCGTATCGCTCGACAACCTGCAGCAGGACGTACTGTCCATCGTCAGCGTGCTCGATGTGATTCGCTCCATTGCCGAGCAGACCAATTTGCTGGCATTGAATGCGGCCATCGAAGCGGCGCGTGCCGGTGAGGCCGGGCGTGGTTTCGCCGTGGTTGCCGATGAAGTGCGGGCATTGGCCAGCCGAACGCAGCAAAGTACCCAGGAAATTCAGGGCATGATCGACCGCCTGCAGCAGGGCACTCAGCAGTCAGTGACGGCAATGCGCCGTTCCAGCGATGCGGGTGAGCTGACTAGCGAGCAGGCGAACAAGGCCGGGGAATCGCTCGATGCCATTGCCCAGTTGATCGCCACCATCAATGCCATGAACGCGCAGATTGCCAGTGCTGCCGAAGAACAGACGGCGGTAGCCGAGGAGATCAACCGTAGCGTGCATCAGATTGCGGTTGCCGTGGACAGCGTCGCCGATGAAACCGGGCGTGGTGCGCAGACTGCGCGCAGTCTGGCAGGGCTGGGTGAGCGTCTGGGGGCGTTGGTACGGCAGTTCCGTATCTGATATCAAGTGGCAAGAGGCAACAAAGCCCGCGAAAGCGGGCTTTGTCATTACTGCCTCTGCAACAGGCTTAGACGATGATGCCCTGGCTGCGCAGGTAGTCGTCGTAGGTGCCGCTGAAGTCGGTAACGCCGTTGTCCGACAGCTCGATGATGCGTGTGGCCAGGGAGCTGACGAACTCGCGGTCGTGGCTGACGAAGATCAGCGTACCGGGGTAGTTCTCCAGCGCCAGGTTGAGTGCTTCGATCGACTCCATGTCCAGGTGGTTGGTCGGTTCGTCCATCACCAGGACGTTGGGCTTCTGACAGGCCAGCTTGCCGAACAGCATGCGGCCCTGTTCACCCCCGGAGAGTACCTTGACCGATTTCTGGATCTCGTCGGAGGAGAACAGCATACGACCCAGCGCGGCGCGGATATTCTGCTCACCGCTGGTCCACTGGCCCATCCACTCGAACAAGGTCTCATCCGCTTCGAAGTCGTGGGCGTGATCCTGGGCGTAGTAACCGACCTCGGCGCTGTCGGTCCATTTCACGCTGCCAGCGTCTGGCTGCATTTCGCCAACAAGGGTACGCAGCAGGGTCGTTTTGCCGATGCCGTTGGGGCCGATGATGGCCACTCGCTCGCCGGCTTCGACCTGGAAGCTGAAGTTCTTGAACAGCACCTTGTCATCGAAGGCCTTGCTGAGCTTGTCGATGGTCACCGCCTGACGGTGCAGCTTCTTATTCTGGTCGAAGCGGATGAACGGGCTGACACGGCTGGACGGCTTGACCTCGGCGAGCTGGATCTTATCGATCTGCTTGGCGCGGCTGGTGGCCTGCTTGGCCTTGGAAGCGTTGGCCGAGAAACGGCTGACGAAGGTCTGCAGTTCGGCGATCTGCGCCTTCTTCTTGGCGTTGTCGGCCAGCAGTTGCTCGCGGGCCTGGGTGGAGGCCGTCATGTACTCGTCATAGTTGCCCGGGAACAGGCGTAGCTCGCCGTAATCCAGATCAGCCATGTGGGTGCAGACCGCATTGAGGAAGTGACGGTCGTGGGAAATGATGATCATGGTGCTGTTACGCGCCGTGAGGATCGTTTCCAGCCAGCGGATGGTGTTGATGTCCAGGTGGTTGGTCGGCTCATCGAGCAGGAGCACGTCCGGGTCGGCAAACAGCGCCTGGGCCAGCAGCACACGCAGTTTCCAGCCGGGGGCGACTTCGCTCATCGGGCCGAAGTGCTGTTCGAGCGGAATGCCCAGGCCCAGCAGCAGTTCACCAGCTCGGGATTCGGCGGTGTATCCGTCCATCTCGGCGAACTCGCCTTCCAGCTCACCGACTTTCATGCCGTCTTCTTCGCTCATTTCTGGCAGCGAGTAGATGCGGTCGCGCTCGGCCTTGACCTTCCACAGCTCCGCGTGGCCCATGATCACGGTGTCGATCACGTTGAATTCTTCGTAGGCGAACTGATCCTGGCGCAGCTTGCCCAGGCGCACGTTCGGCTCGAGCATCACCTGACCGCCGGACGGATCGAGATCGCCGCCAAGAATTTTCATGAAGGTCGACTTGCCGCAGCCGTTGGCGCCGATCAGACCGTAGCGGTTGCCGTTGTTGAACTTGACGGAAACGTTCTCGAACAGCGGCTTGGCGCCGAACTGCATGGTGATGTTAGCGGTGGAAATCAAAGGACTTACCTATCAGTAACTGAGGTGCGCTGTTTAACGGGGGATACCGCTTCGAGCCTTTCAAAACGGCCCGAACCGAGGAAGACCCACCTGCGCATGTGAGTGAACGCTACGACCCGGCCGGCAGACGAGTTGCCAAGGCTGGTTATGGATGGGCGTGTCGGGTGTTGTGACGCCGGAGCATGGCGATGTTCAGGGCGACATCGAACGCGCAATCATATCACTTGGGGGCTGCAACTTCAGCACCGGTCGTGTGGTGGCGGACATGCTACCTAGATACGTGGCCGCAGTTTCAGTTCTGGCGTGGGCTTGGGGGCCCCCTTGGCCGGGTGGCTGTCAGGGTGCTGTTCAAGCATCTGGGCGATCTCCCGCAATCTGCCAAGCATGGCCTCGGCCAGGCCGGCCTGGGTACGGTACAAGCCGGTGTCCGGGTCCTGTTCCAGGTCGCTGAGGCCCTTGAAGGGATAGCTGTAGCGTCTGGCCTCGGCGCTGAAGAAGCGCTGGTAGTCCTGCTCGGTGCCGTGCAGGTCGCGGCAGGCTCTTTCCAGGCTCTGCAGGTGTTCGGCGACACTGGCCAGTTGCAGGCGCAGACGAATGATCTGGTGATTTTCCCAGTTCATCGATGAGGGCTTGGCGCCAGGCTGCCAGTGTTGCGGGTCGCCGAAACGCAGGACGAACTGCTGGCCGGCTTCGCGGCCGTAACGAGTCAGTCGTTCGATGCGCTCGGCAGGCATGGTCAGGTTGAGGCCGCCTTCTTCGCGGGTCAGCTGGATGAGGCCGATACGGTCGCGAAAGCCGGGCATCAGCGACAGGGTTTCGTGGTTCCAGTCCTTGGCCACATTGCTGAGCAGGGCAAGGAAACCGCGCAGGGCGGGCAAACCCGTCTGAGGGAAACGGCGCCAGTAGGCAAGCCGTGCATCGCCATTGTTGCGTGGGAAGCGCACGCGTTGTTCGTCGGCGCCGTCGGTTGACCCCAGATCAAGGCCGAAGGTGGGGCGTCTGGGCAGCGCGGCATCGAAAAAGTGGATGGGGAAGTTGGAGCTGATACCGCCATCGGTGAACCAGCAGCGTTCGAGTTTTTTCGTGCGCTTGCGGTAGTCCACGGCATGCAAGGGTACGGCGCTGAGCAGCAGGGGAAAACTCAGGCTCATGCGTACGGCGACGATTACCGGCAGGTCATCGGGCAGCGGCAGGCGTAGGTAGCCATCGTTGCGTGCATCGCCGGGTCGTTGGCGTGTGCTCATCCAGGCCACTACGCGCTGCGGGAATAGCCGCGCGAACTCATCCTGGCGGAAATGGAACTGATTGTTCTCGCGCACCTGATCGTCGTCACGAAACGGCAGGCGGAAAGGGCGCGCCATGCTGAGGCACGTTGTCATGACTTGCAGGTCGATGCCGTGCGCGCGCAGGTCGCCAAAAGTCAGTGGTCGCTGGCGATCAACAGATACTTGCCGGGCTGCGCAGAACGCGCGCTGGCCGCTGAGTTCGTCCAGGTAATCGGTCAGCCAGGTGGTCAGGACTTCATCTGGTGCGTCGTCATCGGCTTCAGGCATGCCGCTGCACAGGCCGAAACCGCTCAATGGCAATTCTCGCAATGCCACTATGGTCAGGCGTGCGATTACCGCCAGCACGCCGCCCAGCGTAGCGAACAGCAAAAGCCATAGCCAAACCAGCACGCTGGCGCTGTTGATCGCGCTCCACCACAAGGGGCCTCCTGCCAGCAGTGCACCCATCACGGCGGTGAGCCTGTGCCGCAAGAGTATGATCTTCAGTGGGGCTAGCAGCCGTAACCAGGCACTTTTACCTTTGCTTTGCAGAGTGACGATGAAGGTGTCGAACAGGGTGCGCATGGCAGGGGTTGGCCTGAACAACGCCAGGAGTTTGGTGCCAGGGCATGTGGCTGCCGGCATGCAGAGATGTTCGGGCAGTCGCTCGATGATCGCGAAGCCGCAAGGATCGATGTTTAGTTCACCTTGCTGATAGCGCTGGCGGCCCAGTTCGGCAGCGGCAGCTGCCGCTGCAGCGATGGCGCCAGCGCTGGTACCGCCGATGCTGCGCAGGCGAAACGCTTTGGCGATCTCGGTGATGGCCAGCGGGTAGACGATGCCGCTGGTGATGCCGCCTTTCATGATCAGATCGCATTCCCGGGCAAAGGCTGGCTGGCGCGAATCGTTCATCTACTGCTCCTTGTCATCCTGCCGAGCGCTGGCGCGGGCATCATAACGCGGCTTTGGAGGCTATGTGCCACCGTCGGCGCGGCCTGCGAGCAATATCACGAGTCGCAGGCGAAGGGAGCAGGACCTCGACTGACGGAGTGACTTGCCATGTGTATACCTGCCATCCGAACTCTCTATAGGACACAACGTCGCTGCATGTAGCGTTTGCTGTGACCTATCGATAGTGGCACGTACGGCCGCTTGTCGAATACGCTACTGCCCCTCGTGTGCAGCCAGCAGAGATCATCATGAGCGTCATGCAACCGCCCCTCGTTCTGTCCATTCAGTCGCACGTCGCCTGGGGCCATGTCGGCAATGCAGCGGCTGTGTTTCCCTTGCAGCGTCTCGGCTTCGAGGTGCTGCCGATTCACACCGTGCAGTTCTCCAACCACACCGGCTATGGCCAGTTTCGTGGCCAGGTGTTCGGCGCCGAGCATGTGCGCGAGGTGCTGCTGGGGCTGCGTGAGCGCGGTGTGCTGCCACGGCTGTCGGCGGTGCTGTCCGGTTATCTGGGCGAGGCCGACAGTGGTCGGGTGATTCTCGAGGCGGTAGGTGAGATTCGTCAGCACAACCCGGCAGTGCGCTATCTGTGTGACCCGGTGATGGGCGATGTCGGGCGGGGCGTGTTTGTCAATCCGGCGATTCCCGATTTTTTGCGCGACCAGGCGATTCCTTTCGCCAATATCATCACGCCCAACCAGTTTGAGTTCGAGCTGCTGACTGGTACAAAGCCGGCCACTCTGCAGGAGACAGTGAAAATCGCCCGGCAATTGCGCGGACGTGGCCCGGATGTGGTGATCGTCACCAGCCTGGCGACGCCGGATATTCCAGACAGCGAGTTGGGCACGCTGGCGGTTAATGGTGAGGGTGCCTGGCTGGTGCGTACGCCGAAGCTGACGCTGCATCCGCTGCCCAATGGCATGGGCGATGTGTTCTCGGCCACGCTGTTGGGTCGGTTGCTGGCCGGGCTGGCGTTACCGCAAGCACTGGAACTGGCCACGGCAACGCTCTACGTACTACTCGAGCAGACCGCGGACGGTGCGCGCGACCTGCCACTGGTTGCCGCGCAGGCGCAGATCGCTGAGCCAGACAAGCGCTTCGTCGCTGAAAAGCTGGTATGAGCTTCGTTCGTCGGAATTGCGATGATTTCAATATGGCATCGCTGTATTGTCGCGCCCGCGTTCCACGCTGCCATTTTGTGACCATATCTACGGATGGATTCTGACCTTTACCGCCGCGGGCAATCCTTACCGTATACCGTCACCATGTCGACTCACCGATTTTTTGCCCTGTTCGTGGCCATCGCGCTGTGCGCCACTGCCAACGCGTCCTTTGCTGAGCAGATTAGCGGGCAGTTGCAGATCAGTCTGACCATTCTCAAGCGTTGCGAGGTTTCTGCGCGTGGCGATGCTATTGCCGCGCACGTGTCCGCGCGACATTGTGAGCATGCCACCTATCAGGTGCATGACGCCCATGGGCGAGTCTTGTCAGCGAATCTCAATGCAGAGACAACTGCTGTGGTGCAGTCTGCCGGCGCTGATCTCGGTTCAACGCTGGTTATCTACTGGTAAGGCTTCAGTAGTTGATGATTAGCAACACGTTGTCGGTATAGACACCCACCGGCGCGTTGGCTTGTCCGGGGTCAAGAATTGCCTGGTAGTTGAAACTCTGGGAGTCGCCTGTGCCGCTGGCCGCCAGCGGTGAGGCGGCGTTCCAGATCAGGCTGCTGCCGCTGTAGTAGAGGTTGTAGCGAATGAACTGGCTACCATTGCTCAGGCGTCGCCAAGGCGCCTGGTAGTTCTGCCCGTTGTCGAAACTCAGCGTGTAGCCCTCGGTATTGGTGCAGGTCACGGCGAAGGTGCGTTGCTGGGCACTGAACTGGCTGATCAGGGCGTTGGCGCCAAAGTCTACGTTGGGCAAGGTATCGACCCGGCATGCTTTGCTGACGACCAGGGTGACGGTCAATGTGGCGAGTGACCCTGTACCCCAGTTCGTGGGGGCACCGCAGCTCGCCACACAGCTTTGCGTCAATCCGGGGCTGCGGCTCCAGGCGCAGATATTCAGCGCGCCAAGGGTGCAGATCGCCCAGTCCCAACGCAGGGTAATGGTGGCGGTATAGGTGCCGGCTGGTACATTGGGGCCGGGGTTGGTACGGAAATAAAGGCCGATCGCGGTGGAGCTACCTCCGAGTGCAAGCAGATTGACGGCATCTAGTTGTTGCGGTTGACCGGCTACCAACGCCTGGTTGAAGCCTGCGTCCTGAAAGACCTGAAAAGGGATCTGATTGCCCTGGCCGTCCTGCAGGGCCAGGGTGCCGGGGTTTTGCAGGGTGACCCGGACGTATGCTCCTGTCAGTGCCTGTAATAACCCCGGACAGGCCAGGCCGGCGCCGGCTGCTGCTTGTTGCACGGTGGTGCGCAGGCTCAGAGAGTTGGTATTGCCGAGGTTGACCGAGCCCCCCACATAGGTGCTGCAGGCATGGGCCGACATGCAGGCCAGGGCGCTACACAGCAGGAATGCGTGGAACAGCCGGCGGATCATGGCTGACCGTCCTGCAGCAGGCAGGTCAGGGGGCCAACTACAGTCATTTCCACGGCGCTGTCGTCCAGCGCAAAGTGGCTGCTGCAGTGGCTGCCATCGGCCTGAAGTACTTCCAGTTGGTTGTCCTTGGCCAACCTTTCGAAATACACCTGGCCGTCCCAGCCAATATAGGTGCGTTGGCCGCTAGGACGATGCACTACCTGTGTACCGCGGGGCAGTGGCTGTCCCTGGCCGTCGATCAACTGGATACTGGCTGAAAGGCTCATTTCCATAGGGAAGGTGAGCAGTGCACCACTGCCCTGGTGTACGGCTATGCGCTTTTGGGTTTCCGACAGTTTCAGGTTGCTCGGAAGATTCAGCAGGTCGACCTCGTACTGGCCCGGGTAGTAGGACGGCACCCAGGGCACCAGCAGATAACCCGCCGAGTCGGTGCGGCCAAGCAACTGATGTTCATAGTGCACGGGCACATCCGAATAACCCTCGGTGCTGACCAGCACGAAGGCGTCATCGATCCGGTTGCTGGCGAATGCCTGGCCCTGCATGGCAACCAGCGAGCCGCTGACGCCGCTCCATCGGGTGGTGATGCCGTCACTCTGGTAGACACCTGCCTGCACCTGGGCATGCTGAGTGCGCCAGGTCAGGTCAGCCTGGCGGTATTCATTGTCGCCGCCGGCATAACCAAGGTTCCAGCCCAGCCCGCCGTCGCTGGGTGGGTTGCGGCTGTAATTGGCACGCGCACGCTGGTTGCCGTTGCTGTCTCGCTCGATGCCTGTGCTCAAGGTGGAATACAGGTCTAACGGAATCACCAGTTGTGCCTGGATGGCATGCGAGGCATCGTCCAGTTGGCGGTTGAGGGAGAGAAAAAAGCTGGCGCTGCCCCACAGGCTGCGTGACCAGGACAGGTTGAGCAGACGCGTACGCCGCCCGCTGTGCTCCTCACTGGCAAAGTAACCGACGCCAAATGAACCGAGCCCTTCCGGGCTGAAACTGAAGGTCACTTGATCGAGGATTTTGCTCAGCGGGCCGCCGGCCAGGTCGCTGTCCAACGCGTGCGCGACACTGAGATCGGCATAGTCAGAGGTGCGCTGGATGCGCTGCGCGGTGATACCGAAGCGACGCGCGTAGTAGCTGTAACCCAGGCTGTACTGTTGGCCGTTGCCGATACCGCTGCTCTGACTCACGGAGCTGGTCACGGTGCCCATCAGACCCAGCCCGGCGGTCGCGCCGACGCCGGCCTGGCGCAGGCCAGCGCCGGCTTCGGCATGGCTTTCCAGGGTGAGGCTGTCGGTCAGGCCATGGCGCAGGCTGCCGCTACCTACCAGGCTGCCGTAGGAAAAGTCATCCACGCCATAATTGTGGCGCAGCTTGCCCAGCGACAGGGAGAAATCCGAAAGCCCCTGACGCAGCAGGGTATCAGTCACATAAAAGGGTACGGTGGTGGAGACCTGGCGCCCCAGCACATCCGTGGTTACCAGTGTCGCGGTACCGGCGCCGCTGATGTAAGGCACGGTATTGAGGGTGAAGGGGCCTGGACGCAGTTGCTGTTGGCCGAGGCGGGTGTTGTCAATGAACAGATCCAGGGTGCTTGGCACCGCAGCATCGCCATCGAACCGCGGTAATGGGTAAGTGATCAGATCCGGGCGCAGCGAGAAGTTGCGCGAAATCTGTAGCCCGCCAAGGCGGACCGCGCTGTTCCAGGTCAATGCGCCAGTGATCAGGTCGCCACCGCTGAGGCTGAGCATGCGTTGTTGATCGTTGAAGCGCCAGGTGCTGTCGTAGCGGGTATAGCCATCGCGATAGCCCGGTCCGGAGAAGCTGTGGCGATAGACGCCCGTGTTGGAAATCATGCCGAAGCCGTCGAAAACGCGCTGTTCCAGCCAGGTGTTGGCATAGTGGCCGGCATTCTCGGTGTGGTTGTAGTAGAGGTCATAGTTGAACAGCACACCGAACGCGCTCTGCGCCTGCATCGGTTCGCTCAGACTGCTGGGGCCGAATCGCTGGTGTGGTAGCCATTCGCTGGGCAGAGTAAGTAGCAGGCGCTGGCTGTCCTGCTGATACTCGCTGCGCAGGGCATCGATTCGATCCAGGGCGATCCAGGCTGTCTTCTCCGAAGGCAGGCGCACGCCCGCCGCGAGCAGATCGTCGCGTTGGGCGAATAAACGGCCCTGATGTTCTCTCACTTCCACCACCTTGCCGCTGGATAGCTCATTGACGATTAACTCCAGGTAGAGCAACTGCGCCTCGGCGAACTGCTGTGCGTCATCGGCATTGGCTAACGGGACTGACAGCAGGCTGGCCAGTAGCAGCAGTAGCAGCGATCTATTCAGCGGCCAGCGGCTGCTTCTGTCGACTTTCATTGATGCGTGCTTGCACCTGGCCACTGCGTACGTCTGCCGGCAGAGGCCAGCGCATCTGCGCACCAGGTAGTACATAACCGAGAAGGCCTTCGGCCAGTGGCTGTTTGCCGCTGTCTCGCGATAGATCGACCTGAGACAGCCTGGCCGGGGCGGTGCCGAGGTTGCGCAGGTAAAGGAAGGCGCCGTTGCTACCGTCAACGACGCGGTAGCGCAGCTCGGGAGCCAGTGGCTGTCCCTGGCCTGGCGCTTCTCGCGCACCGTCATCCAGATAGGCCCCGGGCCCGACCACGATCAAGGGAACCGAGTAACGCATCTGGAATTGCACGCCCAGTTGGGACGGCCGTGGCTGTGGGGGTAGCACCTCGTCGACCAGCACGCGGTAGGTGCGTAGCGTGCCGGCGCTCGGCGGTTCCAGGTTGACCAGCCTGACCAGTTGCCGCTTGCCCGGTTGCAGCGTTGCCATCGGCGGGCTGCCCACGACCTGCTTCTGCGGCGTCAGGCGATCTTCGAATTCCTCCTGCTCCCAGGCCAGTACGCGTACTTGTAAATCCACCGCTTCCTGCCCGCGATTTTCCAGCCACAGCGCGACTGATTTCTGTCGATCGGCTTCGATCAGCGGGTTGATCGGCCAGATGAGGATGGAACTGGCGGCCTGTGCGGCCAGGCTCGCCAGCACTGTGGTCAGCGTCAGGCCGCAGGCGAAGAGGGTGCGTGTCCTCATGGCTCAATAACTCACGGTCACAGTGATGGTGTCGGTGTAGATGCCGGCCGAAGGTAGCGGGCTGACACTGAACAGGCGGGCATAGACCGTGTAGGTCTGGGTGGCGCCGCCAACGGGAAAATTGATACTCATGCGCGCGCCACCGTTGCTGCCATCGCCCCAGATGATGCTGCGTGCGGCGTCCTGGTAGAGCTGGTAGCGCAGGCGTTCCGCGCCACGCGCCAGGTAGCGCCCGCCGCTCACGCTGCCGGTATTGAGCCCGGCATTGAGCGACAGCGTGACGGCCGTACCGGGTGAGCACTGCAGCATGATGGAGCCGTTGCCCGGTGTGCTGGCCGCATCCAGGTCGCTGGACAGTGTGCTGATCTGGCCGAATGAGAGGCTGCCGAACGAGGTGGCGTCGCTGCCCCCGGCACCGAGCAGGCAACCCGGTACGATTTCCGCGCGAAGCTGAAAGCTCTGGCTGACGATCTGGTCGTTGATGCCCGTGTCGCCCCGAGTAGGTAAGGCGTGCACAACCAGTACGGTCAGGCAAAGCAGGTGAGTGATCACGAGTGAATGAGCTTGGCACGGCATCACCAGCTCACCGTGACGGTCAGGGTATCGCTGTAGCTTCCCGGGGGCGGAACATTCTGTGCCGGCACCCGGGCGTAGACCGCAAGCCACTGATCCTGGCCATTGCCTACGGCGCTCACCCCTGTGCTGTTGTCCCAAACGGTGGTGAAGTCTGCGCCGGTGTACAGGTTATAGTTGAGCACTGCGGAGCCAGGACCGACCATCTGCCGATTGCTGGTCGTGCCGCTGTGACCGGCATTGATCAGCACACGATAGGGAATATTCTGCTGGCAATTGACGCGCAGCGCGCCGGCGTCCGGTTGACCGACCTGGGTTATCAGGTTGTCGAGTCTGAGGTGGGTGCCGAAATCGATGGTCCCGAAGCTGACGCCCGAGCCACTGCTGCTACCTGCCTGACAGGACGGCAATACCTCGACATTGAGGCCAATGGTAGCGGTCTTGTCGACCGCCGGCAGGACTGCCGGAGCCATCAAAAGCAGGGATGCGATCAGGCAGCGCATGGCGGTTATTCCTGGAAGGGTTCGAGATCCTCGTGTTTGCAGTGCGTGCCACTTACCAGGTGACGGTGACTTGCACGGTGTCCGTATAGGTGCCTGGGCTTGGCGTGTTCTGTGCGGGTACGCGGCCGTAAACGATCAATTCTTCGTTGGCGCCGGTGCCTGTGCCGGACAGTGCTGTGCCTGTGGCGCCACCGTCTCCCCAGGGTTGGGTACGGCTGCTGTCCTTGTAGAGATTGTACTCGACGTACTCGGCGGCATTGATCATGCGCCGTTGGCTGCCGGCAGCGTTCTGCCCTGCGCTCAGTGCAACGCTGTAATCGGTTCCAGCGCTGCATTGCAAGCCAAACGAGCTGCCCCCGCCGCTACCGAGGGAGCGGCCGTCGATCAGGTTGGCGAGGTCGTTGTATTCACCGAAGGACAGTGAGCCAAAGGTATTGCTGGAGCCGCTGGCAGAGCCGTTGGTGACCGTACACCCGCTGCCTATCGTGATCTGAATATTCAATTGACCTTGCAACTCACCCGCAGAGAAAGCCGGCGTTGCAAACAGCACGAGTACCAATGCAGCAACTTTTATGATGGGCTTCACCGGGCGCGTCCCTTCTGAATGGAGTCGGTAGGATCATAGTCCAGACCGCCTACATGCTCTTGAAAGTTGGATCACGCCGGGCGTTCAATTGACAGGTTTAACTAATTGATCAGCCTCGAAAATGTTGTTTGTGTAAGAGATGGCTGCATACCTGATTGGGCGATTTCTTACATGTTTTTCAGATGAGGATTGCAGCGTAATGTCATGGTCAAAGCCTGCCGACCCCCGCAATGACCGGGGTACCGCTCACAGGGTCGCGCAGCAGCGTGCAGCGTACGCCGTACAGGTGCTCGACCAGCTCCGAGGTTACGATCTGCTCGGGGCGGCCGCTGGCGACGATCCGGCCCTGATGCATCGCGATCAGGTGATCCGCGTAGCGGCAGGCACTGGAAAGATCGTGGACCACCATTACGACGGTTTTGCCGGCGGCGGCTAGTTGGCGGATCAGTTCGAACACTTCGATCTGATGGCCCAGATCCAGCGCCGAGGTGGGTTCGTCGAGCAGCAGCAGAGGCGTTGCCTGGGCGATGGCCATGGCGATCCAGGCGCGCTGGCGCTGACCACCGGACATCGACTCCAGTGGCCGGTCGGCCAGTTCCACCAGATCGGCGGCGATCAATGCCGCGTCGACGATGGCCTGATCCTCCTCGCTCCATTGGCGCAGTAGGCTCTGATGCGGTTGGCGGCCGAAGCGGATCAGTTCGCTGACCGTCAGGCCGTCGGGCGCTGAGGCGTCCTGAGGCAATAGGGCGAGCCGGCGCGCCACTTCACGCGATGGCAGGCTGCTGATGGTCTTGCCGTCGAGCAGTACGCTGCCGGAAACGGGTTTGTGCAAACGGGCCAGACCGGCCAGCAGGGTGGATTTGCCGCAGCCGTTGGGGCCAACGATGGCGCTGACCTGACCGCTGGGAATCAGCAGGTCGAGGTCTTCGATGATGCGGGTCTGGGCGTAGCCCATGCTCAGGTCGCGGGCCTCCAGACGCACGTCGGACTGGCGCGCGTCGCCGAGCAGTGAGGAAAGCAAGGTCATGTCGAACTCCGTGGTGCCTGGCGCAGCAGAATCCACAGCAGGTAGGGGCCGCCAACCACGGCGGCGATGATGCCGACCGGGATTTCGATGGGCGCCAGCAGGGTACGGCCGAGCCAGTCGGCGAGGATCATCATCAGTGCGCCGGACAGCGCCGCGTTGAGCACTGGCACGCCATGTCGGTTGCACAGGTGGCGGGCCATTTCCGGCGCCGCCAGGGCGATCAGGCCGACCGGGCCGACCACGGCAACGGCCAGGGCCGTGAGCCAGACGCACAGGGCCAGGGTGAGCAGGCGCATGCGTTGCAGGCGTACACCGAGGCCGATGGCGACGTTGTTGGAAAAACGCATCAGGCTCAGGGCATTGACCAGCAGCTTGGCCAGCGGCAGGCCCACGGCCAGGCCGATGCCGAGCAGCAGCACCGAGTCGGCCGGGCGTGCATTGAGGCTGCCGACCGTCCATGGGTAGGCGGCGTTGGCAGCGTCCATGTCGCTGCGTGCCAGCATCAGGTTGGTCAGGGCGCCGAACAATGCGCCGATGGCGATACCCACGACGATGAAGCGATAACCACGTGCGCCACCGCCGGCAGCCAGGGCAAAGGTCAGTACCGCTGCGGTGGCAGCGCCGCTAAGCGCCAGAGCAGAAGGCGCCAGGCTGGTAGGTACGGCGACGATGGAGGCGACGGCGAAGGCGGTGGCGCCGTTGTCGATACCGATCACCCCAGGCGTAGCCAGGCGGTTGCGCGCCAGGGTCTGCAGCAGGCAGCCGGCAGCGCCAAGGGCGGCGCCGCTGAGCAGGCCGGCGACCAGCCGGGGCATGCGCAGCTCCTGAATCAGGAACACCTGCAGCGCCTCACCCTGGCCGAAGGCGGCCTGCAGGGATTTCCAGGGCGTGAGGGCGTCGTCGCCGGCCGCCAGTATCCCGGTGGCGACAGCGACCAGCAGCAGGCTGAGGAGCAATGCGACGACCATGCTGCGCCTGTGCAGCAGCAGGCTGTAGCCACCCAGGCGCAGCAGGTGATGGCCGGCCGGGGCGAGCAGAGGGCGAAAGGCAGAAATGTTCATGTCACAGGGTCGGCAGGCGGTGGTTGCGCACCACCGCAATCAGGATCGGCGCGCCGACGAAGGCGGTCACCACGCCCACCGGCAGTTCGTAGGGGCGTACCAGCAGGCGCGAGATGACGTCGGCCAGCAGCAGGACGCAGGGGCCGAGCAGCATGCTCAGGCCCAGGGTGCGGCGGATATCGGAGCCGACCAGGCGACGGGCGATGTAGGGCACGATCAGGCCGATAAAGGCGATGGGGCCGGCGGCAGCCGTGGCGGTTCCGACCAGGATCGCCACCGCCAGCAGGGTGCCCAGGCGCGTCAGTTGCGGGTGGTGACCAAGGCCGCTGGCGACGCGCTCGCCCAGCGCCAGGGCGGCCAGCGGACGCACCACCAGCAGCGCAATGGACAGGCCGGCGAGCAGCCCCGGCAGGCTCCAGTCGAGCGTATCCAGCGGGCGACCCGCCAGGGCGCCGATGACCCAAAAGCGCATTTCATCGGCGGTGCGCTGATCCCATAACAGCAGCAGGCTACTGAGCGCGCCGAGCATGCCGGAGAAAGCGGCGCCGGCCAGCACCAGGCGTACGGGGTCGTCACCGACGCCACGCATGCGCGTGACCAGCAGCACCAGCACGCAACCCACCAGCGCCCCCAGCATGGCGACGCCCAGGTGCAGGTTGGCGGCCGAGGCACCCAGGTTGATCGCCAGCACCACGGCGAACGAGGCACCGGCGCTGACCCCTAGCAACCCTGGTTCGGCCAGCGGGTTGCGCGTCACCGCTTGCAGCAGCACGCCGGCCGCGCCCAGGGCGAGACCGACCAACAGGGCCAGTTCGGTACGCACCCAGCGCAGCTCGAAGACGATGAAGCGGGCATCGTCATCGCTGCCGCCCAGCAGGGCTTGCAGGCTGGGCAGGATGCCGATGTCACCCGCGCCCAATAGCAGGCTGGCGACGCACAAAAGCAACAGGCACAGAGCCGCATAGCTCAGCGCCTGAGGGACGGAAAGGCGTGCTGCGAGCATCAGTCGAGCAGAGCCTTCTCCAC
>CAZIZA010000065.1:0-15627 GCA_964543555.1 uncultured Pseudomonas sp.
GCCAGCAAAGGCGAAAGCACCGGCAACGCGCCGCGTAAACGTCGCCGCAGTAACAACAATCGGCGTAAGCGCAGCGACGAAAGCGGCGGCGAATAATGGAGCGGGTCTACATCGGCCTTGGCAGCAACCTGGCCGAGCCGCTGCAACAGCTGCGCGCGGCCCTGCAGGCCATCGCCCAACTGCCGCACAGCCGCTTGCAGGCGCATTCGTCCTTCTACATCAGCGATCCACTGGGCCCGGCGGATCAACCGCGTTACGTCAACGCCGTGGCAGCACTGGATACCGCACTGGAGCCCTGGCAATTGCTCGACGCGCTGCAACGCATCGAGCAGGAACAAGGCCGCGTGCGCAAGGCCGAGCGCTGGGGCCCACGCACACTGGATCTGGATATCCTGCTATTCGGTGAGCGCCTGATCGGCGACGAGCGCCTGACCGTGCCGCACTACCACATGCACGCCCGCCCTTTCGTGCTCTACCCGCTGGCCGAGCTGGCCGCAGAGCTGCAACTGCCGGACGGCCGCTGCCTCACTGCATTGCTGCAAGCCTGCCCCTTCAGCGGTCTGGAACGCCTGTCGGAATAAAGCAGCAAGGCCGCGCAGGCTCTAGCGCGGCCTTACGGCGGTAACGCCAGTAACAGAGCGGTAACACCCGCAATTGACTTCGTGCCCCCCCATCAGGACTATAGGCGTCCCGTCGCCCTGCGCTGGGCGCACTTTTGATGCCAATCCAGGCCGGATTGCTGCCGAATAGAAGCGGTATACCGAGCCTGAGCGAGGACCCTTGAAATGCCTGACGTTACCCTGACCACCCTGCAGAGTCTCAAGCAGAACGGTGAAAAGATCGCCATGCTGACCTGCTATGACGCCACCTTCGCCCATGCGGCCTGCCAGGCGGGCGTCGATGTGCTACTGGTTGGCGACTCACTGGGGATGGTTCTGCAGGGGCATGACAGCACCCTGCCAGTCGGCGTCGAAGACATGGCCTACCACACTGCCAGCGTCAAACGTGGTAATCAGGGGGCGCTGATCCTCACCGACTTGCCGTTCATGGCCTATGCCACCACCGAACAGGCGCTGCACAACAGCGCCAGGCTCATGCAGGCCGGTGCCCACATGGTCAAACTCGAAGGCGCCGGCTGGCTGGCCGAACCGATTCGCCTGCTGGCCGAACGAGGTGTACCCGTGTGCGCGCACCTGGGCCTGACTCCGCAGGCAGTGAACATCCTCGGCGGCTATAAGGTACAAGGCCGTCAGGAAGCACAGGCGCGGCAGATGCGTGCCGATGCCATGACCCTCGAGCAAGCCGGCGCCGCCATGCTGCTACTCGAATGCGTACCAAGCGAACTGGCGGCAGAAATTACCCAGGCGGTGAAGATTCCGGTGATCGGCATCGGTGCCGGCAGCGCAACCGACGGTCAGGTGCTGGTCCAGCACGACATGCTCGGGCTGTCACTAACTGGCCGCACACCGAAGTTCGTGCGCAACTTCATGGAGGGCCAGAGCAGCATCCAGGGTGCTCTGAGCGCTTACGTGCGGGCAGTCAAGGACGGCAGCTTCCCCGCTGCCGAACACGGCTTCTCCGCATGAACACGGTCAAGACGCTGCGCGAGCTGCGCGCCGCCATCAGCCAGGCACGGGCCGAGGGCAAGCAGATTGGTTTCGTGCCGACCATGGGCAACCTTCACGCAGGCCATGTCTCGCTGGTGCAGATCGCCTCCCAGCGTGCCGACTTCGTGGTCGCCAGCATTTTCGTCAACCCGCTGCAGTTCGGCGCGGGTGAAGATCTGGACAAATACCCACGCACGCTTGCCGCCGACCAGGAAAAACTTCTGGCAGCCGGCTGCCACCTGCTTTTCCACCCCGATGTCGCGGAAATCTATCCGCATGGCATGGGCGACCAGACCCGCGTCAGCGTGCCTGGGGTTTCCGAGGGTCTCTGCGGCGCCAGCCGCCCGGGTCACTTCGAAGGCGTCGCGACGGTAGTGACCAAGCTGTTCAATATGGTCCAGCCCAACCTGGCCGTGTTCGGTGAGAAGGACTACCAGCAACTGGCGGTGATCCGCGCACTGGTGCAGGACTTGAACATGCCTATCCAGATCATCGGCGCACCGACTCAACGTGCACAGGATGGCCTCGCCCTGTCTTCGCGAAACGGTTACCTGAATGATGAGCAACGTGCCATCGCACCGGCCCTGTATCGCGGTCTGCAAACGATCGCTGAAGAACTGCAGCGTGGCGCCCGTGATTTTGCGCGGCTCATCGAGAATACCCAGGCGCAACAACGTGCAGCGGGCTTCGTCCCGGATTATCTGGACATCCGCAATGCCGTAACGCTGCGTCCGGCACAGGTCGATGACCGCCATCTGGTGATTCTCACCGCTGCACAGCTGGGGAGCACTCGCCTCATCGACAATCTGGTCGTGGAACTATCAAGCCAGTAGCTGCCTCCAGAGACAGACGGTTACACTCTTGCAGGCCCGGATAGTCCCGGGCCTTTTGCTTTTGCGGATCAGGAGTTCCGATGGCCTATTACCAGCAGCCTCAAGACGTCACCACCCTGCCCGCCTGGCAGGCGTTGCAGCAACACCGCGCCGATATGGCCGGCTTCAGCATGCGCCAGGCATTCGCTGCAGACACGCGGCGCTTCCAGCGCTTTTCCCTCGATAGCTGCGGGCTGCTGCTGGATTATTCGAAGAACCTGATCGACGAACACAGCCTGGCACTGCTGATCCAACTGGCTGAGCAGGTCGGCCTGCACGAATCGATTGCAGCCCTTTACAGCGGCGAACAGGTCAATGCTTCAGAAGGACGCGCCGCACTGCACACCGCCCTGCGCAGCCCTATCGGTCGTCGCCTGCTGGTCGATGGCAACGACATCATCCCCGAGGTTCACCGCGTCCTGAACCAGGTCACCGAGCTGGTCAGTCGTATTCACAGCGGTCTGTGGCGTGGTTACAGCGAGAAGCCGATCAAGGAAGTGGTGAACATCGGTATCGGTGGCTCCTTCCTCGGCCCGCAACTGGTTTCCGAAGCCCTGCGCCCGTTCACCCAACGTGGCGTGCGCTGCCATTACCTCGCCAATATCGACGGCAGCGAATTTCGTGAGCTGACCGCTCGTCTCAATCCGGAAACCACCCTGTTCATCGTTTCCAGCAAGTCCTTCGGTACCCTGGAAACCCTGAAGAACACCCTGGCCGCACGCGACTGGTACCTGGCCATGGGCGGCCCGGAAGAAGAACTGCACCGCCATTTCATCGCTGTGACCAATAACAGCAAGGCTGCCATCGAATTTGGCATCGGCAAAGAGAACATCTTCCCCATGTGGGACTGGGTCGGCGGGCGCTATTCGCTGTGGTCGGCCATCGGTTTGCCCATCGCTCTTGCCATTGGCGTGTCCAACTTCAAGGAACTGCTGGCTGGTGCCTATGCCATGGACCAGCACTTCACCCAGGCGCCATTGGCCGAAAACATGCCGGTGCTGATGGCCCTGCTGGGCATCTGGTACACCAATTTCTGGGGTGCGCAAAGCCACGCCATCCTGCCCTACGACCACTACCTGCGTAACTTCACCAAGCACCTGCAGCAACTGGACATGGAGTCCAACGGCAAAAGTGTGCGTCAGGACGGCAGCGAGCTGGACATTGCCACCGGCCCGGTCATCTGGGGTGGTGTCGGCTGCAACGGCCAGCACGCCTATCATCAGCTACTGCATCAAGGCCGCCTGTTGGTGCCGGCAGACTTCATCGTCCCGGTCAACAGCTACAACCCACTGTCCGACCATCACCAGTGGCTGTTCGCCAACTGCCTGTCGCAGGCGCAGGCGCTGATGCAGGGCAAAACACGTAAAGAAGCCGAAGCCGAACTGCGCGCCAAAGGCATGGCCGAAGCCGACGTGCAGCGTCTGGCACCGCACAAGGTCATTCCCGGCAACCGTCCGAGCAATATTCTGGTGATGAATCGCATCGCACCATTTGAGCTGGGCGCACTGGTGGCCCTGTACGAGCACAAAGTATTCGTGCAGAGCGCCATCTGGGGCATCAACGCCTTCGACCAGTGGGGTGTGGAGCTGGGCAAGGAGATGGGCAAGGAGGTCTATCAGCGCCTGACTGGCCAGATCCACGACAGCGCCTCGGATGCCTCGACTCAGGGTCTGATCGACCACTTCCGCGATCGCCACCGCGGCTGATTCCTCACCTTCACGCTGCCCGGCACCTGAGTATCGGGCAGCGTTGTCCCCCTACCTGAACCTCGACCCTTGAACCAGGCGCCTGCCTGGGTGCACCCTTGTGATCGTTGCGGCCAAACAATTACAAGGAATCCGCCATGTTCGAGATCACCCGCCATCCCGTGCAAGATGACGTGCGCCAGCGTGCGCACCTGGACAATGACGCCTATCTGCGTCTGTACCAGCAGTCCGTCGAACAACCCGAAACCTTCTGGGCCGAGCAGGCCAAGTCCTTCCTCGACTGGTTCAAACCCTGGGATCAGGTGCACGCCAGCGACCTGAAGCAGGGCCATGCCGAATGGTTCAAGGGCGGCCAGCTCAACGTCGCCTACAACTGCATCGACCGCCACCTGGAGCAACGCGGCGAACAGGTGGCCATCATCTGGGAAGGCGACAACCCCGCCGAATCGGCGCACATCACCTACGACAAGCTGCACTACTACGTCAGCCGCCTGGCCAACGTGCTGAAAAGTCGTGGCGTGAAAAAGGGCGATCGCGTGTGCATCTACATGCCGATGATCCCAGAGGCGGCCTACGCCATGCTCGCCTGCGCGCGCATCGGCGCCGTGCATTCGGTGGTGTTCGGTGGCTTCTCCCCGGATGCCCTGCGCGACCGCATCCTCGATGCCGACTGCCGCGCCGTGATCACCGCCGATGAAGGTGTGCGCGGCGGCAAGTACATCCCGCTGAAGGCGAACGTCGACAAAGCCCTGCAAAGCTGCCCGAACGTCTCCACCGTGGTGGTGGTCGAGCGCACACAAGGCAATGTCGCCTGGGTAGAAGGCCGCGACCTCTGGTATCACCAGGCGCTCAAGGAAGTCGACGCCGATTGCCCGGCCGAGCCGATGGACGCCGAGGACCCGCTGTTCATCCTCTACACCTCCGGCAGCACCGGCAAACCCAAGGGCGTGCTGCACACCACCGGCGGCTACCTGCTCGGCGCGGCGATGACCCACAAGTACGTGTTCGACTACCACGAGGGCGACATCTACTGGTGCACCGCCGATGTCGGCTGGGTCACCGGGCACAGCTACATCGTCTACGGCCCGCTGGCCAATGCCGCCACCACACTGATGTTCGAGGGCGTACCGAACTACCCGGACGCCTCGCGCTTCTGGCAGGTGATCGACAAGCACCAGGTCAACACCTTCTACACCGCACCAACCGCCCTGCGCGCACTGATGCGCGAAGGCGAAGGCCCGGTCAAGGCCACCTCGCGCTCGAGCCTGCGCCTGCTCGGCACCGTGGGTGAGCCGATCAACCCGGAAGCCTGGGAATGGTATTTCCACGTAGTCGGCGACACGCGCTGCCCCATCGTCGACACCTGGTGGCAGACCGAGACCGGCTCCATTCTGATCACTCCACTGCCCGGAGCCACTGACCTCAAGCCCGGCTCGGCCACCCGCCCCTTCTTCGGCGTGCAACCGGTGCTGCTCGATGAACAGGGCAAGGAAATAGACGGCCCCGGTAACGGCGTGCTCGCCATCAAATCAAGCTGGCCGAGCCAGATCCGCAGCGTCTATGGCGACCACCAGCGCATGGTCGACACCTACTTCAAACCCTATCCCGGCTACTACTTCACCGGCGACGGCGCGCGCCGCGACGAGGACGGCTACTACTGGATCACCGGCCGTGTGGACGATGTGATCAACGTCTCCGGGCACCGCATCGGCACCGCCGAGGTGGAAAGCGCGCTGGTGCTGCACGATGCCGTGGCCGAAGCCGCCGTGGTCGGCTACCCGCATGACGTCAAGGGCCAGGGCATCTACGCCTACGTCACCCTGATGAACGGCCAGGAGCCCTCCGACCAGTTGAAGAACGACCTGCTGACCCTGGTCGGCAAGGAGATCGGCAGCTTCGCCAAGCCGGAGCTGATCCAGTGGGCACCGGGCCTGCCCAAGACCCGCTCGGGCAAGATCATGCGCCGCATCCTGCGCAAGATCGCCTGCAACGAGCTGGAGAACATGGGCGACACCTCGACCCTGGCCGACCCCAGCGTAGTCGATAGCCTGATCGATCAGCGTCTTAACCGCTGAGCCTCACGCCCGGCCCTGAAGGGCCGGGCGCATCTTGTCTTGCACTGGCCAAGCGCTGAAACTGCGCACCATGGAAAGCCTACGCAAACACATCGAAAAACAGGTGCACAGCCTCACCGGCGCCTCGCTGGGCGTGCTCGACCTCGATCAGCCGCGTGGTGATGCCGGCCTGTTCGGCCCCGAGTCGGTGGTGTGGAAAGTGCATGCCGATTTCACCGCGATGATGGTCGGCGGCATCTCCGCCCTGCTCCTGCAGATGCTCCACCCGCTGGCCCTGGCCGGGGTGTGGGATCACTCGACCTTTCGCCAGGACATGCTCGGCCGCCTGCGCCGCACCAGCCTGTTCATCGCCGGCACCACCTATGGTGGCCTGCACGATGCCGAACAGCTGATCGACAAGGTGCGCCGCATCCACCTGCAGGTGGTCGGCCACGCACCGGATGGCCGTGCTTACGCCGCCAGTGATCCTGAGCTGCTGACCTGGGTGCACGTCTCCGAGGTCAGCCAGTTCCTAGCCGGCTACCTGCGCTACGTCGACCCGCAGTTGCCGCTGGCCGAACAGGATCACTACTACCGCGAAGTGGCGCTGATCGCTGAACGGCTCGGCGCGCAGGACGTGCCCAAATCGGCACGGGCCATCGCCGATTACCTGCAGCACATGCGTCCGCAACTGCTGTGCGATGAGCGCACGCGTGAAGTCGTGCGCCTACTGCATAGCGCACCGATGCCCAGCCTCCTCGCCAAACCCTTCGGTGGCCTGATGATGCAGGCAGGCGTTGACCTGCTGCCGGACTGGGCCAGCGATCTGCTCGGCGAACACCAGGCGCCCTGGCGCCGCCCGTTGATCCGCGCCAGCGTGCAGCGCACCGCCAAGCTGCTGCGCTGGGCCGTGCGCAACAGCGCCGCGCAGCGCGCACGGGGCCGCCTGCAGCCACACGCCTAGGGCGGTTGCAACCCGCCATCACTCGTGCGCCACGCTCTCGAGCCGCGGCTTTTCTTGCTAGACTGCCGCCCTTTCCCCCACCGAGATGCCGCGCATGCCCGCTCTTGATCAGGCGCTGCGCGCCGCCCTCGACGCCCGTGAAAACCTCCTCAGCCAATTGCACTGGCAAGGCACCGACTGCTATCGCCTGTTCCATGGCACGCAGGAGGGCGCGCCTGGCCTGACAGTTGATCGCTACGGCCCACAACTGCTGGTGCAGAGTTTTCATCAACCGCTCGACGCCAACGAACTGCACTGTATTGCCAACAGCGTCGAAGCTCACCTCGGGCAGCCACTGCTATTGGTCTACAACGACCGTTCCAAGGGCAATTCGCGGATTGATCGCAACTCAATCCTGCTCCAACCCGAGCATGCAGCTCTGGAGGACATGGTCGGCCGCGAATGGGGTCTCAATTACCGCGTACGCGGTCGGCATGCCGGACAAGACCCACTGCTGTTTCTCGATCTGCGCAACGCACGGGGCTGGGTCAAAGCCAACAGCGCTGGCAAGTCCGTGCTCAACCTCTTCGCTTATACCTGTGGCGTCGGTCTATGTGCCGCAGCAGGCGGCGCACACGAGGTGATCAACCTCGACTTCGCCGAGGGTAACCTCGCTGTGGGCCGGGAGAACGGCACACTCAACCCTGAATTGCTCACCATGCAATTTATTCAGTCCGATTACTTCCCGGCGATTCGTCAGTTGGCCGACCTGCCGATCAGCAGCCGCCGCGGACAGAAACTGCCGAGCTATCCGCGCCTGCAACCGCGCCAGTTCGACCTTGTGTTCCTCGACCCACCGGCCTGGGCCAAGAGCGCCTTTGGCACCGTCGACCTGCTGCGCGACTACCAGAGCCTGCTCAAGCCAGCCCTGCTGGCCACGGCCGAAGGCGGCACCCTGGTGTGCTGCAACAACCTGGCAAAGGTGGACATGACCGACTGGCGCGCACAAGTGCTGCGCTGCGCCGAAAAGCTCGGGCGTGTCGTGCAGGACTGTCAGGTGATCGCCCCGGCAGAAGACTTCCCTTCACGCGACGGCAAACCACCGCTGAAAACCCTGATTCTGCAACTCTGACGTGCAACACGCACAATCCGCTCATAGCAGTCACGACCGGAACTGAGCCGCCGTGCCATACTCCAAGTCATCTCCTCGTCTGGATAGATGACGCCAAGCCATGCCCAAAGGACTGAAGCGCGCGCTGAGCGCTGTGTTGATCACCGTTTTTCTCTACAGCCTGCTCGGCTTTCTGATTCTGCCGGGCATCGCCCTGCGTATCGCCAATCAGCAGTTGGCGCATTACGCCACGGTGCCCGCCTCGCTGCAGCGCGTGCAGCTCAATCCCTTCACCCTCGAGCTGAGCCTTTGGGGCCTGCGTGTCGGCGAGCCTGACCAGGAGCAGCTCAGCTTCCAGCGCCTCTACGCCAACCTGCAGAGCGATAGCCTGTGGAGTGGAGCTCTGCACCTGAGCGTCGTCGAGCTCGACGGCGCGCGCACCGAAATCCTGTTCGCCAGGGACGGTACGCTCAACCTGACCCAGCTGTTCCGCCTACCGCAGAGTCAGGCCGAACCCAAGGCCGAAAGCAGCGAGCCCTTCCCGCTGCGCATCGACAGCATCCGTCTGCGTGAGAAGTCGCTGCGCTTCCGAGACCTGCGTCCAAGCGAGGCGGTCGAATTCGCCTATGACGCACTCGACCTGGAACTCAACAACCTCAGCACCCTGGCCGGCGACAACGCGGAAATGACCATGACCGCCAGTGGCCCGCACGGCGCCAGGATAGACTGGCGCGGCCAGGTCAGCCTGACGCCGATCACCTCCAGCGGCAGCCTGAGCGTCAGCGATGGCCGCCTGAGCACCTTCTGGCCTTACGTGCGCGACGCCTTGCCGCTGGTGCTCAAAGAGGGCCAGGTCGATCTCAGCAGCGACTATCGCCTCGACCTGTCCAGCGGCACCGAACTACAACTGAGCAAGATCAAGGTGCAGTTGGCCCCCTTCGCCGTCGACGATCCGCAAGGCAAACCGCTGGTACGCCTGCAACGTCTGGATATCGACAACACCAGCCTCGATCTGGCCAGGCAGCAGGTGGTGGTCGGCCAGGTGCGCAGCCAGGGCCTGGTGGCCTGGGCGGCGCGCGAAGCCGACGGCCAACTGGACTGGCAGAAACTGTTCGCCAAACCCGAAAGCCCCCAGAGCCAGGCCCCCGCCCCCACGGAGCAGGCCGGCGCAAGCAAGCCCTGGCAAGTGCTGCTGCAGGA
The DNA here is from genome assembly GCA_964543555.1 of uncultured Pseudomonas sp. Classification (GTDB taxonomy): domain Bacteria; phylum Pseudomonadota; class Gammaproteobacteria; order Pseudomonadales; family Pseudomonadaceae; genus Aquipseudomonas. The sequence goes on from CAZIZA010000065.1 coordinate 9,494, forward strand.
CGTGCAACTGCGCGACTACAAGGCCCACCTGGCCGACCGCGTACCGCAGCAGGAAGTGGCGGTGGATGTCGGCCCACTGAACCTCGACCTGAAGAACTTCGACAGCCTCGGCGACAAACCCTTCGACCTCAGGCTCGACACCGGCCTCGGCAAGCAGGGCAAGCTGCAGGCGGCCGGCAACGTACAACTGAGCCCAACCCGCGCACAACTCAAGGTCGCCACCCAGGACATCGACTTGCGCCTGGCGCAGGCTTACCTGAGCCCCTTCATTCACCTGGAGCTGCGCAGCGGCCTGCTCGGCAGTGACCTCGACGTGCAACTCAAGAGCACCGAACCGCTGGCGCTCAGCGTCACCGGCAGCGCCAAGGTCGATCAGCTGCACACTCTGGATACCCTGCGCGAACGCGATTTCGTGCGTTGGAAGCAGGTAAGGGTGGATGGTCTCGACTACCGCCACGGCGAAAGCCTGGCCATCGAGCGCGTCGAGCTGGATCAGCCCTATGCGCGCTTCGTGATCAACGAGAACCTGACCACCAACGTCAGCGAGCTGATCGTGCCGCAGCCGGCGACCCCGAGCGAGACCAAGGCTGATGCCGGCAAGCCGTTGGCGATCCGTATCGGCGGCGTTGCCATCAATGACGGCTCGGCCAACTTCGCCGACTTCAGCCTGACCCCCAGCTTCGCCACTGCCATCCAGCAAATGAACGGGCGCATCGGCGTGCTCGACAATCAGAAGCCGCAAGCCGCCAGCGTCGATATCCAGGGCAAGGTCGATCGCTACGCGCCGATGAGCATCAAGGGCAAGCTGACGCCATTCGATCCACTCAACAGCCTGGATATCGCCACCCGCTTCAAGAATGTCGAGTTGACCACCATCACCCCCTATTCCGGCAAATTCGCCGGTTATCGCATCCGCAAGGGTCGCCTCAACCTCGACCTGCATTACCGCATCGAGAAGGGCCAGCTCAACGCCGAGAACAAGGTGCTGGTGGAGAACCTGCAGCTGGGCGAACGCGTCGACAGCCCCGACGCAGTGGACTTGCCGATTCGCCTGGCAGTCGCCCTGCTCAAGGATACCCAGGGGCGCATCACCATCGAGTTGCCGGTACAGGGTGATCTCAACAATCCGCAGTTCAGCGTCATGCCCATCGTCTGGCAGACCCTGCGCAATCTGGTGTTACGCGCAGCTCAGGCGCCATTCAAGTTCATCGCCGGGCTGGTCGGCGGCAGCAACGTCGACCTCAGTACCGTGCCCTTCGCCGCGGGCTCTGCAGAGCTGGGGGCAGACGCACGCCAGGCTCTGGACACCCTGGCCAAAGCGCTCGAGGAACGCCCGAATCTGCGCCTGGAGGTCGAAGGTCAGGCCGCACAGCGTGCCGACGGCCCGCTGCTGGCCGAACAGCGTCTGCAACGCGAATTTCGCGAAACCTGGTACAAGGTGCTGCAACGCCGCGGTGACAAGGTGCCCGCCAGCCCCGATGAGTTGACGGTCGCTGAAGACGAACAGGCCGCGCTGCTCGAAGGTATCTATCGCGCGCGGCTCAAGCAGCAGCCGCCTGCCGAATGGAGCGAGCTGGACAGCGAACAACGCCAGCAGAACATGCGCAAGGCGGTGCTGGACTCCTGGGCTCAAAGCAAGCTGCTGTTGCGCCAACTGGCTCAGCAACGTGCTGCAACGATCAAGGATTATCTGGTCGAGCAGGGTGGGTTGTACGATGAACGCGTCTACCTGATCGATGCCAACCTGGGTGAACCCGAAGCCGATGGCCGCGTGTTCACCACCTTGCACCTGGACAGCCAATGATCATGCGCAGCTTATCTCTCAGTACACTCGTCCTGACTGGCGGTCTTCTCAGCGCTGCCGTGCAGGCCGACACGTTGCGCTGCGGCAGCGCCCTGGTCAGCCTGGGTGACCGCCCCTTCGAGGTCGAACGCAAGTGCGGCGCTCCGGTGCATCGCGATCCGATTGGCTACACCCTGGGCTCCTATGATCGCCGAGAGTTCATGATCGAGGAATGGGTCTACGGCCCGAGCAACGGCATGCTCAGCATCCTGCGCTTCGAAGGCAATCGTCTGGTTGCCATCGAACGGCGACGTGAGCGCTGAGGAGGAGAAGCACAATGCGCAAACTCAACTACCTGATGTTACTGCTGTGCCTGCCGTTGACCGCGCAGGCCTCCTCGACCTATCGCTGCGGCAGCGCTCTGGTCAGCAAGACGGCCCCCACCAGCGAAGTGCTGAGCAAATGCGGAGAACCGTCCAGTCGCGACTTCATCGGTTACAAGTCGGTTGTCGACAGCTACGGCTTTCGCAACGAGGTAAGCGTCGAGGAGTGGGTGTATGGACCCAGCAACGGCATGTACCACTTCCTGCGTTTCGAGGGAGGCAGGCTCAGTGAGATACGCAGCAAACGCGGCAGTTGACGCCACAGGCAATGCCACCGAAAACGCCTGAGAATACCCCAGGCATGCGCCGTAACCATAAAGACCCCGCCAGTCAAACCAGCGGAGTCTTGTCATATCGGTGCTGCCAACAGCAGGAACTCAGAGCTTGTCGCTGAAATCGCGCAGCTCCTGCTGGGCCTTTTCCTTGGTCCAGCCATAGCGTTCTTGCAGCTTGCCGGCCAGGTAATCGCTGTGACCCTCGGCGACGTCCAGGTCGTCATCGGTCAGGTTACCCCAGCGCTCTCTGATGCGGCCACTTAGCTGCTTCCACTTGCCTTTGATGATGTCGCTGTTCATGGTCATGCTCCCATTCACAGAGGGTGAGGCCGGGCGCTAACCCGGCCGGCCTGGCTATCAGTCAGCGGTTTTCAGCGCTTCGGCGGCTACATCACGCACACCTTCAACCTCTTGGGTCTTGGCGATCGCGAGGTCACGTTCAGCGTCATTCGCAACCACACCGGACAGAGACACCACGCCCTGGTTGGTTTCGACCTTGATATCCAGCGCACTGAGGCTCTTGTCAGCGATGAAGGTGGACTTCACCTTACTGGTGATCCAGGTGTCGGATACAGCCTGCTCAGCCTTATCCACGGTGTTATTGGCCGCCAGCATGGTCGACTCTGCTGCGATTGCAGCCGAGGCCAGCGACATGCTCAGCACGGCGGCGGTCAGGGTAGTAGCGGCAAAACGGTTGATTGGCTGTTTCATGATTGGACTCCTGTACATTCCAGACAATCTGCATACCCACTCCAGGTTGCAGGTTCAACGGTACTGTTGCAGGGCCTGTGCCAGGTTCTAATTTAAAAATAAAACCTTTAAAAACAGATACTTATAAAATAGAAAGGGCAATTTGATAGTTGCATTTCGCCGGTTCGGCGAAAATAACTCGGGCAATTTGCATGACAGCAGGGGGCGCCATGCTCACCCGCTATCCACCCCAAGCAGAAAGCGCACGACATGCTTGCGCGGGCCAGAGCCCTGAGCCATATGCTGCCGAACATTAAGCAGCAGGCACGAAAAAGGGCTCCCGTGGGAGCCCTTCTCGTTCAGACCAGTAAGCCGTGCTTAGACGCCAGAGGCCTCGGCAGCCGCAACGTCCTTGATCGACAGCTTGATACGGCCGCGGTTGTCCACGTCCAGTACCAGTACCTTCACTTCCTGACCTTCCTTCAGTACGTCGGTGACCTTCTCCACACGCTGATCGCTCAGCATGGAGATGTGCACCAGACCATCCTTACCCGGCAGGATGTTGACGAAGGCACCGAAGTCAACGATGCGCTCGACCTTACCGACGTAGATCTTGCCGATCTCGGCCTCGGCGGTGATGCCCAGAACGCGCTGACGAGCAGCTTCGGCAGCTTCTTTGGTTTCACCGAAGATCTTGATCGAGCCATCGTCTTCGATGTCGATCGAAGCCTTGGTTTCTTCGCAGATGGCGCGAATGGTGGCGCCGCCCTTGCCGATCACGTCGCGGATCTTGTCCTGATCGATCTTCATCGCAATCATGGTCGGCGCGTTGGCCGACAGTTCGCTGCGCGACTGTGCGATGACCTGGTTCATCTGGCCGAGGATATTCAGACGCGCTTCCAGCGCCTGCTCCAGCGCCTGCTCCATGATCTCTTCGGTGATGCCCTGGATCTTGATGTCCATCTGCAGCGCGGTGACGCCTTTGGCGGTACCGGCAACTTTGAAGTCCATGTCGCCCAGGTGATCTTCGTCACCGAGGATGTCGGTCAGAACGGCGAACTTCTCACCTTCCAGCACCAGCCCCATGGCGATACCGGCAACCGGTGCCTTCATCGGCACGCCGGCGTCCATCAGCGCCAGGGAGGCGCCGCAGACCGAAGCCATCGAGGAAGAACCGTTGGACTCGGTGATTTCCGACACCACGCGGATGGTGTACGGGAACTCGTCAGCGCTCGGCAGCATGGCGGCAACGCCACGACGGGCGAGACGGCCGTGGCCGATTTCGCGGCGGCCAGTGGCGCCCATGCGACCACACTCACCGACCGAGTACGGCGGGAAGTTGTAGTGCAGCATGAAGGGGTCTTTCTTCTCGCCTTCGAGGGTGTCCAGCAGCTGCGCATCGCGCGCGGTACCCAGAGTGGCAACCACCAGTGCCTGGGTTTCGCCACGGGTGAACAGCGCCGAGCCGTGGGTCTTGTCCAGAACGCCGACTTCGATGTTCAGGCCACGCACGGTACGGGTGTCACGACCGTCGATACGCGGCTTGCCGTTGACGATGTTCTCGCGCACGGTGCGATATTCGATTTCGCCGAAAGCTTCTTTGACTTCGCCGGCCGAAGGCTGGCCTTCCTCACCGGAGAACATGGCCACGACCTGATCACGCAGCTCACCCAGACGCGCGTAGCGATCCTGCTTGATGGTGATGGTGTAGGCCTGGGAAATAGCCTCGCCGAACTCGCCACGAATAGCGTTCAGCAGTGCGGTATTTTCCGGCTTCGGCTGCCAGTCCCAGGTCGGCTTGCCGGCTTCGGCAGCCAGCTCGGCAACAGCCTGGATGACCACCTGGAATTCTTCATGGGCAAACAGTACGGCGCCCAGCATCTGATCTTCGGTCAGCTCTTTGGCTTCCGATTCGACCATCAGCACGGCGTCCTTGGTACCGGCGACGACCATGTCCAGGCTGGAGGCCTTGAGCTGCTCGTAGTTCGGGTTCAGCAGGTAGCCGGTTTCCGGGTGGAAGGCGACGCGCGCGGCACCAATCGGGCCGTTGAACGGGATACCGGAAATAGCCAGGGCGGCCGAGGTACCGATCATCGCAGCGATGTCCGGATCGGTCTTCTTGCTGGTGGACACGACGGTGCAGATGACCTGCACTTCATTCTGAAAGCCTTCCGGGAACAGCGGACGGATCGGGCGGTCGATCAGGCGCGAGGTCAGGGTTTCCTTCTCGGAAGGACGCGCTTCACGCTTGAAGAAACCGCCAGGGATCTTGCCGGCTGCGTAGGTCTTTTCCTGGTAGTGCACGGACAGCGGGAAGAAGCCCTTGCTCGGATCGGCGGTCTTGGCACCGACCACGGTGACCAGCACGCTGACGTCGTCATCGACGGTGACCAGCACGGCGCCGGAGGCCTGACGGGCAATACGGCCAGTCTCGAGGGTAACGGTCGACTGACCGAACTGGAATTTCTTGATTACCGGGTTCACGGTGTTTTCCTTCTCTTTGTTGCCTTGGGGGAAATTGGAAAGACGCACGGGAATCGGACCCGGTACATCCCTCGAAAAGCCAAAAGCTGGAAGCCCGACGTCACGAGCCGAGGATCACTCCCCACTCGCGACGCCGAACTCCCAGCTTCCAACTTGTGCAGCTCGCGTCTATTAACGACGCAGGCCCAGGCGACCGATCAGGGCGCTGTAACGACTGGTGTCTTTACCCTTCAGGTAGTCCAGCAGCTTACGACGCTGGTTAACCATACGGATCAGACCACGACGGCTGTGGTGATCCTTACCGTTGGCCTTGAAGTGACCTTGCAGCTTGTTGATGTTGGCGGTCAGCAGGGCAACCTGCACTTCCGGGCTACCGGTATCGTTCTTGGCGCGCTGGTACTGCGCCATGATGTCAGGCTTATTTAACGTGGCAACGGACATGACACTCTCCTAAAAAATGTCGTAGGACTTGCGGTCGGGCCTGCCAGGGCCCGCCGTGCTTGGGTCGCTTCTCAGCAA
>CAZIZA010000066.1:0-15571 GCA_964543555.1 uncultured Pseudomonas sp.
TCGAGTACGCGCCGCTCTGCGAGATCATGGGACGCTCGCACATCGCGCCCGAAGTGTTCAACTGCGCCGCGCCGGATACCGGCAACATGGAAGTGCTGGTGCGCTACGGCAGCGAGGCGCAAAAGCAGCAATGGCTGTTGCCGCTGCTGTCCGGCGAGATCCGTTCCGCGTTCGCCATGACCGAGCCGGGTGTGGCCTCCAGCGATGCGACCAACATGCAGGCCAATGCCCGTCGTGAAGGCGATGAGTGGGTGATCAACGGTCGCAAATGGTGGACGTCGGGCGCCTGTGACCCGCGCTGCAAGATCATGATTTTCATGGGGTTGACCAATCCGGATGCGCCGCGTCACCAGCAGCACTCGATGATCCTGGTGCCGATGGACGCGCCAGGTGTTACGGTGCTACGACCGCTGCCGGTATTCGGTTACGACGATGCGCCGCATGGCCATGCCGAAGTGCTGTTCGAGAACGTGCGTGTGCCCTACGAGAACGTGCTGCTGGGTGAGGGGCGTGGCTTTGAGATTGCTCAGGGTCGCCTTGGCCCAGGTCGCATCCACCACTGCATGCGCTCGATCGGCATGGCCGAGCGCGCCCTGGAGTTGATGTGCAAGCGCGCCGTCAGCCGGACCGCTTTCGGCAAACCACTGGCACGGCTGGGCGGCAACATCGACCACATTGCCGACTCGCGCATGGAGATCAACCAGGCACGTCTGTTGACACTCAACGCGGCATACATGATGGATACCGTCGGCAACAAGATCGCCGCCAGCGAAATTGCCCAGATCAAGGTGGTAGCGCCCAACGTGGCACTCAAAGTGATCGACCGGGCGATCCAGATGCACGGTGGCGCGGGCGTTTCCAACGATTTCCCGCTGGCCTACTGGTACGCCATGCAGCGCACCTTGCGCCTGGCTGATGGCCCGGACGAGGTGCACCGCGCCGCCATCGGCAAGTATGAAATCGGTAAATACGTGCCGCGTGAGGCGATGAAAGCCAGTCGCTGATCAGGAAAAATGACAAGGCCCGCATCAGCGGGCCTTGTCATTAATGGGTAACGGATGCCTTGTCAGTGTTGTGGCGCGCTTTGATTGCGGGTCTTCAGCAGCGACAAGAGTACTCCGCCCGCCAGCAGACCCAGGGTGACGGCCAGCGAGAGCAGGGCGGGTACCTTGATCAGGTCATGCAGGAAAATCTTGCCGCCGATATACATCAGCACCAGTGCCAGAGCGTACTTCAAATAGATGAAGCGGTGCATCAGTGCGGCCAGGGCGAAGTAAAGGGCGCGCAGACCGAGAATGGCGAAAATGTTCGAGGTGTAAACGATGAACGGATCCTGCGAGATGGCCAGTACTGCCGGCACGCTGTCTACAGCAAAGACCAGGTCGGCCAGCTCGATCAGCACCAGCGCCAATAGTAACGGGGTGGCATATAGCAGCGGTTTGCCGGTGGCCTGATCCTTCAGGCGAACCAGGAAATGGCCTCCATGTAGATCGTCAGTCACGCGGATGTGCTTGCGCACGAAACGGATAACCGGATTCTGTGCCAGGTCCGGGTGGGCTTCTTCGTCATTGCTGCGCAGCATTTTGATGCCGCTGAACAGCAGGAAGGCGCCGAAGATGTAGAGGATCCAGTCGAACTGCTGCACCAGGGCCGTGCCCAGGCCGATCATGATCGCGCGCAGGACGATCACCCCGAGAATGCCCCAGAACAGCACGCGATGCTGGTACTGACGCGGGATATTGAAGTAACCGAGGATCATCGCCATAACGAAGACGTTATCCATCGACAGCGATTGCTCCACCAGGAAACCGGTGTAGTACTCCATCGCCTTGGTGCCGCCGAGTTGCCACCAGATCCAGCCACCGAAGGCGACGCCGACGCTGAAATAGCCGGCATACAGCAGCAGGCTCTCGCGCATCTCGATTTCATGCTGATCGCGATGCAGCACGCCGAGGTCGAGTACCAGAAGAGTGATGATCAGTAACAGGAAGGCCAGCCAGAACCAGCCAGGTGTACCGAAGATGGGGGATGTCAAAAAGGCAAGTAGAGCGTCCATGAGCCCTCCCTTATGTCTGCCTGAGTTGAAAGAAGATTCACTCAGTGACTCCGACATCACGGTGAGAGCACTCACCGCCAGAGGGGCCCGGCGTCACGCGCCGCGAAGATTAACGTCGAGTCCTGGGGCTGCCAAGCCCTTTGTAAGAAAATATTTTGCGGTATCAGTAGACCCAGACTTCGACGCGGCGATTGCGGATGCGCCCGTTGTACTGATCATTGGCCGCTACGGGTAGCTCGCTGCCCATACCGGTGATTTCACGAAACAGCACGCCTTGCTTGGCCAGTTCGCGACGTACGGCCATGGCGCGTAGTTTCGACAGCAACTCGGCGCGCTCGGGGTCGCTCTTGGGGTCGCCAAAACCCACCAGCACCACCTTGTCCCGCAGCTTGTCGTGCCGCTTGAGATAGTCCAGCACCCGCTGCAAATCACGATGGGCCTTGTTATCCAGCGTTGCGCTGCCTTCCTGGAAGCGGAAATTCACCGACAGGCGTTGCGCCTCTTGCGCCAGTTGCTGGTACTCCATCGGCATTTGCACATCTGCGCTGACCTTGATCGCTTGCACGGTTTGGGCGATGAAGCCGCTGTTATCGACGATGCTCTGGCCGCGTGGGCTGTGGGCGAAGTCGATCAGTGCGCGTGCCCAGGGATTGTGCAGTTGCCCTGCGTTGTAGAAAAACAGGCGCCGCGCCAGTGGGTAGTCTTCGGTGGCGATCAGCGTAGTGCTGGGGGGCATCGGCTGAGAGTCGCCGGAAACGACGGCAACAGCTTTGGCTTGGCGGATGTAAGGCAGGCCGATGAAACCGATGCCATTGGGGTCACGGCTCACCGAGTCCGACAGCAGGTTGCTTGACTCGAAGCGTTTTGCGCCAGCCGCGAGGGTGCGTCCGCCCGATGTTAGTACCAGCTCCTTGAAGGTGTCATAGGTGCCGGAATTGTCATCGCGTGCGTAAAGGCCGACCTTGCCGGGGCGGCCGCCCAGCGTTGCCCAATCGTCGATCTCGCCAGCAAAGAGCTTGGCGATCTGTTCCACGCTAAGCGTGCCAACAGGATTGGATGGGTGGACGATGATCGCCAAACCGTCGATGGCGATGACCTGTTCGCTCTGCGGGCTGCGCAGGTCGCCCAGCGTAGCCAGGCTGGCGGCTTCGCTGTCCTTGATCGGCCTGGACGAAGCGGCCAGGTCGGCACTGCCATCCTTGAGTGCCGTAAAACCGGTGCCTGAGCCATGCGCCGCCACTTCGACGATGACCTGGCGGCCATCGGCCTGCTGTGCCAGAACGCGCTGCTCGTTGTCGCGGGCGCCGTCTTCGCTGCGAATGTCTTTCAGGCCTTGCGCTTCGAACAACCCCTTGATCAGTTCCGGTGCCAGCTTCGCCCCAATGGTGTTGGAGCCTTGAAGGCGAAGCACCGGCTGGTTACCCACGGAGGCGGGCAGGGTGGCTGCGAAGACAGAAAGCGGTAAGGCGTAGCAGATGAAGCCAATCAGCAACAAGGACAGCGTGCGACCCCAGAGGTCGCGGTCGGCGGACGGAGCGCGCGGCATGCGGCAGGCACCTTCTAGTGGGTGGGACAACGTGCCGCGAAGATTAAGTCAGCCAGGTTGCAGTCTTGTGACGGAGTGCCTTGTCGTTAAACGCCCGTTTTCACTCCAGTTCCAGCCAGATCGGCGCATGATCCGATGGCTTATCCATGCCGCGCAGATCATAGTCGATGCCGGCTTCCTTGAAGCGTGCCTGCAACGGCTGGCTGGCGAGGATCACGTCGATGCGCAGGCCGCGCTTTGGCTCGTCTTCGAAGCCCCGGCTGCGGTAGTCGAACCAGCTAAAACGGTCATTCACCTCAGGGTTGAGGTGACGGAAACTGTCCACCAACCCCCAGTTCTTCAGGGTCGCCAGCCACTCGCGCTCTTCCGGCAGGAAGCTGCACTTGCCGGTTTTCAGCCAGCGCAGGCGATTGGGCTCGCCGATACCGATGTCGCAATCTTCCGGGCTGATGTTGATATCCCCCATTACTACCAACGCCTGTTGCGGGTCGAAGCGCTCAAGCAGTAACTGCTGCAGGTCGGCATAGAAGCGCTGCTTGGCCGGGAATTTAACCGGATGATCACGGCTTTCACCCTGTGGGAAATAGCCGTTCATGACGGTGATCGGGTTGCCGCTTGCATCGGCGAATGTGCCGTAGATAAAGCGGCGTTGAGCGTCCGCATCGTCATCGGGGAATCCCTTGTGCACGCTCAGCGGCTCCTGGCGCGAGAGCAGGGCGACACCGTAGTGGCCCTTCTGGCCGTGGTAATGCACGTGATAGCCGAGTTGGCGGATCTCCTTTTCCGGGAACTGCTCGTCGGCTACCTTGGTTTCCTGCAGGCCGATCACGTCCGGCTGGTGCTTTTCGATCAAGGCGTGTAATTGATGAGGGCGCGCACGCAGGCCATTGATATTGAAAGAGACGATTTTCATGGGCAGCGGGTCCTGAGCAAAAGGCGATGCTAGCCGATCCTCGGCGCTCGCTGCCAGCGCCTGGCGGGCGTCATGAGGTGGTGCTAAGTTGCCTGGGACACGCCTGACCCACAACGCACAACAACTGAGGTCCGCCATGCCCAACAACGCTCCAGCAGAAGTGCGTATGCTCGATGGTGGTTATGCCCGCGAGGTGCGTTCGCTGCTCTACCATGCCTATCGCCACGAGCCAACCTTTGCCTACCTGTTCGAAGCGCAGCGACCGGGTTTCGATCAGCGTGTGCGCGCGACGATTCGCGAACTTGTACAGCAGCACTTTGCAGAGGATCTGCCTGCCATCGGCCTGCTTATCGATGACCGCCTGATCGGCGCAGCACTGATCGCGCCACCGCAGCGGCGTCTGGATATCACAGAAAGCTGGGGGTGGCGCCTGCGCATGTTGCTGAGCACCGGTTTCAGCTGCACCAAGCGCTATCTCGAGTACCACGATGCGGTGCTCAGCAGCTTGCCGCCCGGGCCATACCATGTGCTGCCGCTACTGGGCATTCACCCCGAGTTTCAGGGGCAGCATCGCGGCGAGCAGTTGCTCGAAGCGCTGCATAACTGGTGCGCACAGGATAGCGGCTCGCAAGGCGTGGTACTGGACACCGGCAATACCCGATATCTGGATTTCTACCGTCGCCAGGGCTACGAAGAGATCGGCGAGCTGGCCATTGGCCCGGTGGTCGAGCACGTATTCTTTCATCCCAATCCGCAGCCCGTGGTGCGCATCAGCGCCTGAACTCTGGCTGTCGGGTGCACATGCAACGGCTCTGATTGGGGGCCTGTTCCGTGGTAGCATCCTTCACCATGAGCGTATACGGACATCTTCAGCGCAGCCTGGTGCTGCTGCTGATCAGTACGGGTGCCTTCGCCGCAGGCGAGCTGGACGTGCGAATCACCCCAAGCAATTCGGCCCTCAAGACCAATATCGAAGGTTATGTCGGCAGCCTCGACGGGCGTGATGCGCAGTCGTTGCGCCGCCTGCGGCGCATTGCCGAGAGCGAGGCCGACAAGGCGGCCCAGGCCCTGGGTTATTACCAGGCGCGCATTCGCAGCCGAATCGAAGAGGGCGATACACCGCGCCTGGTGCTCGAGGTAGAGCCAGGCGAGCGTGTTCGTCTGCGTAACGTCGATCTGCGTATCGAAGGGCCGGCCAGTGAGCTGCGGGCCTTTCGCCTCCCCAATGCCAGTCGTCTGCAGCCAGGGTCCGTGCTTAATCACGGACGCTACGAAGATGCCAAGCGGCTGATTCAGAACCAGGCTTCGCGCTACGGCTTTTTCGAGGGTCGATTCACTCGTCAGCTCTTGCAGGTCGATCCGGCTGCCGGTGTGGCCGATATCGAGCTGGTATTCGCCAGCGGGCCGCGCTACAGCCTGGGTGATATCGCTTTCAGTGGCGATTTCCCCTTCGACGAGGATCTGTTGCGGCGTATGGTGCCGTTCGCGCCCGATACCCCCTATGACTCCGAACTCATCGCCGAGCTCTACCAGGCACTGCAGTCCAGCGGCTATTTCGAGTCGGTACGAGTCGATGCCATCCCGACCCAGGCTGACCAGTTGCGTATTCCGGTCGCGGTGGCGCTGCAGGTGCGCGAGCCCCGTACCATGGGTTTGGGCCTGGGTTTTTCCACCGACGTTGGGCCGCGCCTGCGCGCCAACTGGACGCGCCACTGGCGCAATCCGCAGGGGCATAGCTACGGGGTGGAAACCGAATTGTCCGCACCACGGCAGAATGTCGGCCTGTGGTACGACATTCCAGGCGATCCGCCCTTGACCGACAAGTTGCGTCTGGCCGGCGGTTATCAGTATGAAGAGCTGGCCAGCAAGGACAGCCTAAGCCGTCTGCTTACCGTCGGCCCGGAGTGGCACAGCCAGCGTGCCGATGGTTGGCAACGTGTTCTGTCGGTTAAATGGCAGCATGAGGAATACCGCCTGGGTGATGATTCCGGGCTGAGCACCTTGTTCATGCCGGGCCTCAGCTACTCGTTGCTGCGCAGCGATAATCGCCTCGATCCCAGTCAGGGCTATCGCGTGCAGTTCGACCTGCGCGGCGCCGTCGATGGTGTTCTGTCCGATGCCAATGTGTTGCACGGCAACGTGATGCTCAAAGGGTTGACTACCGTATTCGACAATCATCGCCTGCTCGGCCGTGTGCAGTTCGGCGGTACCGAAACCAATGGTTTCTCTTCCGTGCCACCGTCGCTGCGCTTCTTTGCCGGCGGCGATCAGAGTGTGCGTGGCTATGACTACCAAACCCTGTCACCGGTGAACAATCGTGGCGACAGGATCGGCGGCCGCTACCTGTTCGCTGCCAGTGCCGAGTATCAGTACAGTCTCACCGACACGTGGCGCCTGGCGACGTTCATCGACCAGGGCAATGCATTCAACTCGTTGGAGTTTCCCACCCTCAAGACCGGTGTGGGGTTTGGCGTGCGTTGGGTTTCACCGGTTGGGCCGCTGCGCCTGGATCTGGCGCATGCGCTGGATGATGAAGGTGGTGTGCGCCTGCATTTCTCCATGGGGCCTGAGCTATGACTCGGCGTCTGCTGAAATGGCTGGCAGGCGGTCTGCTGGGTCTGGTGTTGCTGGTTGTCACGGCTCTCTGGGCGCTGTTGGGCACTCAGGGGGGCAGTCGTTGGTTGCTGGCCCAGGTGCCAGGCCTGCAGGTCGACACCTTCGCAGGACGTCTCGCGGGTGCCTGGCAGGCTGACGCAGTACTTTGGCAGCAGGATGAAATCCGTGTTGAGCTGCAGCAGTTGGACATGGCCTGGTCGCCCTCATGCCTGCTGCGTATGAGGCTGTGCCTGGATCGCCTGCATCTGCAGCAGGTAGCCGTGACATTGCCCGAAGGTGGAGAAGTCAGCGATGAGCCGCTGAGCCTGCCGAACCTCACACTGCCACTGCGCCTGCAATTGGGCGATATCCAGCTAGGCGAACTGCGCCTTGACGGCCAGAGGCAATTGAGCGATCTCGAACTGATCGCCAACTGGAACGAGCAGGGTGTGGAACTGCAACGTCTGGCTTTGCTGCGGGATGACCTGAGCCTGGACCTCAGCGGCCAACTGACGCCGCAGGGCGATTGGCCCCTGACCCTGAGCGGTCGCCTGCAATTGCCGGAAGTCGATGGCAAGAGCTGGCAGGTGGCGCTGCAAGTCGCTGGCGAATTGCAGCGCAGCCTGAAGATCGAGGCTGACAGCAGCGGCTATCTTGACGCCCGCCTTGAAGGGCAGGTGCAAGCGCTGGCCGAACACCTGCCCGCCGAACTGCGTCTGACCAGCCAGGATTTCCAGGCCAGCAGTGCCTTGCCGCAGACGCTGCACCTGCAGGCGCTGACGTTGTCGGCAAAGGGTGACCTGAACAGCGGTTATCGAATTGACGGCAGTGCCACGCTGCCTGCCGAGCAAGCGCCGATGCCGCTGGCTGTTCGCGGCAGGGTCGATGGCAAGGGCGCTGACATCGAATGGCTGCGCATCGAGGCCGAGGATCAGCAGCATCTGCAGCTCAGTGGCATGCTCGCCTGGAGCGCGGCGTTCCAGGCCGATGCCAAGCTCGATTGGCTGGATTTCCCCTGGCAGCGCCTGTACCCGCTGGACGAGCCGCCCCCCGTGGCGCTGCAGGAGCTGCAGGCAGAAGTCAGCTACAGCGAAGGCAATTACCTGGGTAACTTCGCTGCGCAGCTCAAGGGGCCGGCGGGGGATTTCAGCCTGAGCAGTCCGGTCAGTGGCGATCTCGGCCAGGTCAGCCTGCCGCAGTTGCAACTGGTGGCTGGCCAGGGCCGCGCCGAAGGGGTGGTCAAGGTTGGTTTTGCCGACGGTATCGATTGGCAGGCCATGCTGCAGCTCGGCGCTCTCGATCCCGGTTACTGGCTCGCCGAGCTGCCGGGCAGTCTGGCCGGACCACTTAACACCTCGGGCAGCTTCAAAGCGGGTGCGCTGCAGGCCAAGGCCGATATCGACCTCAATGGCCGTCTGCGTGGCCAGCCAGCGCAATTGCAGGTGCAGGGCGCTGGAAGCGGCGAGCAGTGGCAGCTCGAGAAGTTGCTGGTACGACTGGGCGATAACCGGATCAGCGGCCAGGGCGCACTGGATCAGCGTTTGCGCGGTCAGTTGGAATTGGCATTGCCACATCTGGGGCAACTCTGGCCGGGCCTGCAAGGCCGCATACAGGGCCAGCTATCGCTGGCCGGTACGCTGCAGGCGCCGCAAGGTCAGCTTGCGCTGAGTGGGGAGCGTCTTGCCTTCGGCGATCCCAGCCTGCGCCGCCTGCAGCTGGATGCGACGCTGGACACTCGCCAGCAGGCGCGTATCGGCTTGAATCTGCGCGGTATCCGTATCGGCGATACCTACCTTGGGCGTTTGCAGGCCGATGGTCACGGCGATCAACATCGTCAGGCGCTGGAGATCGACCTGCAAGGCCCGCTGTTGCAGCTGGCGTTGGCCCTGGACGGGCGCTTGAGCGAGCAGGGCGATTGGCGCGGTCGTATCGTCACGGGTCGCGTGCAGAGTGGTGGCCAGAACTGGCAACTGCAACAGGCGGCGAGCCTGGAGCGTCTGAGCAGTGGCCGCCTCAACCTGGGCGCGCATTGCTGGCAGTCCGGTGATGCCAGCCTCTGCGGCGGGCAGCAACGGCTGATGCCGCAGCCCAGCCTGGACTGGCGACTGGAGAACTTCCCGCTGGCCAGCCTGCAGCCCTGGTTACCTGACGATTTCGCCTGGCAGGGGCGGCTGGATGGTCAACTCAAGGTCGAGCTGCCGGACACGGGCCCCAACGGGCAGGTCACGCTGGATGCAGGGGCGGGCAATCTGCGCATTCGCCAGCCGGATGACGAGCAGTGGCTGGATTTCCCCTACGACAGTTTGCGCCTGAACAGTACGCTGCGCCCGCAGCGGGTGGACAGCGAACTGCGTTTCGTCAGCACGCGTCTGGGTGAGTTGTTGTTGCAGGCGCAGATCGATCCGCGCCCGGCGAACAAACCGGTCAGCGGCGAGTTTCGTCTGACGGGGTTTGATCTGGCCGTGCTGCGCCCTTTCGTGGCCGTGGCGGATACGCTCGAGGGCAAGCTGCAGGGCAGTGGCAGTATCGGTGGTCAGCTATTGGCGCCGCAGATCAACGGCCAGCTAAGGCTGGAAGGCGGCGAGCTTTCCGGGAGCGAGCTGCCGGTCAGCCTGGAAGCGTTGCAGTTGCAGGCGCTGATCGCGGGTGAGCGTGTGCAGTTGTCGGGTGATTGGCGCAGCGGTGAGCAGGGACGTGGCAGCCTGCGCGGTGAACTGTACTGGGGCGAAGGTCTGACGGGTGACCTGGCCCTGCAAGGCCAACGCCTGCCGGTGAAGGTCGAGCCTTATGCCGAACTGGAAGTCGAGCCTGATCTGCAATTGCAGCTGCGTGCTCAGCGCCTGGCCATCAGCGGTAAGGTCGGTGTACCACGCGGTCTGATCAGCGTGCGTGAGCTGCCGCCGTCAACGGTAAAAGTCTCCGGCGATGCGCAGGTGGTGGGTCGCGAAGTGCCTGAGGCTGAGCAGGGGCTGGGTATCGCCATGGATATCGACGTCGAGGTCGGTCGCGACAAGTTGGCCTTCAGCGGCTTCGGGTTGAGCGCCGACCTGCGTGGGCGTGTTCATATCGGTGATAACCTCGATACCCGTGGCGAGTTGGATCTGGCCAATGGGCGCTATCGCGCCTACGGCCAGCGCCTCACCATTCGCCGCGCACGGTTGTTGTTCACGGGGCCAATCGATCAGCCATTTCTCGATGTCGAAGCCATTCGCCGGGTTGATACGGTCGTGGCCGGTATTCGTTTGTCCGGCAGCGCCGAACAGCCCAGTACCACAGTCTTCGCCGAGCCTGCCATGAGCCAGGAACAGGCACTGTCCTACCTGGTACTGGGGCGACCCATGGGGCAGAGCAGTGGCGACAACAACATGCTGGGTCAGGCGGCGCTGGCGCTGGGTTTGGCTGGCAGCAGTTCGATTACCACCGGCTTGGCCAGCAGCCTGGGGATTCAGGACTTTCAGCTCGACACCGAAGGCAGCGGAGTGACCACCAGCGTGGTGGCCAGCGGCAATATCACCGAGCGCCTCAGCCTGCGGTATGGCGTCGGGGTATTCGAGCCGGCCAATACCATCGCCCTGCGCTATCAGCTGAGTCGACGACTTTATCTGGAGGCAGCCAGTGGTCTGGCCAGTTCGCTCGATCTGTTCTACCGGCGCGATTTCTGATGCTGAAAGCATCTTTCGCTAAAATCCCTACTCGGTCTCCGGTGTATCGGCGTCGCTTCTGCGCTAGTCTGGTCGGATGGTCGGGCCGTGACCTGCCATTCGATGGGTCATTCGCTGCTGCGAGCCCATGTCACACATTTGTCCTTCAACTCCCTGAACGATAAGGAAACTCCCATGGCGCAAGTCACTCTCAAAGGCAATCCGGTACAGGTCGATGGTCAGCTGCCGCAAGTTGGCCAACAGGCGCCGGCGTTCAGCCTGGTCGCTGGCGACCTGAGCGACGTTACCCTGGCCAGCCTGGCCGGCAAGCGCAAAGTGCTGAACATCTTCCCCAGCGTCGATACCCCGACCTGCGCCACCTCCGTGCGCAAGTTCAACGCTGAAGCCAGCCAACTGAACGACACCGTTGTGCTGTGCATCTCCGCTGACCTGCCGTTTGCTCAGGCGCGCTTCTGCGGTGCTGAAGGCCTGGAAAAGGTGGTCAACCTGTCCACCCTGCGTGGTGGCGAGTTCCTCAAGCACTACGGTGTTGCCATTGCCAGTGGCCCGCTGACCGGCCTGGCTGCCCGTGCAGTAGTGGTGCTGGATGAAAACGACAAGGTGCTGCACAGCGAGCTGGTTGGCGAAATCGCCGATGAGCCGAATTACGCAGCCGCTCTGGCCGCGTTGAAGTAACTCGCAGCTGGTTTGATGAAACGGCCTGCATTGCAGGCCGTTTTTATTTGCGTATCAAACCGAACGTTCCAGGTACGTCGACAAGCCCTTGCCTGATGCAGATTTTTTTGCGGACTCAAACAGTTAGTAACGTAAGGGCAGCGTAAAAAGCGGGTAAATGGGCTTTGCTTGTCGCGGGCCAGTGCTTATCGTTCCGACTCCCTGAAAATGTGATCTCGCGCCCGCCATGTCGAATGCCCTTCCGTCCTCTTCGAATACTTCCCGCCAATGGCTGATCGGTCTGACGTTGCTCGCCGTTTTGCTCCTGCTGCTGTGGTGGTTCTGGCCGAGCAAGCCACAGAGCCAGCAAATGGGCCGCGGTCGCTTCGGTGACATGGGGCCAGTGCCGGTGCGCGTGGCCGAAGCCGAGCAAGGCGAGTTCGCCATCGAGCTCAAGGCACTCGGTACGGTGACTGCCTACAACACGGTCAACGTGCGCTCGCGGGTCGATGGTGAACTGGTCAAGGTGCTGTTCGAAGAAGGTCAGCAGGTCAAGGCTGGCGATCTTCTTGCAGTGATCGATCCGCGTCCCTATCAGGTGGCCTTGCAACAGGCGCAGGGCGCGCTGCAGGAAAATCAGGCGCAATTGAAGAACGCCGAGCTGGATTTGCAGCGTTACAAGGGGCTGTACGCCGAAGATAGCATCGCCAAGCAGACCCTCGACACCCAGCAGGCGCTGGTCAATCAGTACCGGGGTAGCTTGCAGAGCAATCAGGCCGATGTCGCCACGGCCAAGCTCAACCTTGATTTCACCCAGATTCGTGCGCCGATTTCAGGCCGTCTCGGGCTGCGCCAGCTCGATGTCGGCAACCTGGTCAGCGGCGGCGATACCACGCCATTGGTGGTGATCACCCAGGCCGATCCGATTGCGGTGATCTTCACCATCCCCGAAGGCGATTTGCCGGCTGTGTTGCAGCGCCGGCGTGAAGGCAAGACCCTGGCGGTCGAGGCCTGGGATCGTGGCGAGCGCCTGAAACTGGCTGAAGGCGTACTGGAGAGCCTGGATAACCAGATCGATACCACCACCGGCACGGTCAAGCTCAAGGCGCGCTTCGACAACGCCGAGCAGATGCTTTTCCCCAATCAGTTCGTCAACGTGCGTCTGCGTGTTGAAACCCATGACGCCGCCACCATCATCCCCTCTGCTGCTGTGCAGTTCGGCACTCAGGGCACTTTTGTCTACGTGGTCGACGGCGAGAACAAGGTCAGTGTCCGTTCGGTCACCCTTGCTGCCAGTGATGCCGAACGCAGCATGGTCAGCGAGGGCGTTCAGCAGGGTGAACGACTGGTGCTGGAGGGCACCGACCGTTTGCGAGATGGCAGTCAGGTCGACGTGATCGACTCGAATCAGGTGCAGACTCCTGGCGGCGAAGCCAGGCAGCCCGGCGCCCGTCAGAGCACACCTGATGATTCGGCACGTCCGGGTACAGCACGGAACGACACATGAATATCTCCCGCCCGTTCATCCTGCGGCCGGTCGCCACCACGTTGCTGATGGTGGCGCTCTTCCTCAGCGGTCTGATCGCCTATCGCCTGTTGCCGGTATCGGCGCTGCCGGAGGTGGACTACCCGACCATCCGCGTACTGACCCTCTACCCAGGCGCCAGCCCGGATGTGATGACCAGCGCCGTGACCGCACCGCTGGAGCGCCAGTTCGGGCAGATGGCCGGGCTCAAGCAGATGTCCTCGACCAGCTCGGGCGGCGCTTCGGTGATCACCCTGCGCTTCAATCTGGACGTCTCCCTGGCGGTGGCCGAGCAGGAAGTGCAGGCGGCGATCAACGCCGCGAGCAACCTGCTGCCTGGCGATCTGCCGGCGCCGCCGGTGTACAACAAGGTCAATCCGGCTGATACGCCCGTGCTGACCCTGGCGGTGAGTTCGAAGACCATGCCGCTGCCGCAGGTCAACGACCTGGTCGATACCCGCCTGGCGCAGAAGCTCGCGCAAACCAGCGGTGTCGGCCTGGTGACCCTGGCCGGCGGGCAACGTCCGGCGGTGCGTATTCGCGTCAACGCGGAGGCGCTGGCGTCCTACGGCCTGAGCCTGGCCGACGTGCGCAGCCTGATCACCGCCAGCAACGTCAACCAGCCCAAGGGTAACTTCGACGGGCCCACGCGGGTTTCTCAGCTCGATGCCAACGACCAGTTGAAGTCGGTCGACGAATACCGCGAGCTGATCCTCAAGTACGAGAACGGCTCGGCACTGCGCCTGAAGGATGTCGCCGAGATCATCGACGGTGCCGAGAACGAGCGCCTGGCCGCCTGGGCCAATCGCAACCAGGCGGTGCTGGTCAACGTGCAGCGCCAGCCCGGCGCCAACGTGATCGATGTGGTCGACCGCATCCAGGCCCTGCTGCCGCACCTGACGGAAGGTTTGCCGGCCAGCGTCGAGGTCAAGGTGCTCACCGACCGCACCCAGACCATCCGCGCCGCCGTGCGCGATGTGCAGCACGAGTTGCTGCTGGCCATCGCCCTGGTGGTGATGGTGACCTTCCTGTTCCTGCGCAAGCTGTCGGCGACCATCATCCCGTCAATCGTCGTACCGCTGTCGTTGATCGGTACCTTTGGGGTGATGTACCTGGCCGGCTTCACCATCAATAACCTGACGCTGATGGCGCTGACCATCGCCACGGGTTTTGTGGTCGACGATGCCATCGTCATGCTGGAGAACATCGCCCGTCACCTGGAGGAGGGCGAAACGCCGCTCAACGCTGCGCTGAAGGGCGCCCGGCAAATCGGCTTCACCCTGGTCTCGCTGACCCTGTCGCTGATTGCCGTATTGATTCCCCTGCTGTTCATGGCCGATGTGGTGGGCCGGCTGTTCCGAGAGTTCGCCATCACCCTGGCCGTGGCCATCCTGATTTCCCTGGTGGTGTCGCTGACTCTGACGCCGATGATGTGCGCGCGCCTGCTCAAGGCCGAAAAGCCCGAGTCGGAAGGGCGCTTCTACCACGCGGCAGGTGGCGTGATTGACCGCATGATCGAACGCTATGGCGTGTGGCTGCAGTGGGTGCTGCGTCACCAACCGCTGACCCTGCTGGCGGCCCTGGCCACGCTGGGCCTGACCGTGCTGCTGTATATGGCGGTGCCCAAGGGTTTCTTCCCGGTGCAGGACACCGGCGTGATCCAGGGCATTTCCGAGGCGCCGCAGTCGATTTCCTTCAGTGCGATGAGCGAGCGTCAACAGCGTCTGGCCGACGTGATCCTGCGTGATCCGGCGGTGGCCAGCCTGTCCTCGTCGATTGGCGTGGATGGCGACAACCCGACGCTCAACAGCGGCCGTTTGCTGATCAACCTCAAGCCCCACGCCGAGCGCGACGTCACCGCCAGCGAGGTGATCGAACGCCTGCGTCCGGAGCTGGCGAAGGTTTCCGGTATCGAGTTGTTCATGCAGCCGGTGCAGGACCTGACCATCGAAGATCGCATCAGCCGCACGCAGTTCCAGTTCACCCTGGAATCGCCTGACAGCCAGTTGCTGGAAACCTGGACGCCGCGTCTGGTCGAGGCGCTGCGCGAGCAGCCGGAGCTGACTGATGTGGCCAGCGACCTGCAGAACCGCGGCTTGCAGGTGTTTCTGGATATCGACCGTGACGCTGCGGCGCGCCTGGGCATCAATGTCGGCACTGTCGACGATGCTTTGTATGACGCCTTCGGCCAGCGCCAGATCAGCACCATCTATACCCAGGCCAGTCAGTACCGCGTGGTGCTGGAGAGCCGCGATGGCGGGCGTATCGGTCTGGCCGCGCTGCGTCAGATTCATGTGGCCACCGGTGATGGCCAGCAGGTGCCGTTATCGTCCCTGGCGCATATCGAGGAGCGGCCCGCCAGTTTGCTGATCAACCATATCGGTCAGTTCCCGGCGGTGACCCTGTCGTTCAACCTGGCGCCCGGTGTGTCGCTGGGCGAGGCAGTGGCGGTGATCGAGCGGGTCGAGCAGGAGATCGGCCTGCCGGGCGGCATCAATACCCAGTTCCAGGGTGCTGCCGAGGCGTTCCGTGCGTCGTTGTCATCGACCTTGCTGCTGATCCTGGCGGCCATCGTCACCATGTACATCGTGCTCGGCGTGCTCTACGAGAGCTATATCCA